>JAQBQL010000013.1 GCA_028287035.1 Labilithrix sp. | reverse complement strand
CGCGGCGAGCGCCGGCGCCTTCGCGGCGTGCGGGCTCGTCGCCGCGGCATCGGCCTCGCTCGCGCACGGCCGCGGGCACATCGCCGCGCAGCGCCGCGGCATCGTCTACAAGGATGCGGCCGCGTTCGACGCGGCGGCCCGCGCCGACGTCGCGGTGGTGTGCTCGCGCGGCACGATCCTCCTCGGTGAGCCGGAGATCGTCGCGGTGGAGGCGGTCTCGGGCCGCGGAGCAGAGGTCACGACGAGCACCCGTCCCGAGGACACGGACCGCGTGCTCGCGCTCGCGGCGGGCGCCGAGCTCGCCTCGACCGAGGCCTCGTCGGCCGCGGTGCTGCGGGCCGCCCGGGCGCGAGGCGTGCGTCCCGAGGACGTTCGTTCGGCGGTCGCGCATGCCGGCCTCGGCGTGACCGCGCTCGCGTCGACGGGCGAGCGCGTGCTCGTCGGCAGCCGCGCCTTCCTCCTCCAGGAGAAGGTGAGCGTCGCCATCGCGGACGCTCGCATCAACGAGCTCGAAGGACAGGGGCGCAGCGTGCAGCTGGTGTCGATCGGTGATCGGCTCGTCGGCCTCGTCGCGCTGCAGGACGGGCTCCGTCCCGGCGCCCGCGCCGCCGTCCAGCGTATGCATGATGCACGCATCGAGCCTGTCCTCCTGAGCGGCGAAGCCCGCGAGACGTGCGAGACGATCGCCCGAGCTCTCGACCTCGAGCACGTCCGGCCCGAGATCCTTCCGGGTGACCGCGGGGCCGAGGTGCGGGCGCTCGCCGACGACGGCCGGGTCGTCGCCGCGCTCGGTCACCCGTCGTCGGACGACGGCGCGCTCGGGGCGGCGGACGTCTCGGTCGCGATGAGCGCGGCGGGCGCGGCGCCCGGCGAGTGGTCGGCGGCGCTCGCGAGCGACGACGTGCGCGATGCCGCCCTCGCCTTGACCGTGCCGCGGGCATGTCGCGAGCGTGCGAAGACCGCCGCGCTGATCGCCGGCGGAGCGCACGCGCTGTCACTCCTGGGGGTCGCCTTCGGCGTCGCGCCGCCGGCGCTCGTACCCATCGTGGCGGGGTTCGCGGCCGCCGCCGCGCTGACCGTCGTGCGTGACCCGACCACCTCCGACGCGCCGCGCGAGCGGGCCTGAACGTCGCCTGAACCTCGGCTCGCGAGGCGCCAACCTCAGCCTCTGCCGTGATTACGCGTACTTAGCCGCGCGGGAGGGGCGGGGGGCTCAGCGGAAACCCGCGCGATGCCTCGAAAAAGCACGTGTCACGTGCTCCCCGGGATCGATATCCTCATCGAGAGCCTCCGCGGCTCGACAATTTCCCCGACTCCCAGGCGCGCTCGCGGGCGAGCTGCGGTGGGGGGAGGGGGAAGGCCGTCCGCGGGGGACGCACGGTGAGCTTGCGTGGCCGACCTCGTAAAGTCTTCCAAAGCCGGTGACGAGCAGGGCCCGACCGCGCGGGTCGGCTCGATCATCAAGGGAAAGTGGACAATCGAGGGGCTCCTCGGCGTCGGCGGCATGGCTGCGGTCTATGCGGCCTCGCACCGCAACGGCCAGCGCGCCGCCCTCAAGATCCTCCACGCCGACTTCGCGCGCGAGAAGACCATCTGCGAGCGGTTCCTTCGCGAGGCGTACGTCTCGAACAAGGTCAATCACTCGGCCACCGTGCAGGTGCTCGACGACGACGTGACCGAGCAGGGCGAGCCGTTCCTCATCATGGAGCTGCTCCTCGGCGAGACGGTGCGTGATGCGTGGAAGAAGTGCGGACGCACCATGCCGATCGGCCGCGTCCTCCAGATCTGCGAGCGCGTCGCCGACTGCCTCGCGTCGTGCCACGCGATCAACGTCATCCACCGCGACCTCAAGCCGGCGAACATCTTCATCACCAACGACGGTGAGATCAAGGTGCTCGACTTCGGCGTCGCGCAGATGCGTGACGCGACGAGCGAACGGACCGCCACGGGCACGGCGCTCGGAACGCCGGCGTACATGTCTCCGGAGCAGGCGATGGGCCTCGTCGACCAGCTCGACGGTCGCGCCGATCTCTTCTCGGTCGGCGCGATGATGCACGCGCTCATCACGGGTCATCGCATCAACAACGGCCGCACCGAGCAGGAGGCGCTCGTGATGGCGGCGACCAAGCCGGTGCCGTCGGTCGCCCGGCTCGCGCCGCACCTCCCGATCGAGCTGATCAAGGTCATCGACAAGGCCCTTGCCTGGGATCGGCGCAACCGTTTCCAGGACGCGCGCGAGATGCAGCGCGGGCTCATCGAGCTGATGCCTTCGCAGAACGTCGGGGCGCTCGAGGCGCTCCCGCCGCCGCGGCCGCTCGAGGTCGTGCCGAACCTCGCGGCCGCTCCGGCGCCGCCGCCGAAGCCGGGCGCCGCTCCCGCACCGGCTGCACCCGCCCCTCAGCCGCAGGTCGCCGCGCCGGCCGCACCGGCGCAGCCGTCGCTCTCCCCGCATGGCCTGCAGGCGCCCCAGATCCGCGGCGGACTTCCCGGCATCGGCATGCCGGCGATCCCGCAGATCCACGTGCAGACGCAGGGCCTCTCCCAGCCCGTTCCGGCGTCGCCGAACCAGCCCGCCTACGACCCGCTCGTCGGCTACCAGCCGGCGCTCGCGCCCACCGGCTCGACGCTCACCCCCGCGAGCCTCAGCCTCCAGGTCGGCGGCGAGGGCGCGACCGGCGAGGTCCTCGAGTCCGACCCGCGCGTGCAGGCGCTACGCGACGTCCTCCGCCACTTCGACCGCATCCTCCCGAGCGTGCGTCAGTTCGGCTGGGCGCATCCCGCCACCGAGCGAACGCTGAAGACCGGCTTCGAGGCCATGACCGAGGCGCTGAAGCTCCAGCCGGACCTCGTCGGCTTCACGCTCCGCCCTTACTCGTTCATGGCGTTCGGCCACACCGTCTGGGAGCCCGGGCCGCCGTTCGACTCGATCCCGTACAACATGTTCGCCTGCGGAATGCGGACGTTCGGGATCGACCAGGGCATCACGCTCGACGAGCTGCGCGACATGTTCTCGCTCTTCCTCGTCGATCCCGGCCGCGACCTTCCGCCCGAGGACGACCTCGCCGCGGCCTTCTGGGAGAAGGCGCTTCCCCACGTGAAGTGGCAGGTCGTCGATGCCTTCGCGGAGGGCGATGCCGCCGAGCGCGAGGCCTTCTACGGCGAGGCCGACCAGATCGAGAACCTCGCCCAGCGGGCCGCCGCGATGCAGACCGACCGCATCGAGATGAAGGCGATGAACCTCTCGACCGACGAGGGCGCGCGCAACAAGGTCCGGGAGCGCTCCCCCTTCGCCCTCGACGACGGCATGCGCACCGCGCTGCTCCCGCAGTTCGAGGTGCCGCGCGAGGTATGGAGCGAGCGCTACGTGGACGCGCTCGTGGAGGGCTACCTCGACGCGGCCACGAACCGCGACGCGCCCCTCGTGCTCGCGTCGCTGCGCAAGTCGGCGTCGGACCTCGCGGTCACCGGCAAGCTCGGTCTCGCCATCCAGCTGAGCCAGGCCGTCATCGAGCGGCTCCGGGCGCGCGTCCAGGGCGCCGAGAACCAGGGCAAGCTCGCCGCCGCGCTCACCAACGCGATGTTCGGCGGCGAGACCCTCGAGATCGTGCTGCGCCGCCTGCGTGACGACCCGAGCGGGCTCGAGACGTTCGTTCCGGTGCTCTCGGGCCTCGGGCCGAACGAGATCGGGACCGTGCTCGTGAACCTCCGCGAGACGAAGGACCCGCAGGTGCGCAACGTGCTCACGAGCTTCCTCGAGCGCTACGCGCCCGGCCGTGAAGCCGAGATCGCGCTGTCGGTCCCCGGCGCGGACGAGGGCGCGGTCGCCGCGATCCTCGGCATGTTGAGCCGCATCGGGACGCCGGGCGCGCGCCAGGCGCTCCAGTCGTTCACGACGAGCGACGACGTGAACGCGCGCGTCGAGGCCCGCGTCCTCACCGCGCCCTCCGCGGAGCATGCGCAGCAGGATCTCAACGGGCTCATCGAGAACCCGTCGGTGTTCGTGCGCATGGCGGCGCTGCGCGCGGTCGCCCGCTACCAGATGCGCGCGGCGTGGAACACCATCGCGCGGATCATCGGCACGAAGACCTTCGTGGACCTCGGGGCCGACGAGCGCCGCGAGCTGATGCGTGCGGCGATCCTCGTCTCGCCCGAGCGGGGCGAGCCGCTCGCGGTCGAGATCGCGAAGAAGGGCGGCGTCCTCGTCACCGAGAACCGCGAGGCGACGCGCGCGCAGGCCGCCGAGCTCCTGGGCGAGCTGTCGCGCAACCGCGCCACCGGCGCCGCGCTGAGCGAGCTCTCGCAGTCGCGCTGGGGCGTGTCCGAGGAGACGCGCCTCGCCGCCGCCAATGCCGCCAAGCGCATCGCCCAGCGCGCCGGGAACGTGCCGCAAGGAGGGTCGCCCGCATGACGATGCGGCTCGACATCGTGTCGAACGACGCGGGCGAGTTCGTCCGCCGTGAGCACGCGCGCGAGCTGGGCGCCGGCGTCGTCATCGCGATCTATCGTCTCGCCAAGCTCGCCCAGCTCCACGATCTCGCGAACCAGGCGTTCATCCGCCAGCTCGAGCAGACCCACCAGGTCATCGGCGATTACTGTCTTCGCTCCGGGTCGAACGTGAACGTGCTGTTCGCGAACCGCGCGATCTTCGTCGCGGGCCAGCTCCTCAAGGGGTCACGGCACACGTACGAGTGCGCGATCGAGCTCGGGGAGCTCTTCGAGCGCCTCGGCGGCTCCGAGCTCTTCATCGCCCGCGATCTCACGCGGGAGGAGCTGCTCGCGTTCGCGGAGCAGATCTCGAACAGCTATCGCGGCATGCCCTTCGTCTCGCCGACGCCGAAGGTGCGGCTGCGGCCCGTGGCCGACAGCGCGCGCCTTCGCGGCATGGAGCTCGAGGACCTCACCGACGACCAGCGCATCGTGCGCATGTACGCCTCGGCGGTCGTCATCATGCGGCGGTTCTACGAGGACCTGCAGGCGAGCCGCTACATCCTCCCGCGCCGCGTGAAGCGCATCGCGCAGAGCCTCGTCGATCTGTCCGACGGGTCGACCCCCGCATTCCTCGGCGTCACCGAGGTGCGGAACGCGAACTTCGACGAGGCTGGCCGGGGCGTGAACACCGCCATCCTGGCGGTCACGCTCGCGCGTGAGGTCACCGAAGATCGCTCGGTGCTCTCGCAGATCGCGATGGCGGCGATGATGCACGACGTCGCGCGTCCCCGTGCGATGGCGCTCTCGCAGGCGGCAGGGCCCGCGATGCCTGGCATGGCCGGTCCGACGACGCTCTCCGAGGACCAGGAGGACCGGCTGCCCGCGGGCTCGGCGGCGGTGCTCACCGCGCTGGGACGCGTGAACGAGCCCTCGATCACCCGGACCGTCCTCGCGTTCGAGGCGCTCTGGCTCCGCCGGCAGACGTGGCTCGGTCCCGTGTACTGGGGAGCGCGTCCTTCGACGTTGCACGCGCGCATCATCACGGTCGCGCGCCGCTACAACGATCTCCTCACGCCCGAGCCCGGGCTGCCGCCGCCCACGCCCGACTTCGCGGTGGCGACGCTCAGCGAGGAGCTCAAGGATCCGCAGGACCGCACCGTGCTCCGCATGCTCGTCGCCGCCCTCGGGCTGCTGCCCATGGGCACGGTCGTCCAGCTCACGACGGGCGAGGTCGCCGAGGTGGTGCGCGGCCCGAGGGGGCTTGCCGACAAGGCGCGCATCCGCCTCGTCATGGATGCGAACGGGCAGGCGCTCGAGCCGCACGAGATCGAGCTCGCGGAGGATCCGCAGCGCGCGGTCGCGCGCGTGATGAGCGTCGACGGGTGGCGGAAGGGTCTCGAGCACGGGCCCGGCATCGACGTCGAGGCCTACGGCGACGAGCGCGAAAGCGATCCGCCGGCCGCGGAGGCGCCGCCCCCGCGCAGCATCGCCGACCAGTACGCGGACCGCTACGCATCGTGGGGCGAGGACGACAAGCAGCCGCGCACGCACACCCCGGGGCGTCCCGAGAGCTCCAGCATCCAGTCGTCCGAGCAGCCCTCGAGCGCCTCTCTTCCGTCGATGGGGTCGAGCCCCTCGGCCGTCGCCGAGGCGATGGGCCGGATGATCAACGACTCGCTGCGCCCGCCGACGATGCCGCCGCGCGCCGACGAACGGACGCTGCTCCACGGCGCAGACCCGCGCGCAGGCGACGCCGCTCCCGCCGAAGGCGCGCCGCGCGCGAGTCGTTCGGTACGCCCCACGCGCGAGCCGAGCGCACGCGGCACCCTCGCCGCCACGCCGCTGCCGCACGTCCTCGTCTACATGCTCGACCACGCGCTCACCGGCACCGTGCTGTTCGAGAGCGAGGGCGGCGACGACATCCTCTACTTCGTCGCCGGCGTGCCCACCAAGATCCGTCTGCACGATCCCGTGGCGCTGCTCGGGCAGATCCTCGTGCACGGCGGGGCCATCGAGACGGCGGCCGTCGAGCAGGCGGTGGAGGGCGCGCGGAGGCTCGGCGTGCTGCTCGGCGAGTACCTCGTCGGCCATGACCTCGTCAGCAGGGAGGCCCTCTCCTGGGCGCTCGAGGCGCAGCTGCTCAACAAGGTCGCGTACCTCGCCAACCTGCCGCCGGAGGTGTCGTACTCGTACTTCCGCGATCTCGATCTCCTCGAGAGCTGGGGCGGGGGCGACGTGCCCGTGGGCTGCGCGCTGAACCCGATCCTCGCGAGCGTGCGCAACTGGATGGACCGCGGCCGCGTGCGCGCCACGCTGAACCGCATCGGGAAGCATCCGCTCATCGTCCACGAGGACGCGGACCTCACGAACCTCGCGCTGCTGCCGGACGAGCAGGCGACCCTCGAGGCGATCCTCCAGGACCAGCATCCGCTCGCTCACCTGTTCAAGCGCAACATCGCCGACGAGGAGGTGGTCTCCTCGCTCGTCTACACCCTCGCCGTGACGCGCCAGTTCGCGTTCAAGGGGCAGAAGAAGGGTCCGATGGCCCCGCGCGCCGGCGCGACGTGGAAGCCGACTCCGTCGTCCGGCGCGAGCAGCAACAGCAGCGCGCCGTCCGCCTCGGGCTCGGTGCCCGCGCCGAGCAACAGCGCGGTGAAGGCGGCTGCCCCCGTGTCGACGAACGTTCCCGCGGCTCGTCAGGTCTCGGCTGCCCCCGCGCCGCGGCCGATGCAGCCGGCCGTACGGCCGAGTGGCGGCCTCCCGCGCGCGAACCCTCCGCAGATCCGTCCGATGACCGCGAAGAAGGCGACCATCGTCGGGGTGCAGCCCTCGTCACCGCCCGAGGCGCGTCGCTCGCTCGGGCCGGCGGCGCAGCCCTCGCAGCATCCGAGCGCGACGCCGCCCGACGGCGCGCGGACGATCGCGCGTCCTTCGCCGGGGTTCGCCGCGCGTGGCGGGCCGCCCTCGCGAGCTCCGGTCGCGTCGGGCGTTGACCCGGGGCGCAGCGTGGCGCCGGGCGAGCCCAAGGCCACGCCGCCGAGTGGCCGGAGCGGGCTCGCGCAGGTGCTCGGGAGCCCGCCGCCGCCTCGCGTGGAAGCGGCAGCGGCGCGGCCCGGAGAGATCGACTTCGGCGCGGCGGTCCCCGATACCGACCACGCCATCGACATGGGCGATGCGGGCCTGGCCGACGCCGAGGCCGCCCTCGAGGCGATGCAGAGCTTCCGTTCGGCGGAAGCGGCGCTGCAGAAGAACGATCTCGCGGCCGCGCAGCAGCTCGCGCAGCGGGCCGTCCAGGGCGATCCCACGCAGGCCGACTACCTCTCGCTCCTCGCCTGGGTGAAGGCGCTGAGCGGCAGCGCGTCGACCGGCGAGGCGGTCATGACGATGTCGAACATCCTCCACGACGAGCCTTCCAACGAGCGCGCGCTCCTCTATCGCGGAAAGCTGCTGGCGCGGTCGAACCGGCTCGCCGAGGCGGTCATGGACTTCACCGAGATCCTCGCCGGCAATCCGCACCATCGCGAGGCCCAGACCGAGCTGCGCGCCGCCAAGGCGAAGCTCGGCTGAGCGGCCGCATTCAGGGAGCGCGCGGCACCGGACGCTGGGGCATCGGCTGCGTGCGGTACTCCTTCTTCACGACCTGACGCAGCGTCGCGAGCCTCTGCGCGCGCTGCGCGGGGTCGGCGACGGCCACCGCGATGACGATCTCGCCCTGCGCCTCCCAGGCGGGCGTGATCGGCAGCCCGAACGCCGCGCGGAAGGCCTCGCCCATCTCGATGGCGGTCGCGAAGCGCGACGACGGCGCCTTGGCGAGCGCGCGGTCGAACAGCACGTCGAGACCGGCAGGAAGCTGGGGAACGAGCCGGCGAATGGGCGGCGGCGCGGTCTCCACCTGGTCCATGCGCAGCGCGAACTCGGACTTCTCGCTCGGCAGGAAGGGCGGCCGCCCCGAGAGCATCTCGTAGAGGACGATGCCTGCAGAATACAGGTCACTCCGGCCATCGAGATGGTGCCCGAGCACCTGCTCCGGGGACATGTACGCGCCCGTCCCCGGGGCGAGCTCCTGGGGCGACGGCGCGGCGAGGCCGTGACGCGGCTTCACGAGGTGCGCGATGCCGTAGTCGGTGAGCTTCACGATGCCGTCGCGGCGGATCATGATGTTCGACGGCTTCACGTCGCGGTGCACGATGCCGAGGGCGTGCGTCGCCGCGAGCGCCCCGAGGAGCTGCTGGAAGTAGTACCAGGCGCGGTGGAACTGGAGCCCCGGCAGCGCGCCCTGGCCGGCGAGCTGCGCGCGCGCCACGTTGCGCGCGACGACGTTCTCGAGCGTGTCGCCGTCGACGTACTCCATCGCGAGAATCGGCGCGGCGGGCACCGCGTGGGGCGGCGTCTGCGCCGGACCGAGAGGCGGGCCGCCGCTCAGCGTCGGCGTCCACGTGAAGAGCTCGTGGAAGCGCACGACATTCGGATGAGCGAGGAGCTGCAGCGCCTCGGCCTCGTTCTGGAAGAACGCCCGCAGCTCGGGCTGGATGCTCGCCTGGGGCTTCAGCTGCTTCAGCGCGAGCAGCGCGGGTCTCTCCTCGCCGCGCGGTCCCTTCGGATCCCAGAAGAGCCAGGCGCGGTACACCGTGCCCATGGCGCCGGAGCCGATCCGTTCGTCGACGATGATCTTGCCGTAGCCCCGGTCGATCTGCGTCCCGGCGGCGAGCGTCCGCGACCGGCCACGCGAGGGCTGCAGCGTCCGGCAGAACGGACAGACCGCCGCGCCCTCGTCGATGGGCTTCTGACACTGGGCGCAGTTCGTCGTCACGTCGAATCCCCCTGATTCTACGCAGATCCCCGCAGCGGCGGTACTAGACTCCGGCCATCATGGCGAAGCACGAGGTGACGGTCACGGCGGCGTACAACGGGGCCCGGCTCGACAAGGCGATCGTCGCCCTCGTCGACGGCGCGTCCCGCGCGCGCGTGAAGCGAGCGATCGAGGACGGCGGCGTGAAGGTCAACGGCCACCACGTGGTCAAGGGCGCCGTCGTGTCCGAGGGCGACGTCATCGCCATCGAGGAGACCGCGATCGGCGCCGGAAACGAGCCGTGCGTGCCCGAGCCCGAGGCCCCGCTCGCGGTCCGGCACGAGAGCGCCAAGGTGCTCGTGGTGGACAAGCCGGCGGGCCAGCCGACCGCGCCGATCCGCGCCGGCGAGACCGGCACGCTCGCCAACGCGCTCGTCGGGCACTACCCCGAGCTCAGCGGCTTCGGGTACTCGCCGCGCGAGCCCGGGATCGTCCACCGCCTCGACAACGACACCTCGGGGCTCGTGGTCGTCGCGCGGAGCGCCGCCGCGTTCGAGGTGCTGAAGGACGCGCTCCAGTTCGAGAAGCTCGGCAAGGAGTACCTGCTCGTCTGCGCGTCCGAGAACCTGCCGGATACGGGCACCATCGAGTACCCGATCGCGAACCATCCGAAGGACAAGCGCCGCGTGTACCCCTGCATCCACCCGCGCGACGTCATGCGGTATGCGCCGCGTCCCGCGGTCACCTCGTGGACGGTCGAGCGCCGCGTCGGACCGTGGGCGCTCGTGCGGGCGAGCGCTCCGCGTGCCGTCCGCCACCAGCTCCGCGCCCACTTCGCGGCCATCGAGCACCCGCTCGCCGGCGACACGCTCTACGGCGCGAAGGACGACTCGGGGCTCACCCGTCACGCGCTCCACGCGGCGCGCATCTCGTACGACGGTGAGGGAGACGCGCTCCTCGCGTTCGACGTGAAGTCGCCGCTGCCGCCGGACATGCAGGCGCTCGTCCAGGAGTGACGAGCGGCTAGGGACCGGCGGGGAACGCGATCACCACGGCGGTCATGTTGAAGAAGGCCTCCGTGTCCCGGAGCGTCCGCGCGATCTCCCCGTGGACGCACGCGCCGCCGACGCTCGCCTCGAGCGTCCGCGCGGCGCCCATGGGCTCCTCGGCGAACGCCTCGCCGAGCGTGTGGAGGCGCCCGGTGCACGCGAGCACGAGCGCCCCGGCCACCGGCCCGCCGCCGGCACGCGTGGCTGCCGCGGTGGCCGCCTCGCGGGAGGCCCGTAGCACGTCGGCACGGGTCCAGCCGATCACCCGCACCGCCGTGCCCTCGGCGATCGACGCCGACAGGAGGAGCGCGCCGTCGTCGCGCGTGTCGAAGGGAGCGCGGACCACGAGCTCGGGCGCGTCCTGAGGGCTCGTTGCAGCTGGGGGCTCGGCGGCGATCCCGAGCCCGTAGCGATCGGCGAGATACCGCGCGACGAGGCTGCGGTCGCTCGGGGGCTCGCCGCCCGCAGCGCGGACGTCCTCGAGCCACACGTCGAGCGCGGGCCGCTCGTCGATCTCCACGACCCACGTGTCCTCGGTGCGCGTCACGACGTGCGTCGCGCCCACGGGGGCGCCGCCATGGCGCGCGGCGATGCCGACCGGGCCCTTCGTGAAGAGGCCGGTGAGCACCGCGCAGTCGTCGCGCAGCTCGTCGCCGAAGAACACGCGGCTTCGCCCCGGGGCCCCCTGGTCCTCGCCGGTGACCCCGCCGGCGAGCTGCGCGTGGGCACCCGCGCCCTTGCGAACCGCCGCGACGAGCGCGTCGCCATCGATCCGGGCGCTCGGCGCGAGCACGAGGCAGGCGAAGTGCGCGAGCCCGCGCGAGGCGGCTTCGTGGGCGCGCTTCGCGATGCGCTCGGCGACCGGCACCGCCTCCATGTAGCTGGGCGGCGCGAGGGCGGCGGTCCGGCTCTCGACCTCGATCGCGTCGCCGCCGACGAGGACGACGGAGACGCCGCGCGCGGCGAAGCCATGACCGTCGAAGACCGCGCCGGCCGCAGTGCCGCCCACGATCTGCGCGTCGCCGACGACGTCGCGAACGGCGCGAGCCGCCGCCTCCACATCCGCATAGGACGGCGACGCGAAGACGATGGCGAGCGCCGGCGTCTGTCCCTTCATCTGCGCGAGCGCCTGCCGTGCAGCCTCCCGCGCAGCCGTTGCCGCCGTGCTCCCGGCGCTCGAACCGCTCCCGAACGCGATCATGTTCCCGCCCCCCGTCACCCCGCGAAGCTCGCGCTTCCCACCCGCCGGACGCCCAACTATAGCCCTAAGTCGCGCGCGGCCGCGCGCCTCGTCTCGCCCCCTCCCGCCGTCCTCCCGAGCACTTGCGTCCTCCCTCGACACCGCATCGCGCGTCCCGTCCGTCCAGCGGCCCGCCCCTGACTGCATCGGCGACCGCGCCGGGGCTCCTCCTCCATGCCCGCCGTCGCGTGCTCATCGCGCTCGCGGCCGGCGGGGTTGCGGTCGTCGTCACCTCGCTGTCGGCCGGCACCGTCCCGCGCGACGCCGGCGAGCTGGCCCGCGAGCTCGGTCGCATCTCCTCGGCGTCCGTGCGTCCCGAGGACGTGCGGTGGGAGCCTTCGGGCGGCGCCCTCGCGGATCTCGTGGTCGGACGCTTCGCGCTGTTCCTCGCGAGCGAGACCGAGGGCGGTCCGCGCGATCTCGAGCGGGTGCGGGTGCGCCTCTCGCCCGAGGGCCATCCGCTCTCGTTCGGCGCGCCGCGCAACCTCACCCAGACGCCGCTCGGCGACGACCACTCCCTCGTGGTGAGCGGCTCGCACGCCGCCTACGCGACCTTTGCCTTCGGTCAGGAGCAGAGCGTCACGGCCCTCGACCTCTCGGGCGAGGGCGCGCAGAACGTCACGCGAAAGCTGCACGACCGCGCGATGGCCGCGATCACCAACTGGCAGCTCACCGGCAGCGCCCCCGGCCTCAGCCGGCTCGACGTCACCCTCGAGCAGCCGGCCCAGCGCGTGGGGCTCGCCGCGACCGAGCAGGCCCTCGAGATCGCGCTTGCCGACGACGACCGCACGCGGCGGCCGACCCGCCTCGCCACGCTCGATCTCGCGAAGGGCGAGCTCACGCCGGCGCCGGGGCTCCGCGTCGAGGGACGACGTCACCTGCCGAAGCCGCTGGTGTTCTGGGCGGTCGACACGGTGCGCGCCATCCCCGAGATCGGGCCGGCGCCGATCGCGTGGCTCGAGGAGAAGACGTTCGCCCTCCGCGACGCGATGAAGCAGGCGAAGTTCAAGGCGACGTCGGGCGACGACGCGCGCGCCGCGGACGCACAGGTCGACGCGCCCGCCGCGGTCCTCGACCCCTCCGAGGCGGCCGCCGACCTCGGCCACTGGCCGCCCGCGCCCATCAAGTCGATGTGGAAGACCCCGGAGCCCGGGGAAGGGGAGTGGACCGCCCCCACGCAGCCCTGGGTGAAGAAGCTGCCCGCTCCGGCCGGCGTCGCGCCCCCGCCGCCCATGTTCTACCGCGCGTTCGTGCGTCCCGACGAGGAGCGCCCGTACGCGAAGGTGGTGCTGCTCGCGATGGACATGCGCCAGCTCGATCTCGAGATGGAGGCCGGCAACGAGGATCCCAAGCCGCTCACCGGACCGCCCGGCGCCGGACGCATCCCCCGCGATCCGGCGGTCTACACGAGGATCGCCGCCGCCTTCAACGGCGGGTTCAAGACCGAGCACGGCAGCTACGGCATGATGCTGAAGCGCCGCGTGCTCCTGCCTCCGCAGCCCGGCGCCGCCACCGTCATCATCACGAAGGACAGCCGCTACGGCCTCGGCACGTGGGGCTCGAACAAGGACGTGGGCGGCATCCAGGACATCGAGGCGAGCGAGATCGTCTCGTTCCGCCAGAACCTCGACCCGCTCGTCGACAGCGACAAGGTGAACCCGAGCGGGCGCGCGCAGTGGGGCTTCACGCTGCCCGGCACGACCATGCAGACCGAGCGCTCGGGGCTTTGCGTCACGAACGCCGGTCACCTCGTCTACGCGTGGGGCGACGACGTCAGCGCCATCAGCCTCGGCAAGGCCATGAAGATGGCCTCGTGCATCTACGGCATGCACCTCGACATGAACCCGCACCACACCGGGTTCATCTTCACGAACATCACCGAGCTGAAGGGCCGGAACTACAAGTCCGAGCTGCTCGACAAGCAGATGGAGATCGATACGGCGCGGTTCATCGAGTACGCGCCGAAGGACTTCTTCTACATGACGCTGCACGACGGCTCGCCGCCCGCCCTCGAGGGCGCGACGTGGGAGGCGGACCCCGGGGTGCAGCCCGCGCCGGCGTGGATGGCCGGGCTGTGGCGCGCCACCGTTGGCGGCGTGGAGCTGCTCGACATCGAGCCGTCGCGCGCGAGCTTCCGTTTCCGTGCGGGCGGCAAGGAGCCGGGCGTGGCGCGCGCCGGCGAGCTCGGCTCCGACGACGCCCACCGGGTGCTCTTCGCGCTCTCCGCCGGCACCTCCGACGCGAAGCACCTCCGAGGCCTCGCCACCGATGGGCGCATCGCGCTGCCGATGAGCAGCGACGAGCGGCGCGGGGCGCTGATCGCGAACGAGGAGGGCGCGCTCTCGATCACCTCGCCGCGCACCCTCGCCACGGTGCCGCCGCACACCGACGCCATCGAGCTGCCGCTCCTCCTCGAGGACGGGAAGCTCGTGCCCGGGCAGACCGGCCGGGCTCGCGCGGCCCTCGGCATCACCCCCGCCGGTCGGGTCTTCGTGGCGCGCGCCACCACCGACGCGGGCGCCGCCCAGCTCGACGACGTGCTGAAGCGTGCAGGCTGCACCCAGGCCGTGCTGCTCGATCGCGGCAACGGCAGCGGCGGCGCGCTCTTCCGGGCGGGAACGGCGACCCCGCCGCGTTCACGCTACGACGACTCGACGATCTACGCGCTCGGTCGGCCGCTGCTGCCGCGCGGCTTCCGGTTCGAGTCGACCCACCCGGTCGAGCCGCCGCCGAAGAAGAAGTGACCCGGGCGGGGTCCGCTCAGTTGTCGCCGGTGTCGGGCGGCGGCGCCGGCGTCTCGGGAGCGACGCTCTCGGTGCTGGTCGCCGCCGGCGCGTCGGGGCTGACGTCGCTCGTGCCCTCGTCGGCGTTCGTGTCCGGCGCGTTGTAGCGCGGGGTCTCGCCGGGCTTCGAGTAGTCGATCCAGAAGGTGCTCTGGTCGCGCACGTCCATGTGCACGAAGACGCTGTTCGGGTAGTAGCCGCAGCCCACGTTCTTCAGCGTGCGGCAGAAATCGCGGACCGCCTCGTTGGGCACCCCGGCGATGCGGAAGTCGACGGCCTTGCCGTGCATGTGGTTCGAGTGCGGGTTGTACTGCGTCGGCGTGAACGGCCGGAACCCGCTCACCACCTCCAGCTTGCGGCTGCCGAAGTGGTTCGAGACGACGCCGAGGAGCGCGACGAGGCGCGGCTCGATCGGATGCGCCATGCCGCTCGGCGAGCGCATCATCTTCTCGAAGGTCTTGAGGGTGGTCGGCGACACGCGGCCCTTCTTGTCGCCGACGTCGACGTCGTAGGACTCCTGCGTCGCCACGCGGTGCACGTGGATGACGCCGGGCGTCCGCGGCTTCATCGCGAACGTCGTGGTCTCGCGGCCGGTGGCGCCGCCGACCTTCGCGCTCCGGTCGCCCTTCTTGTGGCCGGCGACGTCCTCGGCGCGCGCCTCCTTCGCGTCGGGCTTCGCCTTCGCGGCGGCCGGCTCCTTCACGCCGGGGATGACCAGGACGTCGCCGACCTTCAGGTGCCGGACGTCCTTCAGGTGGTTCGCCTCGATGATCGCCTTGGCCGTCACATGGTAGCGGTTGGCGATCGCCTCGATGGTGTGACCCCGACCGATCGTGTGCTGCACGTCCGCCCGCGCGAGCGCCGGAGCGGCGAGGACGCCGACGATCAGGGCCGAAATCCCGACGACTACCGCAGAAGGACGCATCGCGACCCTCCTTACTCGATCCGCCGACCGCGGCAAGCCAGCGCTTATCGAAGTCGCTCGAGCTCAGTTCCAACGTAGGTGGATCGGCGCGCCAATCGACGCGCGCGGACACCGACTTTTTGACGGCAGCATCTCGCGACTGCCACAATTTCTACTGAAATGCTCGGCGAAGGTAAAAACCTGGTCGGAGTCGACATCGGCGCAAGCGCTATCAAGGTCGTGCAGCTGAAGGAGGCCCGGAAGAAGCTCCAGGTCGTTCGCTATGGCTTCGCTCCCTTGCCGCCGCAGTCGATCATCGACGGTCACGTGATGAACTCGGGCGCCGTCGTCGAGAGCCTCATGAAGATCTTCCACGATTCGAAGATCACGCAGAAGGACGTGGCCATCGGTGTGTACGGGCAATCGGTGATCGTCCGGAAGATCACCGTCCCCATGATGACGAACGACGAGCTCGAGGAGCAGATCGGCTGGGAGGCCGAGCAGCACATCCCCTTCGACATCAAGGTGATGTCGATCGACTACGAGGTCCTCCGCCGTCGTCCCGACGCCGGCCAGATGGATCTCCTGCTCGTCGCCGCGAAGAAGGACGAGATCAACGATTATGCAGCGATCGTCCGCGAGGCGAAGCTGAAGCCGGTGGTCGTCGACATCAACGCCTTCACCATCCAGAACATCTTCGAGCACCAGCACGGTCTGCCCGAGGACGGCACGATCGCGCTCCTCAACGTCGGCGCCGCCGTCTCCTCGCTGAACATCGTGTCGAAGGGCGTCTCGGCCTTCACCCGCGAGATCACGAACGCCGGCAACTCGATCACGGAAGAGATCCAGAAGCAGTGCAACGTGCCGTTCGACCAGGCCGAGGCCTACAAGTGCGGCGGCGGACCGACCGACATCGTCCCGCAGGAAGTGCACCAGATCATCCAGAGCGCGTGCGACGGGCTCGCCGGTGAGATCCAGCGCTCGCTCGACTTCTACCTCGCGACGAGCGGCGAGTCCGAGATCACCCGCATCTTCGTGTCGGGCGGCAGCGCGTATCTCGCGCCGCTCTGCCAGTCGATCGAGAAGAGAGCGCACGTGCCCGTCCAGGTGTTCGACCCCATTGCCAACCTCACTGCCGACGCGAAGTACGTGAACGAGCAGGACATGCGCGTGCGAGCTGCGCAGCTCGTCGTCGCCCTCGGCCTCAGCCTGCGCCAGGACAAGGAGCGCCGCTCGTGATTCGCGTCAATCTGATGCCGCAGAAGCGGCCGATGCGCCGCCGCGGTGAAGCGGCGGGCCCGGCCGAGACCTCCTCGGGAGGCGAGAGCCAGGCATGGCTCGCGTTCGTCCTCGGGGCCGTGCTGCTCGAGGTGATCGTGCTCCTCTTCGTCTACAAGACGAAGCAGGACCAGCTCACCACGGTGCAGAAGCAGAACCAGGTCCTCACCGCCAACATCGACACCATCAAGCGCGAGACCGCCAATCACGCAGAGATCAAGACGCAGCTGAAGGAGCTCCGCGACCGCGAGGACGCGATCCAGAAGCTGCAGAGCGCGCGTACCGGTCCGACGGCGACGATGCTGGAGCTGTCGCGGATCATGACGCCCGGCCGTGGGCCGACCGTCGATCGCGATCGCCTCGAGCAGCTGAAACGCGACAACCCCAGCGCGGTGCCCAACCCGAACTGGGATGCGCGGCGCCTGTGGCTCCTCTCGTACAAGGAAGAGGCGCGCACCGTGAGGGTGTCGGGCCTCGCGCGCGACGGCGAGGACGTCTCGGAGTTCCTCCGCCGGCTCTCGCTGAGCGACTACTTCTACGATGTGAAGCTGCTGCCGGCGACGAAGCAGATCGACACGGTCACGAAGCTCGAGCTGCTCAAGTTCGAGATGAGCGCGAAGGTGAGGTACTAGATGGCGTCACTAAGCCTGAATCGCCTGCCCATGGCAGGGAAAGTCGGCCTCGGTGCGTTGCTCGTCGCGCTCCTCGGCGTCGCGTACTACGTGCTGCTCCACACCGACGTGGCGGCGCGCATCGACCGCGAGAAGCACAACACCGCGGAGCTCGAGACCGAGCTGTCGCGCCAGAAGCAGTCGCAGGCGAGCTACTTCGCCGACCGGGACGAGCTCGCGATGCGTCAGCAGAAGCAGCGCGAGCTGAACAAGGTGCTCCCGACGGAGACCGAGTCGGCGACGTTCCTCTCGGCCATCCAGTCGGTGTCGAACATCAGCGGCATCGACCTGAAGGCGTGGACGCCCCTCGAGGAGGTGCCGCAGACCTTCTTCGCGAAGGTGCCGATGAAGCTGCTGATCACCGGGCGCTTCCACCAGATCGCGAAGTTCGTCTACGAGATCGGCAAGCAGGATCGGATCATCAACATGGAGAACCTCGAGCTCAGCGACCCCAAGGTCGAGGGCGAGGACGTCATCATGAAGGCGAGCTGCCTCGCCACGACGTTCCACCTGATCAAGAAGGCCGCTCCGGCGGCCGCTGGCTCGGCAGGGGCGGCGGGCGCGCCGGGCGCGGCTCCGGCTCCGGCGACGTCGGGAGGAAACTGAGATGAACCGACTCCTCACGCTCACCGCTGTTGCCTGCGCAGCGGCGGCCTTCACCTGCGGCTGCAGCGCCGAGAAGACGCTCGATGCCGCCAACAACGGGACGAGCAAGCCGCCGCCGGTCGCCTCGGCCTCGGCGAGCGCCGCGCCCACGCTCGCTCCGCCGCCGATCGCGCGCGTCGACTTCGCCGAGAACGACTTCGTGGAGAGCGATCGCAACCGCGACCCGTTCCGCACGTACGTCGCGACGTTCGCCCCGCAGGAGAAGCAGCACGTCACGCAGAACCAGCGCGCCGTGGTGCTGCCGCAGTACTCGATCGACGAGCTGAAGCTCGTCGCGATCGTCACCGGCGGCGACTACCCGCGCGCCATGGTCGTCGATCCCGGCGGCAAGGGCTGGGTGCTGAAGCGCGGCGACTTCGTGGGGCGGCCCGAGATCGTGCATCTCGGTGGCGCGAACGGCGCCGACTACCAGCTGAACTGGCGCGTCGATCGCGTGCGCGACGGCGACCTCGTGTTCCTCCGCGAGGATCCGGCGCAGCCGGGCATCCCGCCGGCCACGCGCGTCGTGACGCTGCATCCGGAAGCGGACCAGCAGAAGGACAAGATCGACTGATCGAGCGGCGAATCGCTCGTGGAACGAAGCCCGCGCAGGACGACTGCGCGGGCTTTTTTCATTCCCGAGTGGCTACGTGGCCCGTATTTCTTTCGCCACAAATTGGGATAAGCGCGGTCCCGCATCCTACCGTTCCAGTCGCGACGACGTGTGAGACGCGCGACGCGAGGAGCCGAAGGAATGAGAGCGGCGAAGAGGGGCTTGCTTCACAAGAGGGTACTGTCGGTGCTCGGCGCAACTGCGCTGGTGCTGTCGGCTACGCTCAGCTGGGCCGACGGGGCCCCGAACCACGTTCGTGACGTGAAGATCCGTGCGGTCGACACCGCCACGGGCTCCACCGAGATCGAGGTTGTCGGGACCACTGCCCCTGTCTTCAACGTTCGCGTCGAGAGCGGTGGCAAGCGCCTGCTCGTTGACATCGCGAACTCCGACGCTGCTGGCGTCAAGGACGCGCTGACCTCCCAGGTCGGTGTCGTGGGCGGTGTGCTCACGCAGGCGTTCAAGACCGAGCAGGGGATGATGACGAGGCTCTCGGTGAGCCTCGTGAAGCAGGCCACCTACCGCGTTCGCGCGGAAGGCACCTCGCTGAAGGTCACCCTCACGCCGTCGTCCACCACCGCCGCGGCCACTGCGGCCGACGTCAAGGTCGCGAGCGCCGTCGAGGCGGCATCGGTCCTCGAGCTGTCGGACGTGCGGTTCGAGAAGGGCAAGAACGGCGCGGACCGCCTTCGCATCACCACCAGCGGGGTGCCGTCGTACTCGCTCGGCACCACGCCGGGCGGCCGCGTGCGGCTCGAGCTGAAGAAGACGCAGCTGCCGAAGTCGCTCGCGCGGATCACGAATCTGGCGACCGAGCACTCGCCGCTGAAGGCGTTCAGCGCGACGTACGACCCGGGCGCCGACTCGACGGTCATCGAGATCGATCGCGACGGCATGCAGCAGGGCTCCATCTCGGTCGAGGGCAACTCGATCGTGTGGACGTTCGATGCGCCGAAGGCCGGAGTCATGGGCGCCAACGCGGTGTCGCGCAAGAGCGTGACCGTCGCGCGGGAGCGCAGCGAGGCCGAGGGGCCGAAGATCGAGACCTCGATCCGCGGTGACGACGTCAAGATCGAGATCGACGGGACCGCCAGCGAGACCGCCGGCTTCGCGTCGTCGATCAACGGTCAGGCGGGGCGCTTCAGCGGTCGCCGCATCGACCTCGACCTGAAGGACGCCGACATCCACAACATCCTGCGCCTGCTGGCGGACGTGGGGCGCGTGAACATCGTCACCGCCGACGACGTCGCGGGCAACGTGACGATCCGCATGCGGAACGTGCCGTGGGACCAGGCGCTCGACGTCGTGCTGCAGGCCAAGGGCCTCGGCATGGTGCGGAGCGGGAACCTGATCCGCGTCGCGCCGATGGCGACGCTGCAGAAGGAGCGCGAGCTCCGGCTCGCCGCCGCCAAGCAGGAATACGAGCTGACGCCGCTCGAGACGCGCCTCATCCCGGTGAGCTACGCGCTCGCCGACGAGCTCCAGGCGCGCGCCAAGGATCTGCTGTCGCCGCGAGGGTCGATCGCGGTCGACGAGCGTACGAACGTGCTCATCGCCCGGGACATCGTCGGCAATCTGAACAACATCGAGGAGCTCATTCGCTCGCTCGACACGCAGACGCCGCAGGTGCTCGTCGAGGCGCGCATCGTCGAGGCGACGAGCCGCTACATCCGTGACATCGGTATCCAGTGGGGTGGCGACGCCACCTTCTCCGAGGCCACCGGCAACCCGACCGGCATCGCGTTCCCGTCGAGCGTCGGCGTCTCGGGCGGTAACTACGACCAGAACACCAACTCGCGCGGTCTGTCGCCCTTCCAGGGCAACGTCTCGCAGCCGAACTTCGCGGTGAACCTTCCGGCGGCGACCGGCACGGGGCAGGGCGGCGCGATCGGCTTCTCACTCGGGTCGATCGACAACAACTTCAACGTCGGTCTCCGCCTCTCGGCGGCCGAGGCGAGCGGTCTCCTCCGCATCGTGTCGAGCCCGCGAATCCTGACGCTCGACAACCGCGACGCGCGCATCAGCCAGGGCACGCTCATCCCGTTCTCGCAGGTCTCTGCGCAGGGCGTGCAGACGACCTTCCAGGAAGCGAAGCTGCAGCTGCTCGTCCGGCCGCACGTGACGGCCGACGGCTCGGTCTCGATGCACGTGAAGATCAACCGGGACGAGCCCGACTTCAACCAGACCTCGGCGCGCGGCGATCCGACCATCCTCAAGCGCGAGGCGGAGACCGATCTGCTCGTGATGGATGGACACACCGCGGTCATCGGCGGCATCTACACGCGCAACACCGGTCGAAACCTCGATCAGGTGCCGTTCTTCGGAGACATTCCGGTCCTCGGCATCCTGTTCCAGCGTCGCCGGGCGAGCGACACGCGTAACGAGCTGGTGATCTTCCTGACCCCCCGCATCGTGAACCGCGCCGAAGCCCTGGGTCGCTGACCCGAGCTCGCCTCACGTTGCGCGCGACGAGCGGCGTGTCACGGGGCTGCGGAATCGTTCGGATCCCTCACGTCTGGCGCGACGAGCGGCGCGTCGGCGGGCCGCGAAGTCGTTCGGATCCCTCACGTTCGGCGCGACCAGCGGGGGGGCGTGAGGGCGAGAAATCGTTCGGATCCCTCATGACCCGCGCGACAGCGACGCGGCAGCGAGCGGTGCTCCCGCAACGCCCGGCGCAGCGACGGGGAAGTGGTGAGGGATCCGAACGACTTCACGCGTCCACGCCCCTCCGGGGAGCGCGGGAAATGGTGAGGGATCCGAATGACTCCGCGCCCCCACGCCCCGCCGGGGCACGCGGAAGTCGTCAGGGATCCGAACGACTTCACGCCCGCACGCGCCCTCGCGCCCTCGGACGCACGCCGCGCGCGCGCCCCTCAGGTCAGGACGGCCAGCAGCAGCTTCGAGAGGAGCTCGCTCGCCAGCAGCACCGCCACGAAGCCGCCGATCAGGCGGCCGGCGCCGCGGAGGCCCGACGCGTTCGCGAACCCGCGATACAGCAGGGTCAGGAACGGCGCGATGAACGCCAACGCGAGGAGCGCCACCGCCAGGAGACGCGCCGGTGGATGCGCCGGGTCGAACGGCAGCTCCGGCGTCAGCGCCAGCGCCGGGCCCGCGAATAGCAGCAGCGGCAGGCGCGCGACGCCCACCACGCCCACGAAGTCCCGGAGACGCCGCCCCGGCGACAGCGCCCGCGCGTAGAGCCAGAAGAGCAGCGCGGGCACGAGCCACGCGACCACCTGATCGAGCAGCGCGACGCGCACGCTCACCGCATGGCGCACCACGTGGAGGTCGAGCGCGCCGTCGAAGCGCACGCCGAGGTGAGCGACGCCCACCGAGAGCGCCGCGACGACGAGGCCGATGCCCGCGGTGAGCTCGCCGCCGAGCCGCTCGAAGGGATTCGTGAGCAGCCGCGCGAACGAGCGGCGCGGCGCGCCCTCGCCGCCGAGCGCCGTGAGCAGCCGCTGCCCCTCGGACGGAGCGATGCTGCCCGTGCGGACGAGGTTCTCGATACGTTCTGCAGGAGTGACGGGAGACGGAGTCATAGGCCGACCTTTCGGAGCTCTTGCTCCGCCTCGTGGGCGGAGACCTTGCCCTTCTCGAGCGCATCGAGGATCTCGTGGCGCCTCGCCAGCACCCCGCTCTCGAGCTCCTCGAGGCGCAGGATGATCTGATCGAGACGATTGCGAACCGTCGGGTAGCTGACGCCCTCGTGCTGGGCCATCGCCTTGAGGCTGCCCGACGCACGCACGAAGGCGCTCACGAACGCGAGATCCGCGGCCGGGAGCTTCAGCAGGTGAGGCAGCTCGAAGCTGCCGTCGAGGTTCGTGCCGCACGCGCCGCACGCCAGGCGAGTTGCCGTCAGATCGTGATGGCAGCTCGGACAGGTGGCGACGAGCCTCGGCATGCCCTCTTTGTAAGGGATGCTCGAATATTGTCAATGTCCGGATGAATTAAATTCATCCGGACATGAACATTGTCAAAGCGACAGCGTCAGATCCAGCAGCTCGCCCATGGTCGAGGGCCTCGCGATCGCGACGTCTCCCTCGAACGAGGCGACGCCCGCCGCGCTGGCCGCGACCTCGGGCCGGGTCACGTCCGGGCTGAGCCGCGTGCCCGACGCCTGGGCAGGAGGCGCCCCGGCCGCCGGAGGCGGAGCCGGGACCCGCACGCCCGTGGTGAGCCCCGCGCCGACCTGCGGGACGCGCGGCTGACCGAGGCCAGGCTCGCGCCACCCGCCGATGAGCGTGTGCCCCTCGAGCGACGGCGGCGGCGCGCTCGGGTTGAGCGACGCGCCCGCCTCCTCACGCTCGAACGTGGGCTCCGAGCCAGAACGCGCGGCGGGATGAACCGACGGCGCAGTCGCCTGCTTGCCCGACTCGGGCGGCGGCGTGTGACGGGGCGCGCTCTCCGCGGCGTACGCGTCGTGCGGCTCCTCGCCGGCGATGGGACGGCGCGACGACGACGGCGCCTCTTCCTCGATCTCGTTGGCAGGCTGCGCGGCAGCCACGAGCTCCTCGGGCGGCGCCGAAGGAGCGGCCGTCGTGTGGGCGACGCGCGGCTCTTCCTCCTCGAGCTCCTCGAGGTCCTCGGGCGGCATCGTCGGCTGCGCGACCGGCTGCGCGCCGCTCTGCGCGCCAGGCTGCGCGAACGCCGGCGTCGTCGCCGCGTCGTAGCCGGGAGGCTCGTAGCCGGGAGGCTCGTAGCCGGGCTCGTCGATGTCGATGTCGACCTCGACGGTCTCCGACGACACCTCGACGTCCGCGTCGAGATCGTCCTGGTGCGCGGCCTCGCGGGCCGCCGCATAGGCTTCCATGTCCTGGCCGTGCGCCGTGTCGGGCGGGACGGAATCGAGCAGCTTGGCCCGCGCGGTCTCGTCCTGTTCGGCGCGACGAGCGACGAGGCCGGGCGCCTCCTCGGCGCGACGAGCCACCAGGCCTGGCGCCTCTTCCTCGGCGCGATGCGCGATGAGGGCGGGCGCCGGCGCAGCGGCGTGCACGGCGCCGTTGCCGCGAGGCTCCTTCGCCCGCGTGGTGACGCGCTCGAGGAGCCCCTGCAGCATGCCGATCCGTTCCTTCGCGCTCATG
Organism: Labilithrix sp.; assembly: GCA_028287035.1. The sequence goes on along the minus strand of JAQBQL010000013.1, from coordinate 34,849 downwards.
CCGATGCTCCCTGGAGACCCTGGATGGTGGCGAGCACGTCGGTCTGCGACATGCCCCTGCCGATGAGCACGCGAACGTGATCGGCGGTGCCCTGCGAGCCGAGGAAGTAGCGCACCTCGCCGCCCGTGCCGCCGAGCGAGGCCGCCGCGACCTCGCGACCCGTTGCGGCGGAGAGGGCCGCGCCGAGCACCGCGCCGACGAACATCTCGCTGGCGATGCTGGCGTTCGCGACCACCGCCACGAGCGCCTTGCCCCACCGCTCGATGTGCATCGCGAAGACGCCCGACACGGCGAGCTCGCCCGCGAGGTGCGAGAGGACGGTCTCGACCGCGGCCGAGCGCACGCCGGTCTCGCCGCCGAGCCGGGAAGCGACGCGTTCACCGGCGGTGCCGCCGATCGCCTGACCGAGCATCGTGAGCGCGTCGGACCCGAGCTTCTCGAGCGCGACGCTCGGCACGAGCACGAGGCGCGCACCGCGGGCGTCCGAGGCGGCGCCGGTCTTCAGGTCGAATCGAACCGCGCCGCTGGCATCGAAGGCGTTGGTGGCCATTTTTCCTCGCGACGACGGTTATAGAGGTCTGCGAAACAACGTGTCAAATCGGCATACCATGAAGCGGTGAGCGATCGACTCGCTGCCTTCCTCGTCCGCGTGCTCGCCGTGCTCGCCGTGCTCGCCGTGGTCTCCTGCGCGCGTGCGGCACGTGCGCAGGAGGACGAGGAGGCTCCCGCGCCCCCGCCCGACGTGGGCCTGCCCGGGCCGGTCATCGCTTACGTAAGCCCCCCGTCGCTCGTCCGCGAGAGCCGCGCATGCTCGGCGCGGGTCCCGCTGTGCGTGCATGCCGGCCGGACCACGTCGCCGCGCGTGGTGCTGGACGTGCTCGCGGTCGCCGAACGGGCGTGGGAGACGCTGCAGGGCGCCATCGGTCTGCCGGCGCCCGACGTCGACCCGGCGGAGCTCGCCTATCCGGTCTTCGTGGCGCCCGCCGCCGAGAGCGGCACGTGGCCGGTCGAGCGCGACGTGCGCTCGAGGCTCGACCGCGCCCGCGCGCTCACGGTGCTCGCCGAGGCGGACGTCGCCGGCCGCGGCTGCGCGCGTGACGCGCTCGTCGCCCGCGAGATCGCGCGCGCGTTCCTGCTCCGCTCGGTGCCGGCCACCCCGGAGGCGATCGCGCGGGCCGAGACCACCTATCTCGCGGAGCTCGTCGTCCCGTGCGCCGAGGCGTTCGCCGCGCCGGCCGTCGCCGCGTTCCAGCAGCATCCGGAGCGCGCGGTGTGCGACGCGCGCGGGGCGGATCCCGCCGCGCAAGACGCGGCGTTCCAGGCCGGCGCCGCGCTCTTCTGGCGCCGCATCGACTGGGCCTACGGCCGCGGCCCCGGCTCGATGATCATGGCGTCGTGGGCGCTCGCGCCGACGCGGACCGACGTGCCATCGTTCCGGTGGCACGACGAGCCCGACGTGTTCGACGTGCTCCGCGTCAGCTTCAAGGGCGCGCTCGGCACCGGCTCGACGCTCGACGATCTCCTCCTCGACACCGCGGTGGCGCGCGCGTTCCTCGGCGCCGCCGAGGACGGCCTGCACGCGCCGGAGACGCGGGCGCTCGGCGAGGCTGCCAGCATCACCCCCGACTGGGACCTTCCGTGGCCGACGTCACCGCGTCGCGTCGCCCCTCGCGCCCCGGTCGCTCCCACCGGGATGAGCGTGCTCCGGATCGCCCACGCCGGCGCCGCGCCCGACGCGCGCCTTCGGGTCGAGATCGCGTGGGAGGAGCACGCGCTCTTCCGCTGGGCGCTCGTGCGCGTCGACGCGCAGGGACACGAGCTCGGCCGCGTCGCGGTGCCGACCCGCCAGCGCGCGACCGAGACCCAGATGACCCTCGTCGATCTTGCCGGCGTCGACCACGTGCTGCTCGTCGGCACGAACGTCGGCGATCCCTCCTACCGGTTCGACCCCGACGACGAGGCATGGGAGCCCCACGGCTGGCTCGTGACGCTTGCCGAGGAGCGCCCGTGACCGCTCAGGTCGGCCACTCGCGCGAGAGGATGCCGTAGTACAGCGAGTCGACCCACTCGCCCTTCAGGAAGATCTGCTCGCGGAGGAGACCCTCGCGCTTCATCCCGATCTTCTCGGCCACGCGCGTCGCCGCGAGGTTGCGCGGGTCGCACTCGAGGAAGATCCGCCGCAGCTTCCGCTCGTGGAAGCCGAAGTCGACGACCGCGCGCGCGGCCTCCGTCATGAGGCCCTTGCCCCACGAGGCGCGCTCCAGGATGAACCACAACTCGCCGAGCTGCCGCTCCGGCGCCTTCACGTCGAGGCCGACGCGGCCCACGAGACGCCCGGTGTCGGCCAGGGTCACCGCGAGATCGAAGCACCAGCGCTGCGGGCTGCGCGAGGCGATATCGCGTGCAATGTACACGCGGCAGTCGACCTCGCTCCGCGCCTGGAAGGACTGGTAGCGCACCGCCTCGGGGTCACCCTCGATGGCGAGCATGCCCTCCCAGTCGTGGGGGTCGAAATCGCGAAGGACGAGGCGCTCGGTGGCGATGATCATGAGGGTGACCGGCGGCGGCGAAGGGCGGCGAGACCTAGCACGAACCCGAGCGCGGCGATGCTGCCCTCGCCGCGGCCTGCCGGACCCACGGCGCAGCTATTGCCCGACGCATGGCTCGGATACGCGGCGTTCCAGCGGTCGGTGGCGATCGGCACGACGCGCGGCGCCACGATGGGCTTGCCGTCGAAGGTCGCGCCGAACGTCGCCAGCGAGCCGCCGAGCCCGGGCGGCGGCTTCCACGTGAACACGTAGAGGCCGGGCGCGTGCCGGACGATCTCGGGAGCGATGTCGACCGGCTGGCCGTCGACCGCGACGACCGCCGCGAGCCGCGCCTTGTCGAAGAAGTCGGCGCGGTGCTGGCCGCCGGCGGTGCGCAGCTCGACGATCGCGGTGACCGAGGTGGACCCGTCGGCCGGGACGTAGTCGGAGCTGAGGGTGACCCAGCTGCGGTCGAACGACGGCAGCTGCAAGGCCGGGTTCTGCAGCTGATCGAGCGCATCGAGCGAGCCGATTGCGTCGACCTCGCCCGGACCCGACTGGTCGTCGAACGGCGCGCTGCCCCGGAACCGATGAGCGCCCGCCTGCAGGAGGGCGACGATCTTGTCCTGCGTGAGCGTGGGGTCCTTCTGGAGGAGGAGCGCGATGACGCCGGCGACGGCGGGCGCCGACATCGACGTGCCCACCGCGATGCCGTGGTCGTCGTCGATCTGGAGGCAGCGCACGTCCTGCTTGCCCGACGGGAGCGACGGACACGACGCGTTCGAGAACACGCTCCCCGCGACGCCGGGATGCGCGCTGCGGCTCATCGCCGAAACGACGAGCGCGCCCGGGGCGGAGATCTCCGGCTTCGGTATGCCGTTGGCAGTCGGCCCGGCGCTCGAGAACCAGCACACCTCTCCCTCGGCGAGCTGCCGCGCCTCGTGGGGTGAGGCGAGCATGCCGCCGGCGGGATCGAGGACCGGCACGCGCAGCGAGCCCTCGACGCCGGAGATGCTCGTCCAGCTCGCGCGGTTGACGGTGCACCCGACGCCGATGATCGACGGGTTCGTCGCGGGCAGGTTGATGGTCCCGGAGCGGACGCCGCTCGCGAAGAGCGCCTCGCCGGTCGTGTTGATCGCGGCGTCGTCGATCCCCTGGAGATAGAGGTCGGCCATGCCGGTGCCCTCGAGCGTGATGTAGTACGGGCCCTTCGGCCACTTGCCGGCCCAGATGACCACGGCTCCGTTCGACGACTCGGGGATGGGGCTGTTGGTCAGCCCCGCGCCGTAGATGACGCCCGCGTTGTACTCGGCGGCGTTCTTGCCGTTCTGGTGGCCCTTCGCGACCGGCGCGATCCATTCGCCGTCCGGCCCGTCGAGGCCGATCTTGAGGTCGGCACCCTCGCGCAGCGTGATCCAGATCTGCACCGACCCCTTGGCGGCGGCCTCGACCTGCACCGGGACACGGAGCGTGGCGCCCTTGGTGGCGCGCACCGTCTGGTGGATGGGCTGATCGATCGATCCCGAGTTGCCGGCCGCCGCGACGATGGCGCGTCCCGGATGCTCGGGCCCGACGTAGCTCGCGAGCGCTTGCTCCCACAGCAAGGTCCCGTCGTGAGGGCCGAAGTCGCTGCCGATCGACAGGTTCACGACCATCGGCTTCTTCTCGAAGTCGGCGCGGTCGAAGAGGAACTGCGTGGCGCGGACGATGTCGTCCTCCTCGATGCCGTCGCTGCGGCCGCGCGTGGCCCGGACCGCGACGATCATCGCGCCCGGCGCGACGCCCGGGAACTTGCCGCCCGCGCCTCGTGCCGCCGCGATGCCGGTGACGTGGGTGCCGTGCCCGACGTCGTCGGAGGGCGCGCATGGGAGGCCCGGCGTCGCGGTGCAGGAGCCGTTGCCGATGCGGGTGAGGCGCTCGTCGATGTCGGCCCGGGAGAGGACCGCCCCGATCAGGTTCCCGTTCGCGTCCGTGTAGCCGTACTTCTTTTCGAGCTCCGGATGGATGCCGGCCGCGACGAGCGACAGATCGAGCAGCCACGCGACGCGGGTCCGGCCGTCGAGATCCACCATCTCGCGGCTCGTGACGTCGAGGCCGGTGTCGGCGACGCCGACGAGGACGCCTGACCCGTCGATCCCGCGCTGCTCGCGGGCCGCCGTCGACCCGACCCAACGGCCGAGCCGGTCGAGCAGCGTGTGGAGCGGCGGCGCGACCTCGACGTGCAGGTCGGGATGCGCGAAGCCGAACTCCTCGATGCGCGCCGGCGTCGCGCGGAGCCGCCCGATGCCGGGTGCGACGTCGTCGAGGCCGTAGTCGGAGGCATGCTGGCCGGGCGGGATGCGGACGAGCGCCCCGACCGTTCCGCTGCTCGGCGCGAGCGTCGAAGCGGCGTGACGACCGAGCATGTGCACGAGGCCGACCCCGTTCGCGGCGCCGCCCGCGCGATCGAACCCGCTGACCGGCGACGCGACGCTCGCCGGAGCGTCGGACGAGGCACTCTGCGCGATCACCGGCGCCACGCGCAGAGGACGCAGAGGACGCGGACCAGGCGCGGCAGTCGGCTGGGCGTTCGCGCCGCGCTCACCGGCGACGGCCGCGCAGGCCAGCACGAGGAGCCCGGCGAGGACCGGGGCCGCAGAGCCGCGCGACAGGAGAGAGGAACGCATCGACGCGGACATTCTCGCCCAGGCGCGGACAAGAAGCCATGGCTCCGGGCCCCCGCCGCCGTGCCGGCGCGTCACCGCGCGGGAGGCCGGCCCGCGTCGAGCGTCACCGTGATCGCCTGCGATGGGCCGCGGTCGATGCGGTCGGGCGACGGCGCTGCAGACGGACCCGGCGCGGCGCTCCCCGCCTGCATCAGGCCCACCGATTGCGCGGCGAGCTTGAGACCGGTGAGCAGCCCGAACGCGAGCGCGACCACGAGCAGCCCCGCGAACCCGACCAGCGCGTACGTGACGAGACGCGAGCGCGGCCGCACGACGTGACCCGGCATGCGCGACGGTCGGTCCGACGCGAACAGCGGCGGCGTCAGGCTCGGCGCCTGCGACGCACGCGAGGGCGGCGGAGGGATCATCGACGACGGCGACCCGCCCGAGCTCGGCGCGTGATCGCCGACCGACGGCACCGCGAGACCGATCGACACCGAGGGCTCGGCCTTCGCCTCCTCGAGCCGCGCGAGCGAGTCGCGCGTGCGCTTCGTCGCGAGCGGCCGGAGCGCGTCGGCCAGCTCCGCGGCGCTCTGGAAGCGCGCCTCGCGGTCCTTCGAGAGGCAGCGGTTCACGATGCCCTCGAGCTTCTTCGAGGCGCTGGGTACGAGCTCGCGCAGCAGCGGCGCCTCCGTGGTCAGCACGGCGAGGCTGGCGTGCACGTTGTTCTCGGCATCGAACGCGGCGCGGCCGCTGATGATCTGGAACATGACCGCGCCGATCGACCAGAGGTCGGCGCGCGCGTCGACGTCCTTGGAATTGCGCAGCTGCTCGGGCGCCATGTACCGCGGCGAGCCGAGCACCGTGAACGCGCCCGTCATGTCGCGCTCGTCGGTCCCGAGCACCTTGGGGTCCAGGATCTTCGAGATGCCGAAGTCCACGACCTTGATGTGCGGAGCTCCGTCCTCGCGGCGTGTGAGGAACAGGTTCGCGGGCTTGAGGTCGCGATGCACGATGCCCCGCGCGTGCGCCTGGACGAGCGCCTCGCACACCTGCAGCATGCAATCGACGGCGTCCTCGATGCCGAGCGGGCCGTCCTCCTTCAGGATGCGCGCGAGGTCGCGGCCCTCGAGCGCCTCCATCACCATGTACGGCGACAGATCGTCGAGCCAGCCGAACTCGAGGACCGACACGACGTGCGCGCTCTCGATCTGCTCGATGGCGCGCGCCTCGCGCTCGAAGCGCGCGCGCACCTCGTCCGAGGCGAGCGCGGCGCGCAGGAACTTGATGGCGACGGGCCGATCGAGCTGCACGTGACGCGCCGCGACCACGATGCCGGTTCCGCCCTCGCCGATGAGGCGCTCGAGCCGGTACTTCTTGGCGAGCACGTCGCCGACGTCGAGAGGGATTCCGCCGAGCGCGCCCATGCGGTGTTCCTCGATGCTACCAGAGCGGCCGCGCGCTAGCGGCCCTGGAACGCGGGCCTTCGCTTCTCCGCGAAGGCCGCGAGGGCCTCGCGCCGATCCTCGCTGACCAGTACCTTGTCGTAGCTCACCTTCTCGAGCTCGAGCCCGTGCTCGAGGCTGACGTCGAAGGAGCGGTCGATCGCCTCGAGCGCGGCGGCCTGCGCGATCGGCGCGCCGTTCGCGATGGGCGCGAGGAAGGCGAGGGCGTCGTCGAGCACGCTCGTTCCCTCCGGCGTCACGCGGTTCAGGAGCCCCCACGACAGCGCCTCGGTCGCGCTCAGGCGGCGGCCGAGGAGGATCATCTCCTTGGCGCGCGCCTCGCCGACGATCCGCCCGAGCCGCTGCGTTCCGCCGGCGCCGGGGATGATCCCGAGCGACGTCTCGGGCAGGGCGAGCTGCACGTGGGCAGCCGCCACGCGCAGATCGCACACGAGCGCGAGCTCGAGGCCGCCGCCGAACGCGCTGCCGTTGAGCGCCGCGACCACCGGCTTGGGCGAGCGATCGATCGGCCCGAGCTCCGAGCGATACAGCTCGATCTGCGCGCGCACGTCGTTCTCGGTCATTCCCTGACGCTCCTTCAGGTCGGCGCCCGCGCAGAACACCTTCTCACCGCGGCCGGTGATGACGATCGCCCGCACCGAGTCGTTCGTGCTCGCCTCGCGCGCCAGCTTGCCGAACGCGCGCAGGGTGGCGCGCGAGAGGCTGTTCATGCGCGGTTCGCGATCGATGGTCCAGATGACCACGTTACCGCGCTGCTCGACCTCGATCGGGAACGACTCGCTTGCCATGGGCGAGCGTCGTTAGCACCCGCTCCTCAGGGATTGAAGATCGCGTCGGCGTTGCGGTAGGTGAGCTTCCCCTTGGCCTTCGGCTTCTTCGCGGCGCGCTTCGGCGGAGCCGGCGCCTCGTCCTCGTCGCTGCTGGTCACGACCACGGTCGTCGCGGCGGGCTCGGGCGCGATCACCGGGGTCGGCGCGAGCACCGGGGCGGCGCGCGGCGGGGGCGTGACGTCGAGCGCGTCGGCGCTCGCGAGGTGCGAGCCGGAGCCCGCCTTCAGATCGTCGGTGAGCTCGGCCGCGAAGAGCACCGCGAACAGCAGCGCCAGGCTCGCCCCGGTGACGATGCCGGTGACGACGCCGTACTTCTTCCAGTCGAGGGACTCGATGGCCGCCTGCAGGTCGTCGCCGAGGCGGTCGAACGGCTGACGAAGCGCCGTCCGCACCGGTTCGCGGAGCCCGAGCTCGTTCCTCGTGCGCGACCAGCCGAGCGTCGCCGTCGCGAACGCGCAGACCGACGCCCACGCCGCACGCCAGAGGACCTTGCGGCGCGCGACGGCGTCCACGGGCCTCGCCATCGCCGGCGGCGCGTCGCTCCGTCGCTCGAGGTCGGCGAGCGTGTAGACCTTGAACGAGAGCGCGTCGGAAGGGTCGACGATGGCCGGCACCTCGTCGCTGACGCGCACGCCCGAAGACGGCGCGGGGTCCTCGGCAGCCGCGTCCTCGAGGAGGACCTCGTCGTCGGCCATCCACTGCGCGCTCGGCTCTGGCGCGGGCGGCGGTGCGAGGCCCATGATCGTCGCCGGCGCGACCGCGACAGGCGCGGCGGCCGGACGGGGCGGAGAGATCGAGGGCCGGGCCGGCGCTGCCATGATGCCCTCCTCAAGCACGAGGCGGGCCAGCCTCGGATGGCTCACGCGGAGAGCGCTTCGCGCGTCGCGCGCGCACGCTGCTGATGCGCATGGCGGATCCAGGGGAGCCGGCGATGGACAGCCCCCGATCCATCTGAGGGGTCGCCCACTCAGCGTCGACGTGGCGCCTTCTTGGTGCGCGCGGGCGGCGCGGTCTTCTTCGCGGCGGGCTTCTCGTTCGTGATCGCCGCGGCCTTCGCGGGCCCGAGGCGCGACTCCAGCCGGGCGAGCCGGGCCCTCAGCTCGAGCTGCTCGGACTGGAGCTTCTCGACGTCCTCCTTGAGCTGGTCGGCCTGCTTCCGCTCTCCGCCGAGATCGCGGACGGCCTCGCGGATGCGCCGGCGAACCCTCGGGTCGAGGTCGCGCTCGCCTCGCGCGCGGAGCACGCCACGCGAACGGGCGTCGCCGAGCTCGGCGAGCGCGCGCACCACGTCGATTCGCAGGATCGGGTCGGCGTCGTCGAGGAGCTCCTCGAGGTGCTCGCGGGCCCGGCGGTCGCTCGACAGCTTGGGGATCGCCATCGCCGCCGCCCGCCGCACGCGCGTCGGATGTCCGTACCGCGTGCGCGACAGGAGGTGAGGGAGCGCGCGTTCGTCGCGCAGGGCGGCGAGGCCATCGATCGCGCCGGCCGTGATGACCTCCGCCCACGAGGGACGGTCCAGGACGTCGAGGAGCACGTCGAACGCCCCTGGCTGCCGCGTCTTGCCGAGGGCTCGCGCCGCCTCGGCCTCGACGAGGTAGCTCTCGTCGCGGAGCGCTCGCTTCTTCAGCACGTCGACGGCGGCCGTGGTGCGGAACCGACCGAGCGCCGCGACGACGGCCCGCCGGACCTTCGGATGGGCGGTCGTCGCCTGCGCCGCGAGCGCCTCGAAGCACTCGCGCGCCCGGATCGTTCCGAGCGCGTCGGCGCACTCGGCGCGCACTCCCCAGAACTCCGCCTCGTCGGCGAGCCGCTCGGCGAGCGCCTCGATGGTCACGGGATCGTCGCTCTTCGCGAGCGCCTGCGCGGCGAGCCACCGGCCGCGCCCCGAGGACGCCTCGGCGAGCTGCCGGCGCAGCATGTCGGGCGGCGCCTTCACGCTGACCTCGCCGAGGATGCGGAGCTCGGGATCCACGACGACGAAGCGCGGACGCTCGGGGCAGGGGATGGCGAAGCTGTCGGCGCGGGCCGCGAGCTTGACCTTCTCGCGCCGCACGCCGGCGCCGCTCGCGATGTCGACCACGAGCGGGATCTCGAACACCGCCGGGACCTGGTCGGTACTGCTCTGCGTCTGCTTGAGGGCGCAGACGAGGACGCCGTCGTCCCACGTGATGGTGACGTCGAGCTCGGGGTGACCGGGGCGGAGGACCATCTCCTCGAAGCGGCGGCCGAGGCTGCGGCCCGACACCTCCTCGAGTGCCCGGAGGAGGTCGCGCGTCTCGACGATGCCCCGCGCGTGCCGCTGGAGGTAGGTGGAGACGCCCTTCCAGAAGAGCGCGTCTCCGAGCTCCATGCGCAGCACGTGGAGGACGAGCCCGCCCTTCTCGTAGAGGTGCCGGTCGAAGAGGTCGAGCGCCGCGTCGTAGTCCTGGCACACGATGGGCCGCCGGTAGCGGCCGTGTGCCTCGTGGAGGTACGACCCGAGATCGTGGCGGACGCCGTAGTCGTACTCGTCGCGCCCGAGCTGCTTCTCGCGCCACACGTGCTCGAGGAACGTCGCGAATCCCTCGTTCAGCCATCCCTCGGACCAGTCGCGGCAGGTGACGTAGTCGCCGAACCACTGGTGCGCGAGCTCGTGGGCGATGAGATCGTCGCTCGTGTTGTCGAGCGCGGCCCGCGCGTCGAGCAGGATGTGCTCGTACATCGTGGTGGCGGTCGTGTTCTCCATTCCGCCGAACACGAAGTCGCTGACCACGACCTGCGCGTATTTGTTCCACGGGTACGGCACGCCGGTGAGCTCGGAGAAGAACGCGATCATGTCCGGCGTCCGCGCGAAGGTGCGCCGGCCGTCCTCCTCGGCGCCCTTCGGCACGAGGTAGGTGACGGGCACCTCGCGCGTCCCGACCGTGACGCGGTCCTCGAGGATCGCGAACTCGCCGGCGACGATTGTGACGAGGTAGCTCGGGTGCGGCTCGCTCATCCGCCAGTGGAACGTGCGGCCCGCGTCCTTGTCCTCGGTGCCGACGAGCGCGCCGTTCGAGAGGACCGACATGCCGGCCGGCACCGTGACCCGCGCCTCGGTGGTCATCTTGGCGTGCGGCTTGTCGTGGCAAGGGAAGACGTGCCGGGCGTCCTCCTCCTGGAGCTGGGTCCAGGCCTGACGCGGTCTCGTCGTGACGTGCTCGTCCGGCTCGAGGAAGTAGAGGCCGCGCCGCGGCGTCGCCGCATACGTCACGCGCACCACGCCGCCGCCCTTTCCGAGCGGCACGTCGACCAGCAGCCGGCGCCCGTCACAGATGTAGACTGCAGGCTCGTCGTCGAGGGTCACCGCCTCGATGCTGAAGCCGACCGCGTCGAGGTCCACCGCCCGGGCGTCGGGATCGACCCTCCGCAGCGTGAGCGCCGCCGAGCCGCGGATCCCCTTGCGCACGAAGTCGAGCGTCAGATCGAGGGCGATGTGCTCGACGGCGAAGGGGCGGTCACGCTCGAAGTTCCGCGGGCTGCTCGCGAAGGCGAAGGGCCGCCCGCCCGCGCCGTGCTCGAGCCCCTCGTGCAGGTGCGCGTGCTCGTGAATGCCGGCACACCGCGCGTGATCGTGACGGAATCGGACGGACATCGGGGGTGGCGCAGCGTACCGGAGTGGCCCGCGTCGCCACGAATTGTCGGTGTCCCGGAGCTACAGCCACTCCACGGGCGCGCTCTTCAGCCAGGTGCGCTGCTTCCTCGCGAACACGCGCGTCGACTGCACGATCGCGTCGCGCAGCTGCTCGCGCGCGATCTCCCCGTTCAGGTGGGCGCGGATCTCGGCGTAGCCCACCGAGCCCATCGGCCGCGTGGCGCCGTGTCCGGCGTCGACCAGCGCCTTCACCTCGTCGACCCACGCGCCGGCGAGCCAGGCGTCGACGCGGCGTGCGATGCGGGCGGTCAGCTCGTCGGCGGTGACGGCGAGGCCGATCATCGCCGAGCGGAGGCGTGGCTCGCGGAAGCCGTGCTCGTCGTGGTGCTCCGACATCGTGCGGCCGGACAGCTCGTGGACCTCGAGCGCGCGGCTCACCCGGAGGACGTCGTTCGGGTGGAGGCGGGCCGCCGAGGCGGGGTCGACCTTCGCGAGCGCCTCGTGGAGCGCCGCCGCGCCCTGCTCCGTGACCATGGCGCGATGTCGGGCCCGCACGCCCTCGTCGGCCCCGGGAGCCGGCGCCAGCCCGAGCACGAGCGCGCGCACCCAGAAGAACGTGCCGCCGCACAGCACCGGGACCTTGCCGCGCGCGCGTACGTCCGCGATCGCCGCCTCCGCGAGGGCAGCGAACGACTGCGCGTCGATGCGCTCGGCAGGCTCGAGGACATCGATGACGTGGTGCCTCGCGCGGGCCTGCTCGGCGGCGCTCGGCTTGCCGGAGCCGATGTCGAAGCCGCGGTAAACCTGGACGCTGTCAGCCGACACGATCTCGCCGCCGATGCGCGCGCACGTCTCGATCGCGAGGTCGGTCTTGCCGGACGCGGTCGGTCCGACCACGCACAGGAGCCGCGCCGGGTCCTCGAGGGCGAGCTCGACGGCGCGGTCGACGCGCCGCGCCTGGTCAGCGTCCAACGCGGCGCTCCAGCTCGCTCCAGGCCATGCGCATCACGAGCGGCCGCCCGTGGGGGCAGTGTCCCGCGAAGTCGACGCCGTCGAGCGCGGTGAGGAGCGCGGTCACCTCGGCGGGCGCCATCGGGTCACCGGCCCGCACCGAGCCGTGGCAGGCCATCGTGGCGAGCACGAGATCGACGGCGCCGCCGAAGGGGCGACCGGCGCTGCGCGACACCTCGCTCACGAGGTCGCGCACGAGCTGGGCAGGCGGCGCGCGGAGCAGGAGGCGCGGAACGCCGTGCACCGCGACCGCGCTGTCGCCGACCGCGCGCACCTCGACCCCGAGCCGCGAGACGTCGCCGGCATGCTCGTCGAGGAGCGCGACCTCGCTCGGCGAGAGCTCCACGACCTCGGGCACGAGCAGGCGCTGCATCTCCACGCCGTGGGCGGCATGGGCCTTCCGGAGCCGGTCGAACGTCACGCGCTCGGCGGCGGCATGCTGGTCGAGCACGTACAGCCCGTCGGGTCCCTCGCACACGAGGAACATGCCGCGGACCTGGCCCACGTACGTCAGCGCGGCGTATCCGGCGCGCGCCTCGAAGAGACCGGGCTCGGGCTGCAGCCCGTCGGCGATGGGGAGATGCGCGGCGGGCGTCGCGAGGAGCGCGAAGAGGTTGTCCGAAGGAAACAGCTGCGCCGGCGGCCGCTGCGTCTCGAGGGCGGCGCGCGCGTACTCGACGGTCGGCGGAGGAACGAAGGTCGAGGGCGGTCCGTAGCGGTGCGTCGACGCCTCGGGATGAAGCGCCGCCTGGGGCGTGCGCACCGGCGCCTGCGAGTGCGCGCCGAGCGAAGGGATGCCGAACGCATGGGCGAGCGCCCCGTGGAGCTCGCGCGTGACCGCGTCGAAGAGCGCGCGCGCGTCGGAGAAGCGCACCTCGGCCTTCTGCGGGTGAACGTTCACGTCGACGAGCGCCGGCGGGAGATCGACCCACACGACGCCGAGGGGATACCGGCCGCCCTCGAGCACCGAGCCGTAGGCCTGCGCCACGGCGCGGACGAGCTGCCGGTCGCGCACGGGGCGACCGTTGACGAGCACCGAAAGGCCGGTCGCGCCCGCGCGCGCGCGCTCCGGCGGAGCGAGCAGCGCCTCGATCGTGACCGCGCCCCGTTGCGCCCGGCACAGCACGAGGCTCTCGCCGGTGAGCAGGGCGCGCCCGCGCTCCTCGCGGCTCGACGCGCGGAGATGCTCGCGCACCGGACGGCTGTCCCGGGTGAGCACGAAGGTGACGTCGTGCCGTGACAGCGCCATGCCGAGAAGCACGTCGCTCACGTGCGCGCTCTCGGTGGCGGTCGCCTTCAGGAACTTGCGCCGCGCCGGTACGTTGAAGAACAGCTCGCGGACCTCGATGGTCGTGCCGACCGCCCCACCGACCGGCCGCGCGAGCGGCTTGGCTCCGCCCTCGACGCGCACCTCGACGCCCTCGTTCGAGCCGCGCGGGCGCGTGCGGAGGGTGAGGCGCGAGACCGAGGCGATGGAGGGCAGCGCCTCGCCCCGGAAGCCGAACGTGCCGAGCTCGGAGAGGTCGTCGAACGCGGCGATCTTGCTGGTGGCGTGGCGCTCGAGGCAGAGGACGGCGTCGTCGGGACCCATCCCGTCGCCGTCGTCGCACACGCGGACGAGCGTCGTGCCGCCGAGCTCGATGTCCACGACCACCCGCGTCGCCCCCGCGTCGAGCGCGTTCTCGACGAGCTCCTTCACGACGCTCGCCGGACGCTCCACGACCTCGCCCGCCGCGATCTGGTTCGCGAGCTCGTCGGTCAGCCTGTGGATACGCCCCATCGCGGGTCCCTCGCCGTCACGCTAGCGCGGATCGCCGGCGGCAGTCAGCGCTCGGGGACGGTGCGTCCCGCGGCGTCGAAGAACTCACGCGAGCGCTGCCGCGTCAGCGCGACGAGGATGAGCCCGCTCGCGATCGTCCGCAGCACGAGCCACCCCGGCACGATGACGGCGCGCATCGACGTCATCATCGGCACGACCTGCTCGTACTGCTCCGGTGGGAGGGTCTCGTGCTGGTGGATGAGGGTCCGCTCCATCTCCCAGTCGAGCTCGGCGTTCCGCAGATCCTTCGTGAGGAAGTACGAGGCGACGACGACGACCGCCTGGGCCGCCACCACCTGGACGAGCGCGCTTCGCGTGTTCGTCTTGCCGGCGAGCCCACGTGCCGCCAGCGCGAGCAGCGCCGCGCCCAGCACGAACATGGCCGCCGCCATCGGGATCGCGCGGCCGCGAGCCCCGTCCGCCACCTCGGTGTAGCGCTGGTAGAGCGCGTCGGCACGCGCGCGGTCGGTGTCGCTCTTGATGGCGGCGTTCAGGGCCTGCGCCTGATCGTGCTCACCCCGGTAGAACCCGAGGCGGCCGCAGCCCTCGGTCCAGCAACCCGCGCCGAAGAGCAGCGCGAAGATGAGCGCGACGAGGAGATACCGCGGCTTCCGCGGAGCGACTCCGGCGACAGGCGAAGCTCCGCGCGGCGAAGGAGACGGAGCCTGCTCGTGACCGCTTTCACGGTCGTCTCCCGGCTCGGGCGGTGCGGATCCCTCCGGCGACATGCTGCTCCGGATAGCACGGGGTTCTGCCCGCGGCGCTCCGTTTTCATGATATTCGGGGGCGTCCATTGCAGGGGCCGAACATGCGGTTTTCTCACTCGATCGTCGCTCGGATCATCGTCGCCGCGGCGCTGCTCACCCCCGCCGCGTCCGCCGCCCAGAAGCCCGGCGAGAAGAAGCCGGCGGCCGCCGCGAAGCCCACGGTCGACACGAAGGCGCTCGGCCTCGAGCTCAAGTCCGCGGACGAGGCGCAGGTCGGCGAGGCGCTCGACGCGCTACGTACCGCGGGTGTCGCCGGCGCCCCGGCCGCGCCCGCGGTCGCCGATGCGCTCGGCCGCGGCCTCTCCTTGCCGCTCACCCAGTCGGCCATCGAGACGCTCGGCGACCTCGAGTCGGAGGCGGGCACCCCGGTGCTGACGCAGTACGCCGCGCACCGGAACGCGAAGGTGCGCCGGGCCGCCGTGAAGTCGCTCGCGCGAACCAAGGGCGCGGGCGCCGTGCCGGCGCTCCGGCGGGCGCTCGCGGATGCCGACGGCGTCGTGCGCGCGACCGCCGCGAGCGGCCTCGGGTCGCTCAAGGCGAAGGACGCGGTCCCGGAGCTCTTCGTCGCGCTCGACCACAAGGTGAACGAGGCCGCCGCTTCGATCGGCCAGCTGTGCAACCCCGCGCAGTGCGAGCAGCTCGCCGCGAAGCTCGGCAAGCTCCCCCTCGACGTCGTGACCGGCGGCCTCGACGCGGTGCTCTTCAGGCCCACCGCCGACGTGAGCGACGACGCAAAGCTGAAGATCGTGGCCCTCCTTCGCGCCCAGGGCACGAGCGAAGGCAACAAGTTCCTCCGCGACGTGCAGAAGCGCTGGCCCGCCGGCCAGTCGCCGCGGGTGAGGCAAGCCATCGACGAGGCCGTCATGGCGACGGCCGGAGGTCCGCAATGAGAACGCTCGCGCTCCATGGGCTCGCCGCCGGCGCGCTTCTCGCGTCCTCGCTCCTCGCGACCGGCTGCGGCAGCGATCCGTCGCGCCTCAAGGCATTCTCCACCGACTGGCTCGACGACCGCGGGCGCTCGATCAGTGACGTGCAGGCGAAGCTGCGCGGCGCGAAGCTCGGGGGCACGTCGGACGTGGTGGTCGCGGTCGCCGGCGATCGCAACGATCGGCTGGTCGGGCTGCCGCTCACTGGCGGGCTGCCCTGGACGTTCCCTCACGCGATCGACGCGCGTCCGGTCGTGGCCGGCGCGGTGGTCGTGGGCTCCGGCAGCGGCGAGATCTTCGCCCTCGAGGCGATGACCGGCAAGCGGCTATGGTCGAGGCCGACGGGCGGGGCCGCGCTCCTCGGCGCCGGCGACGACGGCACCATCACGGCGGTCAGCCTCACCAACGGCTCCACCTCCACGGTGCTCGTCGTCGGCCGCGACGGAGGCGTGAAACGCCAGATCGAGACCGACAAGCCGCTCGGCGAGGCGGCGGTCGTCGCGGGCATCCTCTTCGTGCCCTGGTCGAACCAGTACGTCAGCGCCATCGACGCCTACTCGGGCGACGAGATCGGCCGGGTCGTGCTGCGCGAGAAGATCTCGCGCGCGTTCACAATCGGTGGCGGCCTCTACTTCGGCGAGGCCGCGTACATCCGGTTCGACGACAAGATCGGGCTCGCGTCAGGCGGCGGCGCGAGCCGCATCGCGATCCCCCCGCGCGAGCTCCCGGGAACGCCGCGGCTGCTGGTCCCCGGCACCGAGAAGCAGCCGGCGGTCGCCAACGCGCACGACCGTGACCGCCTCTTCGCGCGGCCGAGCGCGCCCGAGGGACCGCCCGCCATCGACTCCTCGCGGTTCTATGCGAGCTACTTCCGGCTGGTCCTCGGCTTCGAGGCGAGCAAGGGCCAGCTCGGCTGGGTCCACACCCACCCCACCGACGTGATCGGCGGAGAGGCGGTGCGCGGGGGCGTTCTCCTCTGCGACGAGGACGGCAAGGTCGTGGTCCTCGACGCGAAGAACGGACAGCAGTCGTGGGCCGGCTCGTTCAACACGCCGATCAAGAGCTGCGTCGTGCACGCCGACACGTATGCCGCGAGCGCCACCGCTGGCGGACCCTCGCTCGGCGCGCAGATCACCGAGGCCGTGACCACGCACGAAGCGACGCTCGCCACCGCGCAGCGCCTGCTCCTCCACGAGCTCGCCGCGCTCGACGACGAGACGGCCACGAAGACGCTCGTCGACATCGCCTCCGATCCGCGTGCCGCCCCGGTGCTCGTCCAGGATGCGCGCGCCGCCATCGCGACGCGGAAGAACGGCGCGAGCCACCTGCTCGCCGCGCTCGGGCGCCACTACGACTACCTGCACGACGTGCTCGTGAGCCCGCCGGTCGGTCCCATCGCCGACGCGCTCGGCACGATGAAGTCGTCGCCCGACGTGACGGGAAAGGCGCCGGCGCTCCTCGCGGCCCACCTGCTCGATCCCGCCGACAACGACGAGGACGTCCGGCACGCCGCCGCCGCGCTGGCCGTGCTCGCCACGAAGGAGGAATTGCCGACCCTGCGCCGGTTCTTCGCGATGTACCGCGGCACCGCCGAGACCGAGGACGTGAGCCTCGCGGTCGGCAGCGCCGGCGAGGCGCTGCTCCGCCTCGATCCGAAGGAAGGCCGCACGCTCGTCGAGGGCGCCGTGAAGGATCCCTCGACGGCGTCGGCGGTGCGCACCCGCCTCGAGGCGGTCCTCGCGGCGGCGCCGGCGCCGCCGCCTGCCACGAAGTGACCTGACGCTCAGGGCGACTTGTTCAGGTACGCGCACACCGGGCTGTTGCCCGGGCAGCACGCGTCGAGGCCACGCCCGCCCTGCTCGGTGTGGACGCAGACCTTCGCCCCGCCCTTGCTGGGGTAGTAGTACGCCCAGAAGAAGCACATCTCGTCGTTCGCCGACTCGCCGAAGCTCACCGCCTTGTCGGAGGTGTTCTGCCACCTGCACGTGAGGTTGAAGCCGCCGCCCGCGGGCACCTTGAAGGGCGGGTTCGCTTGCACGGTCGCCGGCTCGCTCCACAGCCAGCCCGGCACCTTGTAGACCGGCGTGCCGGTGTCGCCCTTGGCGGCGGCGGTGCTGACCTGCACGTCCTTGCCGTACTGGTGCTCGTGACCGGTGATGGCGAAGAAGTTCACGTCGTCGTACTCGGCGGGCAGCTTCACGAACATCGGCCCGACGCTGCCGGTCGACATGGGCGGCAGGTTGATGTCGGGCGTGCCGATGAAGAGAAAATCCGCCTCGTACTGGAACTTCGCGTCGTCGAGCGGGATGAACGTCGACGTCGCCTGCACCTGGATCGGCGCCGCTCCCGGGTTGATGTAGTGCATCTCGAGGCGCACCATCTGGTTTGCCCCGACCGTGTACGCGACGCCCTCGGGCAGCACGAGCGCGTCGTCGTGCTTCTGCGAGATCATGAGCGTCGAGCCCTTCGTCGGGTCGAGCGTGTCGGTGAACGGCTGGCACTTGAAGGGCGTCTTCTGCTCCTCGGTGTCGTTCACGCGGTAGACGATCATGTGGTGCGAGCCGTTCGACAGCACGTTGTGCACGGAGCTCACGTGCATCGCCGCCGGATTGCCGAGCCGCATCGTCATGCACTTCGTCGACTCTTCGCCCGGCGCGACGTCGACCGGCCCGAACTGCACGGTGTACGAGCCGGCGGGGGCCGACGCGTCCGCCCCCGGGCCGCCGTCACCGCTGCTGCTGCCGCCATCGGCCCCCGGCGTGGCTCCCGGCGCGTCGCTCGAGGACGAGCACGCAACCGCCGTCACGACCAGCACACCCGCGACGATCAGACTACGCATCTGCAGACCTCCCTGACGACGCACCCTCAGCTCAGGGCAGGCGACGGCTTCACACCATCATACAAGCCGAGCACGTCTTCGCGAGCGAAGAGGCAGCACTCGCTGCCGCTCGGGAACTCGCTGCACGGGTGGGGCCGCAGCTCGTAGATCCCGCACTTGTTGTCACGCTTGAGGTGCCTGCAGCGCTTGTTCTCGAGCAGCGTGAGCAACGTGCGGCCGTCCCTCTGACGCTTCGCGTAAGGCGGCTTGGCGAGATCTGGGCGCCCGCCGTCGCGGAAGCGCTGGAGGTCCGCCTCGGAGAGGATCACCTCGTTGTCCCGGCAGCAGGCCGCGCACGTGGTGCAGTCGAGATCGATGGCGCGCGTCGGCCCCGGGTGGATCGAGTCACGCTCGGTGCGCCGCTTGGCGATCCAGCCGCAGTCGCGCGGGACGAGCGTGGTCGACAGGCCCTTGAACTGACCGCGCGTGTGCTCGTGCCACGAGGATTTGCCCATGTCGTACACCGCCCACGCGCCGAAGTTCTCGGCGTCGTCCGCGGCGGGCGTCACGAACATGAGCACCGCGCGCTTGTCGGTCTCCCAGACGAAGGAATGGCCGCCGGCCTTCGCGTGGGCGATCGCTTCCTTCAGGTAGCGGGCCTTGAAGCTGCGGGCGATGGGGCGGTACTTCACGCTCATGGAGGCCCCTTGGATATCATCGTCTCCCATGCGCGCCATCGTCATCACGAAGCCCGGCGGTCCCGAGGTGCTCGAGCTCCAGGACGTGCCGCGGCCCGAGCCCGGACCCGGGCAGGTGAGGGTGCGCATCGCGGCGACCGCCGTGAACCGCGCCGACCTCCTCCAGCGCCTCGGCGCCTACCCCGCGCCGCCCGACGCGCCGGCGGACATCCCTGGCCTCGAGATCGCCGGCGAGATCGACGCCCTCGGTCCGGGCGTCCTCGACCGGAAGCTCGGCGAGCGCGTGTTCGGTGTGGTCAGCGGCGGCGGCTATGCGGAGGCGGTGGTGGTCCATGCGCGGACGCTCGCGCGGATCCCCCCCGAGCTCTCGTTCGAGAAGGCGGCGGCCGTGCCCGAGGCGTTCATCACCGCGTACGATGCGATGATCGTGCAGGGCGGCCTCTCCGCCGGCGACACGGTGCTCGTGCATGCGGTCGGGAGCGGGGTCGGTACCGCCGCCGTGCAGATCGCGAAAGCGATCGGCGCGCGTTCCATCGGCACCGCGCGCACCGAGGGCAAGCTCGCGCGCGCCCGCGAGCTCGGCATGCACGAGGGCCTCGTGCCCGAGCAGCAGAGCCAGGGTCCGGCGTTCGCGGCGCGCGTGAAGGAGCTCACCGGCGGGGCCGGCGCGGACGTCGTCCTCGACCTCGTGGGCGGCGGCTACACGCCGGAGAGCCTGGCGTGCCTCTCCGAGAAAGGCCGGCTCGTGCTGGTCGGTCTGCTCGCGGGCACGCGGGCGGAGATCGACCTCGCCCTCTTCCTGAGGCGCCGCTCACGCATGCTCGGGACGATGCTGCGCGCGCGTCCGCTCGAGGAGAAGATCCTCGCCGCGCAGCTGCTCGATCACCGGATGGCCCCGCTCTTCGCGGCCGGGCAGCTCGCGGCGGTCGTCGATCGCGTGCTGCCGCTCGGTCAGGCCGCCGAGGCCCACGCGTACATGGCGAGCAGCGAGGGGTTCGGCAAGATCGTGCTCACCACCTGAGCGCGCTCGGTCAGTGGTTGCGGGCGTGCTCGAGGCACAGCTGCCTCGGCACCCCGCCGCACTTCTCGCACGAGCACACGCGGATGTCGGCGCCGTCGTCGGCGCGCGCCCCGCAGATGGCGCAGACGCGCGCGTCGACCTCGGCCCGATCGTGGGCGCTCGGTCGCTGCTCGGCGCGGCGCGCCGCCTGACGGACCATCGTCCGCCGGCCGCGGGCGAGTGCGAGGAGGTGGCCGCCGAAGAAGAGGAGGTAGTTGGCGAAGCTCACCGCGACCGCCGCCTTCGTGCCGATGGGCCCGATGACGAGCTGGAAGAGCACGAGCGCCCCGCTCAGCAGACCGAGCCACTTGACCTTGATGGGCAGGATGAAGAAGAGCCGGATCTCGTAGTCCGGAAAGAGCGTCGCGAACGCGAAGAACAGCGAGAGGTTCAGGTACTCGTTGGTCTGCGGAGCGCCGGTGATGAACCCGGCGGCGAGCGTCCCGAGCGCGCCGATGAAGTAGAAGGCGTTGAGCTTGAACGCGCCCCACTCCTGCTCCAGGTTCGTCCCGATGAGCCACGTGAAGTAGAGGGCCAGGAACACCCAGATGATGCTCCGCTCCGGGGGCACGAAGAGGAACGAGACGAGCCGCCACGGCTGCGTCGTGACGAGCTGAGGCACCAGCGCGAGGTGCGAGCGGAACTCGGGACGCGCCTGGCAGAGCACGAAGGCGATGGCCATCCCGCCGACGATGAACGTCACGAGCCGCTCGACCGCGAGCTTGCCGAGAAACGTGCGCTCGAGCCGAGCGAGGAGCCGGTCCATGGGCGCGGACCTTAGCGCAGGTCAGGGCGCGACGTGAGGTGCGCTTCCCGTCAGTTGTTCGGCGAGCCGCACGTGAGCCACGTATTGACCTTGTCGATGTCCGCCTGTTCGAGCTGGCCGCCCTGCGGCATGTGCACGCCGCCCTTCGCGCCGGTGTTCGCGAGCAGGTTCTGACCCATCGCCGAGGCGAGCGGGTCGGTGGAGCACGGGTTGATGTACGGGATCGCGGTGCTCATCGTGAACGACTGGAACTTCGCCCACGTCGTCGGGCCGTCGCTCGGCTCGATGGCGGGCTTGTTGCGCGGGCTCGCGCCGCCATGGCACGCGGTGTTGTTGCAGTTGGCGACGCCGAACGCCGCGAGGATGTCCTTCGAGAACGAGACCGCGCAGGGCGCGCCCGCGTCGACCAGCGTGCCGCCCTTGGCGACGCATGCCGGGGCGCCCGCGCCGCCGCTCGAGGATGCCCCGCCGCCGTCGGCGGTGACCTCCTGCGTGACGTCCGGCGGCTCCTTCCCGGAGAGCGCGTTGGGGCCGCCGTACGCGACGTCGCCTTCTCCCTTCTGGTAGTCGGTCGTGCAGGCGGTGATGGCGAGGAAGCCTCCGAGGAGGCAGCTGCCAGCGAGGTAGGACGCACGGAGACGCATCGTGGGTCCATTGTGTCGGTTCGCCGGGCGCCTCGCCACCGCCATCGCGTCGACCCTCCCGGGATCTCTTCCGATCCACCGGGCGCGGCTGCCCCCACCCGGAATTGGCGCTGGAGCCCGCATCTTCGCTCGCTATACTTCGAGCATGAAGTCGGCGCGTCCTGCTCTCGCTCTCATCTCGATGATCGCGTTTGCCGTTCTCACGCTCGGCACCACGGGCTGCGTGAAGGTCGCGCCCTACGAGCGCGGAATGCTCGCGCACCCGACCATGACCTCGGACGAGATCTCGATCGGGCTCGACGGACACGTGCGTGCCGTCTCGGAAGGCGCCGCGGGCGGTCTAGGCGGCGGCGGCGGCGGGTGTGGTTGCAACTGAGCGAGCGGCCCGCCTGACGAATCAGGCGACAGGCGCAAGCGAGTTCCGGTAGCGTTGTCGCGTGACTTTGCGCCTGATCACGCGCGCACGCGTGCTCGCGGTGGCCGTCTCGCTCCTGGCGTTCCTCTCGTTCCTCTGCGCACCGCGCGAGGCCCGAGCCGCAGGCGACGACGCGGCCATCCGCGACTCCGTGCAGCAAATCATGACCGAGGACTACCCAGCGAGCCTCGGCCCCGCGAAGAAGAAGCTGCAGGACCAGCTCGGCACATGCCTCAAGAAGGGATGTGGCCCGGCGGTCAAGGCGGAGATCTACGTCGCGCTCGGCATGGTCGCTTCGCAGCTCGGTCAGGCTGACGACGCGAAGCAGAACTTCAAGAACGCCGCCGCCGCCGACCCGAACGCGAAGCTCCCGACGTCGGGCCTCACGCCCGCGATCAAGGCGCAGTTCGACGACGCGACCGGCAAGGCGGCGGGCGCCGGCGCCGGCACTGACGGGGCGGGCGAGGACGACGCGGCCGCGAACACCGGGGGCGGCGTCGCGGGCGCGATCAAGCTGATCCAGGAAGCCCTCAAGGCCGACCAGGAAGGTCACCTCGACGAGTGCATCGAGAAGGACAAGGGCGCGCTGAAGATCGAGGAGATGCCGCGCACGCGCCTCCACCTCGCGTCGTGCGAGAGCCGCAACGGGAAGCTCGTCGACGCCCTGAAGGACGCGCAGAAGGCCCTCGAGGTCGGCATCCAGAAGCGTGATGCCGGCGTCATGAAGGTCGCGCGCACGCGCGTGAAGGAGCTGCTCGATCGGATCCCGCACGTCACGTTCGTTCCGCCGCCGAGCGTGCCCGACCTCGCGGTGAAGTTCGACGATCGCCCCGTGCCGAACGAGGCGCTCACGAAGAAGTTCTCGGTCGACCCGGGCAAGCACAAGGTCATCGCCGAGGGGTCGGTCAACGGCTTCCCCGCGACGTTCGAGGAAGAGTACGACGTCAAGGAGAAGGAGTTCCTCACCGTCCGCATCACGCTGAAGCCGCCGGCGAACGACTACATCACGCCCGGCCAGATCAAGTGCATGCTCGCGGCGAAGAGCCAGGAGGACGTCGAGAAGTGTCTTCCGCAGAACCGGAAGAACATCGTCGTCCGCGTCGGCACCGATCTCTCGGGCTACTCCGACACGAACCACGTCGCCGTCTACACGCCGGCCATCAACGCCTCGATCGTCTCGCCCACCGCGGGCTGGAACGTCGGCGGTAACTTCCTGCTCGACGCCGTCAGCGCGGCCTCGCCGGACATCGTCTCGACCGCCTCGCCGCCCTTCGAGGAGTACCGGTACGGCGGCGGCCTCACCGGCGGGTACAAGCCCGGCCTCTACGGCGCCCAGGCCTCGGGCTCGATCTCGTCGTCCGTCGACTACGTCTCGTACACCGGCGGGCTCCGGCTCACGGCCGACCTCAACGACAAGCTCATCTCGCCGACGCTCGGCTACTCGTACAGCCTCGACCGCATCGGCCGCGGCCCCAACAACTTCCAGCACGACTTCAACCCGTTCAAGGGGCGGCTCGACACGCACGAGTTCGAGGCGAGCATCACGTTCGTCATGTCGCCGACGTCGATCCTCCTGATCGGCGGCACGGCCCAGTTCGAGCGTGGCGACCAGTCCCAGCCGTACCGCTACATCCCGATGTTCGACCCGATCAACGTCCAGCCGTTCGTCCCGAACGGCGCGACCATCGATCTCGTCAACCGGACGCGTCTTCCGGTCCGCCCGCTCGAGCAGCTTCCCACCGAGCGCGACCGGTACGCCATCGGAGCGCGCTTCAACAAGCGCATGAACCCGACCTCCACGTTGCGCGTGGAAGAGCGGCTCTACCTCGACACGTGGGGGCTGAAGGCGTCCTCGACGGACGCGCGGTACATGGTCGACCTCTCGCGTCACCTCCGCGTGTGGCCCCACGCGCGGCTGCACATGCAGTCGGGCGTCAACTTCTACCAGCTCGCGTACCCGGCCCTGCTCGACCCGAACGGCGGCCTCGTGCTCCCGCTCTTCCGCACCGGCGACCGCGAGCTGTCGCCCCTCTTCACGGGAACCGGCGGCGGCGGCCTACGTATCGCTCTCGGCAATCCCGAGGGAGAGATAAAATACGGCATCACCGCGGTGGGCGACGTCATGTACACGCGCTACCTGAAGTCGCTGTACGTGACGACGCGAACCGGCGTCTACGGCTCGGTCGGCTTCGACGTGGAGTTCTGAGATGACAGCGCAGCATCACCACACGCCCGATCTCCGCACCCGCATCGGCAACGCGCTGATGACGGCGGCCGGCTTCGTCCTCCTGGTCGGCGTCGGCAGCTCGTGCAACCTGAACCCGGTCCACCGCGCCGGCGTGAACAACCTCGGCGACGAGAACAGCGAGGCCTACCCGGTCGAGAGCGAGTACCACCGCCCCGGCGAGCCGTGCGCGCTCTGCCACTCGAAGGACGGCCCCGCGAGCAGCGAGTTCGTCCTCGCCGGCACCATCTTCTGGGGACCGAACCGCTACGACCGCCGCGTCGACCAGGCGTACGTCCGCTTCAACGGCCCGGACGATGCGCGGAAGTGCTTCGTCACGAACTGCAACGGCAACTTCTACGTGAAGGCCGAGGACTACAAGAACCTGAAGTTTCCGCTCCTCGTGTCGGTCGAGCGGGTGAAGACTCCGAACGGGCCGAACCCCGCCACCGACGAGGCCTCGCTCGCGGTGCGCCGCATGTCGGGCCACATCGGTCGTGAGGCCTCGTGCGCGACCTGTCACATCCTGGGCATTCGCGACTACGGCTCGCCCGGACAGATCCGCATGTTCGACTCGGAAGAAGCGGTCGACGCCGCCAACGTGCCGATCCCGGTGGACTGCCCGAACACGCTTCCCAAGGTGACCGCCTGCCCGGAGGACCGGTTCTGATGGACAGCAAGAAGCCTCTCCTCCAGGCGCTCGTGGTCTCCGTGCTGAGCGCGTCGGTGGCAGGCGCGGTGCTGCTGCAGTCGGCGTCGTGCGCCTCGGCGCCCGATCCGGATCGCGTCACCGACGTCATCGTCCCGGATTTCGACACGTACGTGCAGTACGTCGACCCGTACCTCACGCGTCGTTGCGGCACACTCGACTGCCACGGGCAGCCGGGCCGCGCGTACCGGGTGTACGGCCGCGAGGGGTACCGTCTCAACTCGATCCAGGACGGCGAGCTCGTCTCCGGTCAGCAGCCGACGCAGCCCGAGGAGCAGCGCGCGAATTTCGAGGCGCTCGTGTCGCTCGAGCCCGAAGAGATGTCCCGCCTGATGGGCCGCCAGGGAGCGAACCCGAACCAGCTCATGTTCCTGCGCAAGCCGCTCAAGATCGAGCGCCACAAGGGCGGCCCCGCCATGTCCGACTCCGACGCGGGCTACCGCTGCGTGGTGTCGTGGCTCAGCATCCCGGTGGTCGACGGGCAGGGCACGCCGATCCCGAAGGCGCAGCGACAGAAGCTCTCGCCGACCGCGATCGGCTACTGCACGACCGCCGCCGACGTTCCGTAGCCGCGGGACATTTCGCGACGGACACCGCGCCTCATTGCAGCAGCGCCTGCAACGTACAAAGGTGGGGCCATCTCGATGCCTGGAGCCCTCGCGGAGTTCATCGACACGCACCGGGAGGCCATCGAGGAGCGCTTCAGGCTGCGGGCCCGTGACATCGTCACGAGGAGCGGCGCGTCTCCCGGTGCCGAGGCCGAGCTCCTCGAGGCGTTCCGCGAGAGCCTGATCGCCGTCACCTCCGGCGCCGCAGCGGCGAGCCGCGACGCGGAACGGCGCAGCCTCGTCGAGATGTTCGCGCAGGCGCCGGGCTTCGCGACCTTCCTGCGCGGCAAGGACCTGGTCTTCGAGCTCGCGAATCCCGCGTACCTCCAGCTCGCCGCACACCGCGAGCTTATCGGAAGGACGGTGCGCGAGGCGTTCCCGGAGGTCGAGGGGCAGGGGCTGTTCGAGGTCCTCGACCGGATCATGGCGACGGGCGAGCCCTTCGTCGCACGCGGCCTCACCCTCATGCTCCAGCGGGAGCCGGCCGGGCCGCTGACGCCGGCGGTGCTCGACTTCGTCTACCAGCCGATCCGTGCGCCCGACGGAAGCATCACGGGCATCCTCGTCCTCGGCCAGGACAACACCGAGGCCGAACGCCAGCGCGAGCAACGCCAGGCCGCCGAGGTCGCCCTCGAGGCGTCGGAGCGCCGTTACCGGACGCTCTTCGAGTCCATCGACGACGGCTTCTGTCTTCTCGAGATGATCCAGGACGAGCGCGGCAAGACCATCGACTACCGCTTCCTCGAAGCGAACGCCGCCTTCGAGACGCACACCGGCCTCGCCGGCGCGGTCGGCCGGCGAGCCCGCGAGCTCGTGCCCGATCTCGACGAGTCCTGGTTCGAGACCTACGGCCGCGTCGCCACGACCGGTGAAGCGACGCGCTTCGAGAGCCACGCGCGGTCGATGGAGCGCTGGTTCGACGTCTACGCGACCCGCGTCGGCGACCCTTCGGCCCGGCAGGTCGCGCTCGTCTTCAAGGACATCACCGAGCGCAAACGGGCGGAGGCCGAGCGCGAACGGCTCCTCGAGCTGGAGAGCCGTGCGCGCACGCAGGCGGAGCGCGCCAGCCGCGTGAAGGACGAGTTCCTCGCCACGGTCAGCCACGAGCTCCGTACGCCGCTCAACGCGATGCTCGGCTGGGTGCAGATGCTCCGGCGCGACGCGATCCCGAAGGAGCGTCAGCCGTTGGCGCTCGAGACCATCGAGCGGAACGCGCGGGCGCAGGCGCAGCTCATCGAGGACCTCCTCGACGTGAGCAGCATCCTCGCGGGCAAGCTTCGGCTGCATGTCGAGCCGGTCGACGTCACCGCCGTCATCGAGGGCGTCCTCGAGACGGTGCGGCCCGCGGCGGACGCCAAGAACATCCGGCTCCAGGCAGCGCTCGCATCCGGCGGTACGGTGATGGGCGACCCGCATCGCCTCCAGCAGATCGTCTGGAACCTTCTGTCGAACGCGGTGAAGTTCACCCCGAAGGGCGGGCGCGTTCAGGTGTTCGTCCAGAAGCGTGATTCGGCGGTCGACATCACCGTCGCCGACACCGGCATCGGCATCACCCCGGAGTTCCAGCCGTTCGTCTTCGACCGGTTCCGGCAGGCGGACGGCGGAACGACGCGCAGCGCGGGCGGTCTCGGCCTCGGCCTCTCGATCGTGCGTCAGCTCGTCGAGATGCATGGCGGCACGGTCGCCGTGACCAGCGAGGGCGAAGGGAAGGGGAGCACGTTCGTCGTGCGTCTTCCGCTCTCGGTCACGCGCGCGCCGGACGCCGACCATTCGCTCCGCACGAAGATGGTCGAGCGCGGCTTCGACTGTCCCCCCGAGCTCGCGAACCTCGACGTGGTCGTCGTGGACGACGAGATCGATGCCCGCGAGATGGTGGCCTTCATGCTCGAGCAGTGCGGAGCGACGGTGCGCACCGCAGGGTCGGTGAACGAGGCGCTCGCCGCCCTCGACGTTCGCGTCCCCGATCTCCTCGTGAGTGACATCGGCATGCCCGACCAGGACGGGTTCGCGCTCATCGCGAAGGTCCGCGCGCGCACGAAGGAGCAGGGCGGGAACCTGCCCGCCGTGGCGCTCACTGCCTACGCTCGGTCCGAGGACCGCACGCGCGCGCTCCTCGCCGGCTTCAACAGCCACGTGCCGAAGCCCGTCGAGCCGATGGAGCTGATGGCGGTCATCGCGTCGCTCGCCGGGCGCACGCGTCCCACGCCGGTCTGATCGGCGCGCTGCCGGTCCGGCTGGCGCGCACAAAACGCGAAACCCCCGCTTCGTGAGAAGCGAGGGTTCCACTGCCCCGAGGGGCCAGATGGTCAGCCCGAGAGGTTGACGTTCACGAGCGCGTCGATCGGCTTGCCGTTGTAGAAGTCGCCGACGCGGCGGATGTCGCCCTTGGCAACCGCGTAGAGGAACGTCGCCGCCGCGGATGCGCCGAGCTCGGCGCCGCGACCGGTGTACGCGCCGCCCGTGTTGCCGGTCGCCTGGTCCCAGCCCATGGCGCCCGCCGTCGGGTCCATGTCGCCGAACCAGCCGGTCTTCACGAGGCCGTTGCCCATGACGTAGAGCACGTTGGAGCCGCCCGGCGTGCCGTCGCCCCAGCCGTTGCGGTTGAAGGGCGCCTTGAACGTGTCGCCGCTGATGCCGATGACGATGCTGTCGGCGAGCGTCTTCGACGAGCAGCTCGGGTCGGGCTTCGACTTGGCGAGCGCGAGGAGACCGTTGAACATCTTGCCCATCGCGACCGCCTTGACCTGCGCCGCCGCATCGCCACCGGCGAAGAGACCGTGCGGGTCGTCGTTCCACGCGGGCATCATGAGCATCGAGGTGAGGCCGAGCGAGAAGGCCTTCACCGAGGTGATCATCGCGTTCGACATGTTCTGGACCGACGTGGGAGTCGTGCCCGTGATGCCGAACATCGCGAGGTCCGCCGGCGTCGGCGTGAGCTGCGAAGAGAGGTTCTTCGCGAGGAGGTTCATCGACACCTTGCCGACCGCGTACTGCTTCGCGGTGGTGGTCCGACCCGCCGCCGCGTTGAGGCCGAGGAAGGCCTTGTAGTACGCCTCGGCGAGGCCGCCGCTCTCCGGCGTGTTGAGCAGCGCCTTCGAGGCGGCGCTGTTGAAGAGGTCGATGAGCTGGTTCGGCGCACCGACGGCGGCCACTGCGGGCGCGCCGAGAGCGTTGCCGAACATCAGGTTACCGACCGAGAGGACCGGCAGCAGCGTGGGGTTCGCCTGCTGGATGGCCGCCGCCGAGGCGTACATGCTGTTCGCGCCGAGCGTGATGGCGCTCTGCGGATTGCCGGTGTGCGTCTCGTTGTTTCCGGCGACGAAGGCAGAGACCTTCCACTTCGCTTCGGTCTGCCAGGGGCTGTCCGGAGCGTACGTGTACGGCTTGTCGTAGCCCGTCGCCTTCACGCCCTTGTTGAGCGCGTAGTGCGAATAGGTGGCGTTCGTCGAGTTGATGACCTTCTCGAACGGGAACACCTGGGTGAAGTTCGACAGACCGCCGTTGCCTGCATTGAGCAGGATCGCGCGGTTCGTCGACGCGCAGGACGCGGTGTCGGCGGCCGCCGTTCCGACGGTGTCGTTGATGACGTTCAGGAAGCGCGCGCGCTCGAGACCGATCGCGGCGGCGGCGGTACCGGCCCACCGCAGGAAGTCACGACGCCCGGGGCCACGGAGTTCTTTCAATCGCTGGTCAACCATGACGTGGACTCCTTACTGGCAGGTGTGCGCGGCCGCGAGGACGGCGGCGATGGCGATCTTCGCGCCATCTGCGGGATTCTTGGTGATTGCGTCGTTGGCGACGGCGAGGTGCTCGGCAGAGGCGGGCTTGCCCATCAGACAGGAGAGCCCGTCCTTCGTGAACTTGCCGTCGGCGCCGAGGACCTTCGTGTCGGGACAGGCGGGGGCTGCCCAACCGTCCACGACCGCATCGTACGAAGCCATGGCGAAGATATCGAACATCTTTGCCATCGCG
This sequence comes from Labilithrix sp., assembly GCA_028287035.1. Next base: position 5,330 of record JAQBQL010000013.1, on the reverse strand, counting down.
GAGGCCGAGGAGAACGGAGCCTCGCCGACGCGACCGTTGTAGTTGGCAGCGCCGAGGGCCGCCGCCGTACCGTTCGCCATGTAGATGCCCTGGCCGCTCTGCACGCCGTTGGGGCGCATGCCGCCACCGGTGAGGCCGCGGGTCGTGAGGATCGAGCCGATGCTCGAGACCGTGAGCTTGCCGCAGGCGTGGAGCCGAGAGGTGACCTCGGGCGAGCCGACGATCTTCACCTGGGCCGCCTCGGTCGGCGGGTTCGTGTCCGCGCCCGGCGCTGCGCCGTTCGGGTCGTTGATGTGATCGAACGTGGTGTCTTCGCCACCGGCCGTTCCGTTGGGGTCGCCGATTCCTCCGCCGTTGCCGTTGGAGAGGCTGTCCGAGGTTCCGTTGTCACACGCGACGAGCGCCAGAGCGGACGCCGCGAGCAGGGTGAGAGCAATGCGTTTCATGACTTTTTTCCGACTCCCTTCCCTGTTTTCAGAACTTCGTGAAGTCTTCGGACTTGAAGATCACGCGGAGAGTTTCCTTCAGCTTCTGGCCGCCGCTCGTGAAGTCCTTCGCGAGCTGGTCGGTCACTGCCGTCGGGATCGTGGCGAGGTCGTTGACGATGTCGCCGCGCGAGAGCGCGTAGTTCCAGGCGCGGTTGACCGCGCAGCGACCGACCTCGGGGTCGGCGGCCATCTGGGCGCCGAGACCGGTGAGGTCGTCGAAGTTCTTGTCCTTGCGCCAGGCGAAGAACGGGGTGCCGGGCTGGTAGTCCTTCACGGCCGCCTTCGGGTTGCCGGGGATCGGGACCTCGACCTGCGACGTGGCCTGGAGGAGGCCCTTCTCGTCGTAGTTGATGAACAGCGGCGCGATGTGGTTCAGCGTGCCGTGGCAGTTGGCGCAGATGACGGCCGACGTGTCCTGGAAGTCGATGCGCGCGGTGGGCGTGTTCGTCTTGCCGGTGATGCCGTCGAACGCCTGCGGGTTCGTGTACGTGCCGTTACCCATCGCGGTCGGGGTCTTCGAGAACTCCGCCGGGAACTTGGAGCACGCGAACGTCTCCTGGATGAAACGGACACGACGGAACGCCATGTTCGAGAAGTACTGGGACTGGAGGCCCGGGTCGGTGAGGACGCCGACCGTCGTGCCGCCCGCGGGGCCCTTCATGCACTCGGCCGGCGTGAACGCACCGGTCGTCGCATCGAAGGTCGGGCAGGTGTTCGCCGTCGCCGTGAAGAGCTCGTTGTACGAGCGACCCTCGGTCACGACCTGCGCGGCGAAGTTCGCGGCGCCGTCCTTGTTCGACGCGCCCATCTGGACTGCTCCGACCTGCGCGGTCTTGAACATGTCCATGAAGTACTTGCGCATGACGAGCGTGAACTTCGGCGACGCGATCATCGTGTCGACGGCCTTCTCGTAGATGGCCTTCTTGGCGGCATCGTCGGCAGCGCCGTCGATCGCCTTGATGTCCGCGAGAGCGGGCAGCTCGTCAGTGAGCTTGAGGCTCGCCGTGCGGAGCGCCTCGCCGTAGTCGACCTTCCGCGCGTCCAGGATCTCCTTGACCTGCTCCGCGGGGGTCTGGGCAGTTGCAGTGCCGTTCGGGTCCGTCGTGCTGCCGGGGGTGCTCCCGCCGGGGGTTCCGATGGAGTTCGGGTCCTCGGAGCTACCGCAGCCCGCGAGGGCGCCGATGGTCACTGCGAGGCCGAACGCAGCCAAGCTCCACGAGGGGGTTCGCATGGTGCCGAGTCGCATCGTCTCCCTACCTTTCTTCGTCGACATGAGGTGAACAGAACAACTGCAATCGGTAGGCCAGCTCTTGCGGCCGCGCGAGTTGCGCAAATCGAATCAGAAGAAGACGCCCTTGTTGTTCACGAAGAGCGCCGTCCAGTTGGTGATGTTGTTGACCGCGCCGCCCGAGTGGCCGTCGCCCGCCGCGAGGTGGGTCACGATCCGGCTCTTCGCGATGTCGCCTTCGTTCAGCTTCGCGAGGACCTGGTTGCAGACCGTCGCGTTGTCGGCGGCGTTGAACGCGAGCCCCGAGAGGCCCGTTCCTGCGCCTGCGCCGGTGTTATGGCAGTTCTGGCAGTTCGGGGTCACGCCCCCGCCCCCGCGGAAGCTGGGGAGCACGTTGGCCGTGAACATCGCGACGTTCTTGCAGGTCTTCGGCACGTCCACGACGGAGATCTTGCCTGGCTCGAGCTTCTCGACCTCGATGCGAAGCTTGTCGCTGTTGAAGTCGAAGGGCGCCCAGCCGTCGGACGTGAAGAACGCCGCGCCCGGATTCAGCGTGGTGTCTGCGCCGCCCGGCACCGTCTGATCGGTGTTCGAGAACGTGTCCGCGCCGTCCGGAACCTCGGTCTGCTTCTTGTCGTTCGGCGCGGCAAGAACCCGAATGAACCTGGGATGATAGACGTGGACGTCGGTGCCCGCCGCGGCCTTCACCTTGAGGTTCGAGATCGACAGGATCCCGCCGACGAGCGAGGCGTCGAACAGGAAGTGCGTCCCGGTCAGGCCGCTGATCGAGGCCTTGGTCATGTCGATGTCGTTGGGACCGCTCTTGATGGCGACCGGGTCGATCGTCGGCGCTTTCACCGCGGTGAGCGCGATGGATTCGAGCTTCAGCCACTCGATGACCTTCGCCTCGAGCTCGGGGGTGTCGCCGATCGCCGGGCCGGCGTGGCCGCCCTTGTTGAGCAGCGTGCTCTGGTAGTAGTCGGCCACCACGATCCCGGGCTGCGACTTGATCGACTTGTACGCGTCCGGAGGCGAGAGAAAGCCCGGCGGAGTGGGCTTGTAGGTCTTCGCTTCGTGGCACTGGCCACCGCAGGTCTTCGCGAGGTCGGCCTCGAGCGCGTGGAAGGCCACTTCCTCGGCGGGCGGGCCGCTGTTGACCCCGCCTTCGCCGTTGACGCCGCCGTCGCCGGACTGGCCGCTGGAGCCGCCGCTGCTGCCGGTCACGCGACCGCCGAGCGTGTTGCTCGTGTCGTTGCTGCACGCCGTGAAGGCGCCCAGACAACCGAGCGTGAGAGCCGTGAAAGCCGTGAACGAAGCCGTGCGGATATTGGCCATGGGATTCCTCGCGAGCAGGGCTCAGGGAGGCACCCCTCGGGCCAACGCGACACGGCACGTAAATCCTCAAGAAAAGTACGTACCTACATGTGCGCGACGGGGCGTCTGGATCCCCGCGGAATCAACCTCATGGACCACGCAGGGACCTGCGTCAGCCCGGAAAATTCCGGCGGCGATCACGGGCGGACGGAGCGACGGGCGGCTTCGTCGCCCGACGCCGGGGACGGCGCGCGACCACCACCCGCTCGCACGGCCTCGCCTGGATCGCTCGGTGCTCCCGGGGGGCTTCGCCCACAACCGTAGGGGCCCGAGCACCCGACGAGGGGGGAGATCCTCCGTCATCCATCCTACCTCGGGGACGAAAGCGTCCTCGAACGCGACGGAGACGTGCCCGGCCGGCCATCCTCTGTCCCTGTGACCGCCATCGTGGATGCAACTGTCGTCGAGGCGGTCTTCGAGGGGGGCGACGAGTGCTCGGACCAGGCGCGCGCCCGTGCCGCGCTGAACGAAGCGCTCCTCGCCGCTCGCGCCCCCACTCACGGGGGTCCTCGCCCGCATGGTGCGGCGGCGACCACCGGGACGTGGACCGTGACGATGTCCGTCGCGCGCTCCGCGGCCGGCGCGCGGTCGGCGGAGGCGAGCATCGTGGACGATGCCGGGAACGTGGTTGCCCATCGCACGTTGTCCGACCGGAGCGGTCGCGCGTGCCTTCCTCTCGCGCACGCCGTCGGCGCCTGGGCGTCGCTCGTCCTCGATGCCGAGATGAACCGCGCGCGCGACGAGCTGCCCGCCGCGCCGCCGCCGCCGGCGCCACGTGCGGACCGCGACGCGGACCACGTCGACGGTCCGGTCGGCGCCGCCCCGCCCATGCGGACGGTCGAGGTCGGCACGATGGTCTACCTGCGCGACGGGCTCGCGACGACCGGCGGGATGGCCGGCCTCTCCCCGTTTCTCACCATCGAGCTGGTGCCGAGCTGGGTCCTACGGCCGGCGCTCTTCTTCGGCCGGTCCACCGGTCGGGTCGCCTCCGCGGGCGACGCCGCCGTCCTCTCTCACTTCGGCGCGCGCGCCGACATCTGCCGGCGCATCCCGGGGAACTACATCGAGCGGCGCGGGATCGAGGCCGACCTCTGCGGCGCGATCGACGGCGGGGTCGTCACCCCCGGGGTGGGGCTCGCGCGCGTCCCGGTACGGCTCGGGACCGGGCCCTCGGTCGACCTCCGCGGGGAGCTCGGGGCCGGGCTCGCCCTCGAGGTCCGCGCGCTCGTCGGGGCGAACCTCGTGCAGTTCGCGGGCGCCGCGACGCCGCTCGTCTTCGCCGACGCGGAGCTCGGGCTCTCGATGAGGCTTCCGTGAGCGCCGCCTACCAGGTGGTCGACGAGGTCGTCGAGCTCGACATCGAACCCGACCCCGAGGACCTCGAGACCTCCGGGATCCTTCCCGCGCCCTCGCTCGCGAGCGCGCCCCCTCCTGCGCCCGAGAGTGGTGTGTCGACCCGCGACCTCTCCCCCGAGAGCCAGGCGCGAGCCTTTCGCGCTCTCTACGATGCCCACGTCGCGTTCGTGTGGCGGAACCTCCGGCGCCTCGGCGTGATGGACCGCGACGTCGAGGACAAATGCCAGGAGGTGTTCGTCGTCGCACACCGCCGCTGGATCGAGTTCGCGGACCGGGGGCACGGGCCGCGGGCGTGGCTCTTCCAGATCGTGGTGCGGGTCGCCGCCGATGCTCGCCGCCACCGGCGCCGCCATCCCATCGATCCCGACGGCGGGTGTGCCGGCGAGCGCGTGTCCATCGAGCCGCCGCAGGCGGAGGCGCTCGCGCGGAGCGAGGCGCTCGCGATGCTCGACCGGGCGCTCGCGTCGATCGAGATGGGGCGGCGGGCGGTCCTCGTGCTCCACGAGATCGAGCAGATGACGGCGCCCGAGGTGGCGCGCACCCTCGAGATCCCGCTCAACACCGTGTACTCGCGGCTGCGCGTCGCGCGCGTCGAGCTCGAAGCCGAGCTTGCGCGCGTCCGCGAGAGCACGCCTCCGCCGGCGGCGCCGCGCCGAGGAGCACCGCGATGAGGGCGCCGCTCGTTCGCACGGAGATGGATGCGCTGCTCGCCGCCGCTCGCGGAGACGCGCCGGACGCGGCCCAGCGCGAGCAGGTGTTCGCGCGCGTCGCGCTCGCGACGGGGGTCGCCGCGGCGGCGGTCGTTGCGGCAGGTGCGGCCGGAGGCACCGCGGGTGCGACGGGGATCGCCGCGACCGCCGCGACGAACGCCGCGGCGAGAACCG
>JAQBQL010000004.1 GCA_028287035.1 Labilithrix sp. | reverse complement strand
GGCGGCGAGGATGCCGTGCACCTCGACGTTGGGCTTGAGGCGGGCGACGATCTGCATGAGGCCGACGATGTTCGCCGCGCCGCTCATGTCGTGCTTCATCTCGCCCATGCCGGCGGCCGGCTTGATCGAGAGGCCGCCGCTGTCGAACGTGATGCCCTTGCCCACGAAGACGAGGCGCTTGCCGTTCGTCTTGCCGGCGGGGACATGCGAGAAGTGCACGAACGTCGGCTTGTGCTCGCTGCCCTGGCCGACCGCCTCGAGCAGGCGCATGCCGCGCTTCTGGATCTCGGCGAAGTCGAAGACCTGGACGTCGAGGCCCGCCTCCTTGGCCATCGCGCGCGAGGCGGCGGCGAGGGTCTCGGGATAGAGGACGTTCGGCGGCTCGTTCGAGAGGTCGCGCGAGAGGTTCACGCCGGCCGCGACCGTCTGACCGAGCTCGACGCGCTTCTTCGCGTCGGCGGGGGCCGGGCCGACGAGGCAGATCGTGACCTGCCCGAGCTCCGCCTTCGGCTTGCGGTCACCGGTGAAGTACTTGGTGAAGCGGTAGGCGCCGAGCTCGAGGCCCTCGACGATCTCGCGGAGACGGCCCTCGAGGCCGGCCGGGACGCCGAGCACGAGGCGGCGCGCTTTGTCGGCATTCGCGGCGCGCGCGGCCTTCGCGGCGAAGGTGCGGATGTCGCCGGGACCGAGCTTCGCCACGTCGCCGAGACCCATGAGGATCAGGCGGTCGGCGTTCACCTTGCCGAGCGTCGCGGTGGCGAGCTGGCTGTCCTTCTTGCCCTTGAACTCCTCCTTCTTCACCTGACGCTGGAACGACGCGCCGAGCGCGCGATCGAAGCCGTCGAGGGTGGAGGGCTGCCGCTTCGACGACGCACGCGAGTCCTGCAGGGGGACTCCCACGACCATGAGGTCGCCGGTCTCGCGGGACGGAAGCACCGAACGAACAGTGATTTTCAGGGCCATCGGGGCACGTTTATACGGCAGCCGCTGCGGAACGGGATAGCTCAAAGTCGCGCCGCGCCGCATGCGCCGCGCGGCGGACGCTCCGTGACGTCCGGCTGCGGCCGCGCTCTTTTCGCGGCAGGCCGTGGAAGGCACCTTGCCGGCGGCGGGCGGCTCGGCGAGAGTGACCGTCCATGCTCTCGGGATCCTCTCTCCGGCTGCTCGCCGGCGCCGCCCTCGTCGCGTCGCTCGGGGCCCTCTCGAGCGGCTGCTCGGATCCCAAGGTGTCGCTCGCGACCGGACCGCGCGAGTACACCGACAGCGACTACGCGCAGGTGCTCGAGCGCTGGACCCGCACGAAGAGCCTCACCACGCTGAGCGAGCTCGACACCCTGCTCACGGTGACCGCCACGTTCGAGTCGTGGGACTTTCGCTGGGCGTACGTCGTCCGGTACGCGAACGACTACCGGCTCACCGTCGAGCAGCGGCGCGAGCTGCTCGACCGCACGCTCTCCGAGACGACGGACGGTCACCGCTTCTACGTCGCGCTCTACGGGACCAACACGCGGTGGGCGGATCTCACGCGGCCGAACAGCTCGTGGATCGTGCGCCTCATCGACGACGAGGGCAACGAGACGGCGCCCCTGTCGATCGAGCTGATCGCCCGCCCGGGTGCCCTCGAGCGCCGCTACTTCCCGTACTCGACGATCTGGCGGAACGTCTTCCGCATCAAGTTCCCGACGACCACGCCGAGCGGGACGCGCACGATCTCGCCGGAGGCGCGCTGGTTCGGGCTGCGCTTCGCGGGCGCCGAGGGCAACGAGGAGCTCCGCTGGGAGGTCGAGCCGGCGAGCACGCCGAGCAAGCCCGCCGGGCTGCCGGACCGCAAGGCCGCGGGGCCGGACGCGATCCCGCGCGCTCGCTTCGTCGGATCGATCGCCGCGCCGGGGACGTACCCCGGCATCGGCTCACATCCCGGCGAAGACCTCGAGTAGCGGCGGGCACGTCACGAGCAGCTCCTGGGCGATCATCCGGTCGCCGAAGAGCACGAGCGCGCCGCCCTGCCCGGCGCGCGCGGTGAGCGGGGCCTTGCCGGCGCCGAGGACCTCGGTCGGGAACACGAACTCGCCGGAGCCGACCTCGCCGGTGACCTTCTCACCGTCGAAGAGCTCGAGCTTGCCGACGCCCACGAGCAGGAGGCCGGGCATCAGCTCGCCGCCCGTGACCACGATCTCGCCGGCCATGAGCGTGCGCATCGTGAGCTTGCCGATGATCTGCTCGCGGATCGCGCCGTCGAGGCGCTCGCCGAGGGGTCCGATGGTGACGCCGACGAGCGTCTGCAGGCGATCGGCGGCGACCCGCAGGTCCTCCTCGACCCAGGGGCACGTGCGGAACGCCTCCGTCACGGCGGCGTCGGTCCAGGTCGCGACGACGCCGCTGCTCACGCCGATGAGGCGCATCGGGACGCCGTCGTCGGTGGTGCCGCGGGAGCGGAGCACGGCGCCCTGCTCGAGCCGGGCGGCGGGGGCATCCACCATGGTGGCGGCGACGTCGACGCTGCCGGACAGGATGTACGCGAGGGCGAAGCTGCTCACCTCCTCGCCCTCGGCGAGCGCGCTCACCTGCGCGGCGGCGGCGAAGGCGGTGCGCGCGTCGTCGGGGAGGTCCGCGAAGGCCTCGACGGCCTCGAGATCCGGCGGGCCGTGCGTCGCGGAGACCGCCGCCGGGATCGCCGTAGCGGCCGGGATCGCCGGCGCCGAGGTCGTCACATCGGTGGGGCTCGGAGGCGGCGGCGTGTGAGCCGGCGCGGCGACGAGCGTCGCGTCCGAGGGCGGCGGCGTGATGACGGACGTCGCGACGAGCGTGGAGTCCGACGGCGGGGGCGGCGGCTCGGACCGAACCCGGAGCGGAGCGGGCGCGACCGGCACGGGGGGCTTCTTCAGCGCGCGCGGCGGGAGCGGCGGGGGCTTTCCTCCGCCGGGGCGCGGCGGCAGGCTCCGCGGAGGCTCCGGCTTCGGATCCTCGGCCCACGCGCTCGGGCGCGCCGACGGGGCGGTCGACGGCACGCGCGTTCCGGCGAGCACCGCGGCCATGAGCTCGGCGCGCTGCGCGTGGAGCTGCGCAGAGCGAACGCTCGTCACGACCTCCTCGTCGTCGCCGAACGTCGGCGCGAGCGGCGGCGGCGGCACGGGCTCCGGCGCAGAAGGCAACGCCGAGCCGCGCTCGTCCCACGGGTTGAAGAGGCCGGCGTGCACCTGCTCCGCGGGAGGTACCGAGTTCTGGCCGGACGACGGCTCGCCGCTCGGTGCCGGGTCCGCGCTGTCGGCGGGCGCGTCCTCGAACGAGGGCTGAGCGGTCTGCATCGTCGGCTGCGACGGCGGCCGGCTCTGCGGCGGCATGGGTCGCAGCGCCGGCGGTGGTGCGGTCGCCGCGGGAGGCGCGGTGACGGGCGGCTGCGTGATCAGCGGCGCGGAACGCGCGCTCGCCGGCTCGTCGAGCTCGACGTCGATGGAGTTTCGCGGGTTCCGCTCGCCGTCCGGGATGAAGGTTGGCGGGCCGCTCCTCGCAACGGGAGGCGGCGCCTCACTCCCGCCGGAGGCCATCCAGTCGGAGAGCTCGGCGGCGCTCCGGGCGAGCTCGAGGGCGCGATCGTCGTCGCTCGCCTCCCCGGCCGACTGCGCGGCGCGGCGCAGCCAGACGACCGCGTCGATGCGCTCGCCGCGCTTCCAGAGCGTGTCGGCCGTCTGGAGACCCCAGGCGACGTCCTCGGCGTCCGTGTCTCTGGCAGGAGGGATCCCCATTATGTCGCGGACCCAGGATACCTACGTGCCGAGCCTCACGGCAAAAGCAACGTGATCCTCAGCGCGGCTTGCGCTGGGCAGGGCGGATCCGGCGCTCGGACTGACGCGCCGCCTCGTGCACGCCGATGGCATGCGGGGCTTCGCCCGGCATCCGGCGCGCGAGCCAGCCGATGAGCGTGAGACCCGCGCAGCGCGTGGGCTCGGGCATCTGCGGCTCGCGGATCAGGCGCGAGATATCGCTGATGAGGCGCGCACGCTCGCCCTCGTCGGGGCAGTCGTCGGCGCACGCACCGCGCTCGCTGATCGGCTCGCGCGGGTCGCGGTTCGGCCGCGACGACACGGGGCCGGTCGTCTGGATCGAGTAGAGCGCCTCGATGGTGAGGCGGGAGGAATCAGGGCTCTTACGCGAAGAAGAGGACACGAGGTTCCGGGAGTCTACCGCTTTACGGGAGCCCGTCGAGTTTGCCGCTTGCGTCAATGCGTCGTCCTCCTTCATCGTACCTGCACGCCTCCCGCGCCTCTCCACTGCCGAGCCGCCCTGGTCACCACGGGGACCAGCGCTGCGAGCGCCACCGTCTCTCGCCGCCGACGCGCCAACGAGAACGCCCGACATAGCGCAGGGCGTTCCGCGCGCAAGCCGTGATCCGTGCCCGCGAAGGCCGGAGCTATCCTTTTTTGGATGGTCCGGTTCGTGCTCTTCCGACCGGGCCGAGGCTCGTTCAGAAGCGCCCCGACAGCCCCGCGGCGGCTCCGCCGTTGATCGGACCCGCGAACGGCGAGGGGACGGAGGAGGCCCTCGCCGAGCTCTTCGGCTCGCCGCCGGGACGGGCGAAGAAGAGGTAGAGCGCCGCCGCACCCGCGACGACGCCCGCGCCGAGCGCAACGTCGGCCAGGGTGAAGCGCGCCGACATCGCGTCCACGTCGCCCGCAGCGCAGCGGGGCCGACACTGGTCGAGGTCGCTCTTCTTGCCGAGGCCGTCGATCGCGAAGACCGCCGACGTCGCGAGCGCCGCGACGGCCACGCCGCCGAACACCCAGGCCCCCGTGGGAACCGGACTCGCCGTCGTGGACGTGACCGGCGCGGGCAGCATCGTCACGGAGACCTTCCGGTTCCGCTCGCCTTCCTTCAGCGTGACGGTCTGCTCGACGGTCGCTGCGCCCTCGGCCTCGAACGTGAACGCGTGCGCGCCGGCCTCGATCGCGATCGCGCGGCCGTCGATCTTCTCGGCGACGACGTTGCCGTCGACCTTCACCCTCACGTCGGCGCGAAGGCCCCCGCTCGGCGCGCGCGCATCGAGGAGGACCGTCGGGATCAGCGCCTCGAGCTCGGTCTGCCAGCGCGAGCAGTCCTTCACGAGGAGCGACGGACACGACGCCTGCGCGCAGATCTGCGCCTGCGCCTTCGCGGCCTGCGGCTTGCCGTCCTTGCGGAGCGTCTGTGCTTGTTCGTAGGCCGAGATGCACGTGGAGTCCGCCCGCGCCGGGGCGGCGCCGAAGGTGGTCAGGCAGAGGGTGATTCCGCCGACGAAGAAGAAGAACGGCCGACGTTTCGAGGAGTTCATGGTCAGTAGGCCAGCGCCGCGAGGCTCGAGCGGGCCCCGGGCAGCTTCGCGTCCGTGTCCCAGGCGCCGATGGTTCCGTCCGCGGCGATGCGTGCAGAGTACACGGCGTCCGACCGCGTGGTCGCCCCGACGCCGCCGACGACGTAGAGCCGGTCCTTGAACGCGACGAACGCGTGGTCGCGGAGCGGCGCGGGCAGCTTGGTGAGCGTCTTGAAGTCGCCGACCGTGCCGGTCACGCCGTCGATGGGAGCGGCGAGGACGACGTCGGTAGGTCCGTTGCCCGGCGCGCGGCCGCCGGCGACGAACAGGAAGCCTCCCGCGAGCGCCACGGCCGGGGACTGCACCTTGTGCTCCGCGCCGCCCGTCGTGAGCGACGGCTGATCTACGAACGCCTGGAAGGTGCCCGCGCCCGTGTCGATCGGCGCCATCTCCACCGAGCCCGTGAAGCCGCCGCCGGGCACGCGACCGCCGACGACGTACGCGCGGTCCTTGCCGATCGCCACGGCGGGCCGCGCCCTCGCATGGAGCAGCTGGACGGCGCCGTCGACCGACGGTCCGAGCGTGTTCTTGGACGCGTCGATGGGCGCGGTGTGGATCTCGTTCGCGTAGAAGGTGTTCGTGCCGCCGTCGACGGCCACGGTGCGGGTGCCGCCGACGTAGGCGAGGTGGGCGCCGAAGAACGTGCGCGTGGCCTCGGCGAGGCCGCCCGGGTATCCGAACGCGCCGTTCGCGACCCACGCGCCGGTGAAGCCGGGGCCCCACGACGTGCTCTGGAGGGCGGTGCCCCGGCCGCCGCCGATGCCGAAGCCGACGTCGATCATCATCCACGTCGTGCCGACGAGGCCCGAGGAGTCGATGGAGCCCGTGACCGGCGCGCTCTTCTCGATGCGCCAAGAGGAGACGCGGCCCTCGTCGTCGAGGACGCCCGACCACGCGTCGGCGGACCACGCGGGATCGTCGTCGGCCGAGGTGGGGTCGCGCTCGCCGGCGACGACCGCGAGGGTCCCGATGGAGCCCGGCACGACGTTGCCGTCGGGCAGCGTGACGGCGGTGTCGGCGGGCGCCGCGTCGGGCGGCGAGGCGGTGTCGGCGCTGCCGTCGAGGCCGTCGTCATCGCCGCCCGAATAGCCGCCCGGCGCGCCGAGGAGGCCGCAGCCGGCGAGGGCGCAGGCCGCGCCCAGCGAGAGCGAGACGAGCGGCGCGGCCGCGTTGCGGAGGCGCGAGCTGCGGGCGCGGACGGTCACGAGCGCCATCCTAGCCCAAGCGGTTGCCGGATCAGCGCGCGTCGAGCGTCCGGCAGCTACGACCGACCTCGACGCCCTTCATTCCACGCGTGACGTGCACCTTGGCGATCGGCTCGCCCTTGTCGTCGAGCAGGTTCACCACGGCTTTTCCTTCGACGTCGCGCGGGCCCTGGATCTCGGAGTTGCCGGCGAGCGTCCGCCGACCTGCTCCGGGCGCCTTCGGATCGTCGCCGAACGCGAGGGTGACCACGTCCGGGCACGAGCTGTGGATCGGGAACGGCTTGCGCGGCCGCGCCTGCGCGGGGCTGTCGCCCGACGCGTCGGGCTCCGGCGCGACGGCGGCGGCGACTCCGGCGTCGGCAGGAGCCCGCGACGGCGCCGCGGCGTGCGGACGTTCGGAGCTGCAGGCGGCGAGCGAAAGGACCAGGAAGAGCGCGATCCGCATGCGGCGAGGGTAACCCCCGCCGCCCTGGCGCGCCTACTTCGCGACGAAGATGCGGGTCTGGCGCGGCGGGATCGAGACGGAAGGACCGCTCGCGTCCTGCCCCGTGAGGAGCTCGGAGTACGTGCCCGTCGGCAGCGTGGTCATCGTCTGCGCGTCGTCGCTGCGGTTGACCGCGACGTACACCGTGTCGCCGGTCGTCACGCGGCTGTAGGCCCAGAGATCCTGGCTCGACTCGAGCGTCGTGCGCGTCCCGCGGCGGAGCGCCGGATGCTTGCCGCGGATCTCCCCGAGCTTGGCGAGCCGCTGCTTGAGGAACGTCTGCTTGCTGTCGAGACCCGACCACTGCATGAAGCGGCGGTTGTCGGGGTCGCCGGCGCCGGGCAGACCGATCTCGTCGCCGTAGTAGACGAGCGGCGCGCCGCGGTTGGTGTAGAGTACACCGAACGCGTTGGCCACGCGCTCGTAGGCCTCGAGCTCGGCGACCGCGCCCGGCTGGTTCGACCATGCGCGGTCCTTGCCGTCGGCCGCCTGGTTGTCGCCCCACGGGCGGCTGTTCGCGGCGAGATGGATGACGCGCGGCAGGTCGTGGTTGCCGATGAACGTGCTCATGATCGCGTTCGCGCCGTAATAATAGTCGTTGCCGTTCATGAACGACGCGAGGTCGCTCATGCTCTCGGTCCGCATGATCACGGCCTGCACGAGGTTCGCGCGGAGCGGGAAGTCGAACTGGCCGTCGAGCTTCGTCGACGGGTCGACGTACTGCTTGAGGAGATCGCGGTTCCCGAAGTCGTACGTCTCGCCGACCATGTAGAAGCGCTGCGGCGGCGTCTGCGTCGCGAGGACGTCGCTCTTGATCTTCGCGCGCAGCTGCGTGAGCCACGAGATGTCGACGTGTTTGATCGCGTCGGCCCGGAAGCCGTCGACGCCGGTCTGCGTGACCCACGAGACCGCCTGCGAGACCGAGTAGTCGCGCGCCGCGCTGTTCGTGTAGTTCCAGTGCGGAAGGTAGTCGGTGAACCAGCAGCGCTGCGCGTCGGTCTCCCACGAGCAAGAGGCGCCGCCGCACACGCAGTCGGCCGAGCCATTCTTGCTGTTCGGCCAGAACCAGTCGTTGTGCTGGGCGTAGATGGCCGACGAGTTGTGCACGTGCACCATCGCGTAGTCGAAGATGACCTTGAGGCCCTTCAGGTGCGCCGCGCTGACGAGGCCCTTCAGCTCGGCGAAGGTGCCGAAGCAGCTCTCCGAGCCGAGAACGGTGGGGTCGCTGCTATCGAGCTTCGGCCAGTAGCCGTGGTAGCCCGAGTACAGGTGGTTGTCGCCGCCCGTGCCGAGGCCCGCGACGTTCGGGTTGTCGAACGGGACCGTGACCCACAGCGTGTTGACGTTGAGGTCGTTGAAGTACCCGTCGTTGATCTTCTGGGTGACGCCCGCCCAGTCGCCGCCCTGGTAGTTGGCGATCGACTTCGTGCCACCGCTGACGCCGTTCACGTCGCAGTCGTTGGCGGTGTTGCCGTTGAAGAAGCGGTCGACGAACGTGAAGTAGATCACCGAGTCGCGCCAGTCGTAGACGCCGGCCGGAAGCTGGCCCTCTTCCTCGCAGATCGCGGGGTCGCACGTCGTGCCGGCGAACGTGTTGTTGGTGTTCGAGTTGGCGTCGGTGAGGGTGGGCTGCGCGGGATCGATGACCCACGTCGTGCCGTTCACGAAGAACTTGAACTGGATCGCCTTGTCGAACGGGATGTTCAGGTCGACCGTCCACACCGCGCCCTTGTGGGTCATCGGCTTGCCGGTCACCCACGTCTCCTCGCCGCCGAAGTCGCCGCGGACCTCGACCGACGTCTCGTTCGTGAACGGGTACGTGATGGTGTGGGCGCAGCGCTTCAGCGCGTCAGGGCAGACGAAGGGCTGCTCGGGGCCATTGCCGTAGCCGTAGCCGCCGTTGCCGCCGTTCCCCGGGTTGAACGCCTGCGCGTCGGGCGGCTCGCCGGTGTCCCGGTTGTTCGTCTCGTCGGAACCGCAGGCCGGGAGCGCCCACGCGCCGAGGACCGCACTGCAGAACGCCAGGACACCCACGGAATGACGACGGAAGGACATGCGGCTCCGGGAAAAGGTGGCTCACATTGTCTGAGCGTCCAGGATTGTCAACTCAGGCCTGAGTGACGTGGACCCGTCGCGCCGCATTGACGTGGTGCGTCCAGACGTCGACCCTGGAGCGATGGAGGAGCCGCAGCAGGGCAAGAGCGCCGGGAAACGAGCGCTCGTCGCCCTGCGGTGGGTGCTGTTCCTCGGCTGCCTCGCCCTCTTCGTGCGCGCGCTCGCCCATGCCGACCTGAGGCTCGCGTGGGGGCACATCCGCGGGATGGGGCCGCTCGCGGTGCTCGTCCTGCCGTGGTTCCCGACGGCGCTCGCGTTCGATGCCTGGGCCTGGAAGGTGCTCCTCGGCGGGATCGGTCGACCGGTGAAGGTGCGGACGCTCTTCGAGATCCGGCTCGCGACCGAGGCGGTGTCGAACAGCATCCCGGTCGGGCTCGTGTGGGCCGAGGCGCTCGCGCCGATCCTCGTCTCGCGCCGCGCCGGAACGCCGCCCGAGGACGTGTTCGCCGCGTCCACGGCCAAGCGGTGGACGGTGGTGCGCGGCCACGCGACGTACGTGGCGCTCGCCTCGCTCGCGGGCCTCGGGGTGCTGCTGCGCGCCTCGCGCGGGCTCTTCGGATCGTCGCTCCTCGTCTACCTGTGCTTCGGCAGCGCGGCCGGGCTCGCGCTCTTCTCGATCGGCTTCGAGGCGCTCGCGGCGCGTGGTCAGGTGGCGGGCCGTGTGTCGGGGCTGCTCGGCCGGACACGGCTCGTCCGCATCCGCGCGTGGGTCGAGGCCCGCCGGCATGGCTTCGCGCGGGCCGACGTGCAGCTCGCGGCTCTGTCCAAGAGCCCGAAGGTGGAGACCGCGGCGGCCTGGCGGCTCTTCTTCCTCTGGTTCTTCGAGGGCGTCGAGACGGTGGTGATCCTGAAGCTCCTCGGCGTCCCGCTCGGGATCTTCGAGATGTTCGCGCTCGATGCGGCGCTCTCGGTGGTCCGGTCGGCCGCCATCTTCGCGCCCTCCGGGATCGGCGTGCAGGACGTCGGGTGGCTCGCGCTCCTCGAGGGCGCCGGCGTGCCGGGGGCCGCCGAGATCGGGCCCGCCTTCGTGGTGCTGAAGCGCGTGAAGGAGGCGCTCTGGCTGGCAATCGGCTTCGGGGTGCTCGCGAAGCTCGGCTCGAAGCGCGTGATGCAGGAGGCGAAGGAGGTCGCCGCCGCGAGCGGCTGAAGCGGCGCTAGGGAGTCCCGGCGCAGGGCGACGACGCCGCGACGAGGACGTGCACGCCGAACGCATCGGACGGCAGCGTGAGGACGCCGCCCGCGACCGACGCCGGAGCTCCGGTGACCACATCCACGAGCGCGGTCGGCGCGCCGGGCGGGAGCGTCACCTCGGCGTCGACGGTCGGACGGCGGCCCAGCGAGACGAGGACGGTGCTCGCGGGATCGCCGTCGATCTCGCGGGCGAACACGTACCGCTCGGCGCCTTTGGCGATGGTGCGGAGCGTGCCGCGACGGAGCGCGTCGGAGCAGGCGCGCGCGCGGCCGACGCGGCGGACCACGTCGCGGGTCTCGCGCTGCGCGGGAAGGAGCGCCTCGTCCGAGGGCATCACCCGCCGCGAGTCGGGGTCGCTGCGGCCGGCGAGGCCGACCTCGTCGCCGTAGTACACGACGGGCGCGCCGGGCAGCGTGAGCACCGCGGCGAGCGCGACGCGCTGCTTCGCGTAGACGACCGGATCGACCGGCTGCGGGGCCGGGCTCCACGCGTCGCCGGTCGCGCTGCCCGCGCTCACCGAGGCGAACCGCGAGACGTCGTGGTTGCCGATCATCATCCCCATGACGGCGCCCGAGCCGTCCCACGCCTTCTCGCCAGCGCGGAAGCTGGTGTCGATGTCGCCCATCGGCGCGACCTCGTCGGCGACCGTCGACCTCAGGGTCCACATCAGCGGGAAGTGGAAGCTCCCGTCGAGCCCGAACGGGCCGAGGTCGTAGCGAAGGTTCTCGTAGGCGCCCGGGCCCGTGAAGTTCTCGCCGAGGATGTACGGCACGTTGCCCGGGTGCTCGTACTTCGCGCGCACGGTGCGGGCGATCCGGCGCGTGGCGGCGCGCGGCATCATCGGCACCGCGTCGATGCGGAGGCCGTCGGCGCCCCAGCGATCGAACCACCAGAGGACCTCGCCCGTGGCGGCGCGCGCGACGTCGCTGTTCGTCCAGTCGAGATCGGGAAGGTAAGGCGCGAACCAGCACGTCCGGATGTGGGTGGCCCAGTCGCACGAGCCCTGGCCGCAGATGCAGGTCCGGTCCTGGTTGAACCAGTCCGGATGCTCGGTGACCCACGGATGCTCCTGGTGCACGTGGTTCGGGACGACGTCGAACAGGACGCGGAGGCCCCGGTCGTGCGCGACCTTCATGAAGCGATCGAGCTCCTCGTCGCTCGCGAAGCGCGGGTCGAGCGCGCGCGACTGCGCCGGCCAGTACCCGTGGTAGCTCGTGTACTCGCGGCCGTCGGTGCCCGGGAACTCGCCCTCGGGGTTCTGGTAGAGCGGCGAGAGCCACAGCGTGTTGACGCCGAGGGCCTCGATCTCGCCCGCCTCGATGGCGTGGCGGACGCCGGCGAGCGTGCCGCCGGCCCGGGCCGAGGGGCTCGCCGGGGCGGCCAGCGCGCCCGCGTCGCCGCGAAACCGGTCGATCATGACCTGGTAGACGATCGCGTCCCGCGGGTCCCACGCGTGCGGCTCGACCCACACCGTGGCGATGGCCGGCTCGGTGAGCGCGCCGTCCTTGCTGCGGGCCTGGACGGAGAACGTGTACTTTCCACGCTTCAGGCCGGCGCCCTCCAGCTGCACGGTGCCGCGCGCCGGGTCGGCCGCGGTGACGCTCAACGTCTCTCCGTCCTTCGCCACCGCGGTGACGGTGGTCGGGTCGACCGGCGACCCGCTGCGGGAGGCGAGGAACGAGGCCTGCACCGTGGCGTGTCCGTCGGCGGTCGCGGCGACCCCCGCGATGGCGAGCGACGGCTGCGCGCAGTCCTCGGCGACCGCCACGGAGACCTCCCGGCCCTCGTGGAACGCGCTCATCGGCACGTGGTCGTCGAGGAGCCACACGCCGTCCTCGATGATCGCGTAGCCGTGCTCGCCGGGCGCCGCGTCGACGGCGACGCTCACCCAGCCGTCGCCGCGAACCGCCGGGAGGAGGCCGGGGCGCTGCCAGTCGTTCCAGTCGCCCACGATCTCCACGTGCGCGTCGCGGCTCGGCGGCTTGTGCCAGATCGCGAGGCCGCAGGCGCGGGTCGGGACGGCGGGAGCATCCTCCGACGAGCACGCCGGCGGACCGGCCAGCGCCAGGACGACGCCCGCAACGAGGCCGAGGACGGCGCGCGCGCGAGGGCGCGTTTTGCCCCGCTCGGCCGTGCGTCCCCGCTCGTCGGTCACGCCCGGAGGTCTAGCCCCCGGACCCGCGCTCGGCAAACGAGACCCCGTCGATCAGCGGGGCGGCTCGCTCGGATCCCCGGGCGCAGGCTGCGGATCGCCGGGCTGCGGTCCGTGAGGGGGCGCCGGATCGGGCGTCGGCTCCCCGGGCGGCGTGCCCGGAAACGGAGGCTGCGTGGTGGTCATGACCGTAGGCGAGCGAAGCCCGTGCCAGTACATTCCACGCGCGTGGCAGGCTCCGGCAAGGACAGGAAGTCGCTCCTCGACGACGAGGCGGCGGAGTGGATCGCCACCTGGCTGGTCGGCGTCATCACGATCGTGCACCTCGCTTACTACGCGCCGCGCGTCGTGGACGACGCGTTCATCTCGCTCCGTTACGCCGAGAACCTCGCGCACGGGCGCGGCGCCGTCTTCAACGTCGGCGAGCGCGTCGAGGGCTACTCCGGCCCGTCGTGGATGCTGCTCCAGAGCCTCGGCATCGCGCTCGGCGCCGAGGGCGTCACGTGGACGAAGCTGCTCGGCGCCGCCTCGTTCTTCGCGCTGCAGGTCGGGGTCTACCGCATGGCGCGCGAGCTCTTCGGGGTCTCGTCGTACCTCGCGCTCGTCGGCAGCTTGCTGGTCGGCCTGAACAGCTACGCCGTCGACTGGGCGGTGCTCGGGCTCGAGACGCCGCTCCACCTCGCGATGATGGTGTGGTGTCCGGTCTGCCTGAACGCGTTTCTCGTGAAGCCGCGACGACGCACGCGTCTCCTCGCGATCGCGGCGGTGGTCGGCCTCGCGACGACGCGGCCGGAGTCGCTCCTCTACGTCCTCCTCTGTCTCGTCGCGCCGGTGCTCACCGGCCGGTCGACCTACGATCGCGTGCGCATCGCGCGCCGGCTGCTCCGCGTCTCGCTGCCGGCGGGCGCGGTGCTGCTCGCGCTGCTCGCGCTCCGCTTCGCGTACTACGGGCGTCCGCTTCCCCAGACGTACTACGCGAAGGGCCAGGCGGTGCGGTTCGACATCGAACGCCTCGCCCCCCTCGTCGGCCAGGGCGCGTCGCCCTGGGAGGCCGTCGTGCTGCTCGGCGGGACGTTCCTGCTCGTGGTGCTCGGGCTCGTCCGGCGCGCGCTCGCCCCCGCACTCATGGTGCTCGGATGCCTCTACTTCACGGCGTCCGTGTCCCTCGACTGGATGCCCAACCTGCGCCACCTCTTGCCCGTGACGGTGCTCGCGCCGATCGGCTTCCTCGCGCTCGCCGAGGCGCTGATGGACCGCGGGCGCGTGCGTGAAGCGGTGGGCTGGGCGTGCCTCGCGCTCCTCGGCGTCAGCGCGCAGTACCAGCTGCGGAACGACAGCCGGCTGAGCCCCTACGAGCACTACGGCCCGCGCGCGTGGGTGCGTCCCAAGACCACGAACGCGTGGCGCCTCTCGATGATGGCCTTCCGCCATGCGCCGAGCCAGGTCGTCCGCAACATGGGCGACTACGACATGGGGCAGATCTCGCAGGCGTGGGGGGTGCTCGAGGCGAGCCGCGCGCCGCTCGACGGCTCCTGGTACATCGGCCGCGACATCGGCGCGATCGGCTACTACACGGGCGTGCGCGTCTACGACACCGAGGCGCTCTTCACGCCTTCGGTGTCGGACTCGAAGCCGTGGCGGGACGCGCGCGAGGTGGACGACGCGCTCATCCTGCGGGCGATGAGCGTTCACCCGATCGCCGGCGAGATCTACGACGCGTGGCCACTCGCGCTCGGCCGGCATCCCGACCTCGTCGCGGGTTACCGGCTCCGCTGGGGCTCGCCGTCGTCGCCGGGCTCGTTCATCGCCGAGGGCGACCCGCCGGCGCGGGACGTGGTCGTCAGGAGGTACGAGGACGTCGTCGCGCGGTTCCCGCGGCTCTACTGGCTGCACACGCTCTACGGCGAGCCGGTCGGCGAGGCGGTCGTCAAGCGCCTGAACGTCGTCCGCGCGCTGCCGCCCTGAGCGTCACGGCCCCTTCCAGGTCGCGAGGCGGAGCGCGCGCGGAAGCGAGCGACCCTCGCCGAGGCCCTGCTCGTCGCTCGTCCAGAGACGGAGGCGCACCGTCGCGAGGCCGGCGCCGACGATCGCCCGCCGCTGCGTGACCGCCCGCGGATCGCTCGTCGCGTCGCGGGGCAGCGGCGCGAGCGCAGCCCTGGCGAGGGCGCCCGCGTCGCGACCGAGCGCCGTCCAGTACGACGGCCGCGATCCGAAGCGCTCCATGAACGTGCGGACGTCCTCCTCGGTGGCCTCCTCGGGCCGTGACGCCTGCACGGGCACGATGCCGGCCGATGCGCTCAACGTGACGACGCCGCGCGGAACCTCCGACGGGGGAAGGCCGGCCTCGAGCGTGACCGCGAGGACGCGCTCGCCGCGCTCGGAGCGTCCCTCGAGGTAGCGTCGCACGTCGCGGCTCACGTCACGCGCGCAGGAGGTGGGGCCGGAGACGAGCCAGCCCTGCGCGCCGGACGCCATCCACGAGGACACGGGAAAACGGCTCTTTCCGGCCTCCGCGAGGGGAACGTCGCACCGCGTGGAGGGCAGGAGCACGAGGCCGCTCGCCTCCGCCGCGCGGCCCGCCACCTCGTCCTCGTTGGTGTCGACGACGAACGCCGCGGTCCGCACGCCGTGGCGCACGAGCGCCTCGCCGAGCATCGCCAGCTCGCGCTCGGTGCGAACGCCGAGGACGTACGCGGTGGTCTTCGGGAGGCGCGCCGCGCTGGGCGCCGCGA
This sequence comes from Labilithrix sp., assembly GCA_028287035.1. Next base: position 44,855 of record JAQBQL010000004.1, on the reverse strand, counting down.
GCAGCAGGACCGGCAGCCCGCTCTGCTCGCTGAAGAGGCTCGCGCGGTCGGCGCTCGCGCGATCGAAGCCGGCGAGGACCACCGAGGCCCCCTCCCCGGCGAGCTCCTCCATCGCCGCGCGCGTGCCCGCCTCGTCGACGCCGTCCTCGCGCGTGACCAGGCGGACGCCCTCGGCGGCGCCGGCGCGCTTCGGCAGATCGAGCGCCCACGACACGCCGCGCACCACGTCGGCGGCCTCGTCGCGGAGCTCGCGTGAACGCGTCGGCAGGAGGACGCCGACGGTCTTGCCGGAGACGATGGTGATGCCGCGCCGGCTCGCCGCGAGCTCGCCGAGCTCGAGGCCCGCGTCGCCGCCCGCCTGGGTGGCGCTGACGCCGCTCACGTCGACGAGCCACCGCGCGAGCGCCGCGTCGTTGGTGGCGACGGCGATGCGGGCGAGCCGCGCTCCCACGAGCTTCTGCGTCTCGAGCGTGTAGCCGGACGCGGTGCCGCGCTCGCGCATCGAGCGGTAGGTCTGCTCGAGCACCGGCCGCGGCAATCCGTCGAGGATCTGCTCGATCTTGCCGCGGACGCGGTCGCGATCGTTCTCGCCTACGCCGCGGAGCCACGCGTCGAGGTACGCGAGCGCCTCGTAGTCGTCATGGGCCGCGATCGCGGTGAGCGCGAGCTCCTCGAGGAACACCTCGCGGTCGCCGTCGTCGACGACCTTGCCGACGATGGGCCGCAGGAGGTCGAGCGCCGACTGCGGCGCGCCGTGGAGGCGGAGGCTCCGCGCGCGGGCCACGGTGGCGAGATCGCGGGTCGCGCCGGGCCGGAGGTCACCGAGCCCCGCGAGCGCGCTGTCGGCGGCGAGGAGGTTCTGCTCCTGGAGGTACGCGAACGACAGGTAGACGCGGGCGAGCGGCGCCGCCCCGTCGTCCGGGTACTGGCGCAGGAACTCCAGGATGGGGCCGGGCTCGTTCTTCCGGTCCTCCCAGCGATCGTGGACCCGCGCGAACGCCTGGGCGGCGTCGGGCGACGACGACAGGGTGGCCACCGGATCGGCGCGCCGCGAAGGACGGCCGCAGGCGGCGCCGGCGGAGGCCGCGACGACCACGGTGAGGACGACCCGGGAAAACCGATGCAAAGCCCGGAAAGCGTACGGGTTCTCACGCAAATAGAACAGGTCTCGAACCCCGCACGAACGGCCCTCCGCGTGGTAGGTTGGGCGCGCTCCGGATGGGCGACAAGACACGTCTCGATCGGCTCTTTTCCTTGAGCGGCGTCCTGCCCCTCGGGGTCTTCGTGCTTCTGCACGTCTTCTTCGGGGCGACGACGCTGTTGGCGAGCGCCCACGACCTGCTCCTCGGGGTGCTCCACCGGCCGGGCATCAACGGCGTCATGACGTTCCTCGAGGTCGTGCTCGTCCTCCTCCCGCTCCTCTTTCATGCGGGCTACGGCATCGTGAGGAGCCTCTCGCGGCAGAGCGCCGGCGAGCCGCACGCCTACGGGAACGATCTCATGCGCGCGCTCGAGCGCGTCTCCGGCGTGGTCGTGCTCGCGTTCGTGGTGTGGCACGTCTGGCAGACCCGCGTGCCCACCCTGACGGGGCGTCTCGGGCCGCATGGTTACGCGACCGCGCTCACCGCGCAGCTCTCCACGACGAATGCCGGCATCCCGTGGACCGCGTTCGGCTATCTCGTCGGGATCGCGGCCACCCTGTTCCACCTCGTCAACGGCGTCCCGAGCTTCTGCGCGACGTGGAACGTGTCTCGTTCACGGCAGCTCCCGGCCATCGGCAAGACGGTCGGCATCGTCCTCTTCGGGGTGTCCGCCATGGCCGTCGTCCAGGCGGCCACGGGCGGGCGGTTCCTCCCCGAGAAGCATTCTAAAACGGCTGAGGTTTGCGGATCGGCGGCCATTCCGGCGCCGACCTCCCTCCCCGGCGCGCGCCCCTGACCCTACGGAAACATTCTCATGGCAAAGCAGAGCAGCATCGTCACCGACTCCGGCAAGGTCCGTCGCGTCATCGTCGTCGGCGGAGGCCTCGCGGGTCTCACCACGGTCATCAAGCTGTGCGAGGCCGGCATCCCGGTCGACCTCTTCTCGCTCGTGCCGGTCAAGCGGTCGCACTCGGTCTGCGCGCAGGGCGGCATCAACGCGAGCGTCAACACCAAGGGCGAGGGCGACTCGCCCGAGGTCCACCTCGAGGAGACGGTCTACGGCGGCGACTTCCTCGCGAACCAGCCCCCCGTGAAGGGCATGACCTACGCCGCGCCGGGCATCGTCTACATGCTCGACCGCATGGGCGTGCCGTTCAACCGGACGCCCGAGGGTCTCCTCGACTTCCGCCGCTTCGGCGGCACGCTCTTCCACCGCACCGCCTTCGCCGGCGCGACCACCGGGCAGCAGCTCCTCTACGCGCTCGACGAGCAGGTCCGCCGCTACGAGACGGTCGACGTCGAGAACGAGAAGGGCATCGTCGTCCGCGGCGAGAAGATGGTCCGCAAGTGGGAGCTCTGGGACTTCCTGAGCCTCGTGCAGGACGACGGCGGCATCGCCCGCGGCATCGTCGCGCAGGACCTCAAGACGATGGAGATCCAGTCGTTCCCGGGCGAGGCCGTGTGCCTCGCGACGGGCGGCTGCGGCATCGTCTTCGGCAAGTCGACGAACTCGGTCATCAACACCGGCACCGCGGCGAGCGCCGTCTACCAGCAGGGCGCGGCGTACGGAAACGGCGAGTTCATCCAGGTCCACCCGACCGCCATCCCCGCCGCCGACAAGCTGCGCCTCATCTCGGAGAGCGTGCGCGGCGAGGGCGGGCGCGTCTGGGTGCCCAAGGACCCGAAGGAGAAGCGCCGCGGCCGCGACGTCCCCGAGGACCAGCGCGAGTACTTCCTCGAGGCGAAGTACCCGGGCTACGGCAACCTCGTCCCGCGTGACATCGCCTCGCGCGAGCTCTTCCTCAAGTGCTTCCACGAGAAGAAGGGCGTCTACAACACGAAGACGAACCAGAACGAGCTCGAGGTCTACCTCGACGTCACGCACCTCCCGAACGACGTGCTCCGCAAGAAGCTCGGCGGCGTCCTCGAGATCTACGACAAGTTCGTGGGCGAGGATCCGTACGAGAACCCGATGCGCATCTTCCCGGCCGTCCACTACTCGATGGGCGGGCTGTGGACCGACTTCGAGAAGTCGGCGGACGGGCGCCTCGTCATGGGCTCGCCGCGGAACCACGCGACCAACATCGGCGGGCTCTACGCGGCGGGCGAGGTCGATTACCTCTACCACGGCGCCAATCGCCTCGGCGCCAACTCGCTGCTCTCGTGCATCTACGGCGGCCTCGTCACCGGCCCGGCGATCGCGACCTACGTGAAGAACGTCGACAAGAGCGCGCACGACGTGAAGTCGAGCGTCTTCGAGTCCGCCGCCAAGCGTGAGCGCGACAAGTACCAGGCGATCCTCGGCATGAACGGCAAGGAGAACCCCTACCGCCTGCACGAGGAGCTCGCGACCACGATGCTCCGCGACTGCACCATCGAGCGCCACAACCCGACGCTCGACAAGGTCATCGCGAAGGTCGACGAGATCGAGGAGCGCTCGCTCCAGATCGGCGTCACCGACACCGGCGCGCGCTACAACCAGGGCGCGCAGTTCGTGCGGCACCTCAAGAACATGCTCGTCATCGCCCGCGTCATCGCCCAGGGCGCACGCAACCGCGACGAGTCGCGCGGCGCGCACTTCAAGCCCGAGTTCAAGGACCGCAACGACGAGCAGTTCCTGCGCACGACGATCGCGACCTATGCTCCGGGCGCAGGTGGCAAGAGCGTCGTCAACTACGTCAAGGAGCTGTCGTACCCGCTCCTCGGCAAGACCATCACCGCGACCGACGAGGTCGACATCAGCCTCGTGAAGCCCCGCGCCCGCAAGTACGAGCAAGCGGGCGCCGCGAGCGCGAGCGCCGCCGAGCCCAAGGATCCGCCGAAGGCTCCGCCCGTCAAGGTCACCTCGGGCGCCAGCGCCTGACCCTCCCCGCAGCTTTGAAGATTGGTGAAGTAGACATGGCTGATAAGCGAAAGATCCGGCTGAAGATCCTGCGTCAGGATGGGCCCGCCGAGGCGAGCACGAAGCGCTGGGAGGAGTTCGACGTCGCCTGGCACCCCCAGATGAACGTCATCAGCGCGCTGATGGAGATCCAGAAGAACCCCGTCGACGCGTCCGGCAAGAAGGTCGCGCCGGTGGTCTGGGAGTCGAGCTGCCTCGAGGAGGTGTGTGGCGCCTGCACGATGGTCATCAACGGCCGGGCCCGTCAGGCGTGCTCGGCGCTGATCGACCAGATCGCGCCGAACGGCGAGACGGTCACCATCCAGCCGATGACGAAGTTCCCGCTCGTGCGCGACCTCGTCGTCGACCGGCAGCGGATGTTCAACGACCTCAAGAAGGTGAAGGCGTGGATCAACCTGGACGGCTCGCACGAGCTCGGGCCGGGACCGCGCCAGGCCCCCGAGAACCAGGAGGACACGTACCCGCTGTCACGCTGCATGACCTGCGGCTGCTGCATGGAGGCGTGCCCCCAGGTGAACAGCCACTCGAGCTTCATCGGGCCGGCGGCGATCAGCCAGGTTCGCCTCTTCAACCTGCACCCGAGCGGCAAGATGCACGCGGCGCAGCGGCTCGAGGCGGTCATGGGCGACGGCGGCGTCAACGACTGCGGCAAGGCGCAGAACTGCGTCGAGGTGTGCCCGAAGGAGATCCCGCTGGTCGACTCGATCGCGCAGGTCTCGCGCGCGACGACCAAGCACATGCTCTTCGGCTGGCTGCTCAAGTAGCCGCTGTCCTGCGCTCGCGCTGCACGGTAGCCTGGGGGGGCATGCGGCGAAGGGCCCTCCAGGCGGCGGTGACGGCGCTCGCGCTCGCGGTGCTGCCGCGCGCGGCGCTCGCGCAGGAGCCCGGGGTGCCGGCCGGCGGCATCGACCTCGAGAAGGACGTGGCGAGCAGCGCCCTCGACGCGCCGGTCATCGAGGCGCCGCCGGAGTCGCCGCCGCCGCCGCCCTACAAGAAGACGCTCGTCATCGACTCGTCGCTCGGGGCGATGCGCTTCCTCGGCAAGTTCGGCGAGACCGCGCCGCTCGCGCCCTGGATCCACACGCAGATCGGCTACGAGATCTTCCGCTGGCTGATGGTCTTCGGCGAGGGCGAGCTCGCCTTTTCGGACACGTCGGGCACGCAGGAGCCCCCGAAGACGCGCGCCTTCCCGGTCCTCGGCTTCGGCGGCGGCGTGCGGCTGACGGCGCGCTTCGGCCCGCGCATCGGCGTTTACCTGCAGGGCAGCGTGGGCGCGATGAAGGCCGACATCCGCACGAACGCGCTCGCGATCATCGGCTTCAAGAACGCCGAGAGCCTCGGGCTCTACGCGGGCGGTCGCCTCGGCGTCGAGTACTACATGATGGACCGGCACTTCGCGCTCGGGCTCACGTCGGGCCTCAAGGACGCGACGGGCTTCAAGCGCACAGTCGGGAGCGACACGCCGCTCGCGTTCGACGCCGGCGCCTCGCTCCGTTACGCGTTCTGAGCGATCAGGGGTCGACCGCGAACAGGCGAACGGTCCGGGCGGGGGCCTCGATGATGAACGCGCCCGTCCCCTGCTCGGCCTCGATGCGCCCCACCGCGCGCGGACGTGGCAGGAGGTCGACGAGGCTGCTCGCCTTGCCGCCGCCGAGGCCGCCCACCTTCGCGACCACGCGCTTGTCGGTGGGATTCATCACGAACAGGACGCGCGGCTTGCCCGCGCTGTCCTCGTGGACCGCGACGTGGACGTCGGGCGGATCGACCGGGTACGCAGGCAGGCCGAGCTCGTCGATGCGTCGCGCCACGAGCACGTCGGCGCGCGCCGGATCCTCGAGCGGCTCGAGCTCGAGGCCGGTCGCGTCGTGCGGCTCGGGGAGCTGGCGCATGGCGCCGTCCCGCGTGGGGACGCGCGGGCCGATGGTGACGACGAGGCCCCGCTCGCGCGCGGCACGGAGCGAGGTCAGCACGTCCGCCTTGAGGCCGCCGGCGGTCGTGCACACGATCCACGAGGCGTTGGTCATGCTCGTCTCGAGGCTCTCGCCGCCCGCGTAGGTGAACGGCACGCCGCGGGCGAGGAGCGCGCGCTCGAAGGAGCGCACGTACGACTCGCCGACGATGGGCGCGATCTCGCCGAGGCCGAAGTCATCCTCGAGGCAGCTCTCGAGCGGGCCGGCGCCGGCGACGTGGAACGCGGTCGGCGTGATCGGGCCGAAGGCATGGGTGGCGCGAGCGAGGCGGCGGAGCGCGCGCGGCACCACGAGCTTCACGGGCGTGCGGCGGATCAAGGTGTTGAGCTGCACCTTGTCGAGCGCCTCGATGAGCGAGCGGTACTCGTCGGCGAACGGACGCGGCATGCCGTGCACGTCGATCGGCGCCCCGATCCAGCGGTCGCGGTCGACCGCCATGTACAGGTTGAAGCCGCGGAGGCCGTACGCGAGCGCCGCCAGCAGCGTGTAGAGCGAGTCCTTCGTGTCGAGCGGCGGGAAGATCGGCGGGAAGCCGGCGCCCACCTCCGCGCCGAACGGCGGCACCGAGCGGCCCTCGCAGCGCGTCGCGAGCTCGCCCGTGCGACGCAGGATGGTCATGTGATGCTGCGGATTGGCCGCGTGGTAGTAGTCGAGCCCGATCAGGTCGACGACCTCCGCCATGCGGCGCGCGTTGAGCGGCGTCGCCGCCTCGCCCAGCGGGAAGTTGTGGAGCGTGGGCACCGAGCCGAGCCCGGCGTTCTCGAGCGCCTTGTCGAAGCGCCCCATCGCCTCGGCAAGGAGGTGCTCGTGGAACTCCATCCAGTCGAGGTGCCTCGGCAGGCCGCGCGCGTCCTTGGCGTCGAAGCGCACCGGCGGGGTCAGGCTGGCGAAGACGAGCCCGTCGTCGTTCCACGCCTCGCGGAGGGCGCTGATGCTCGAGTACTTGTCGCGCAGGAAGCTGCGAAAGAGGGTGATCGCGTCCGGGTGATAGTCCTGGTCGTAGGGGCCGTCGCGGAAGTAGAGCGCGCCCTCGTTGTCGACCTGGAGCATCACGATCGGGCCGTGCGGGTGGAGCAGCGGCTTCAGCACCTCCGCCGCGGCCGCGAACCAGAGGGCCGTCTCGTCGTGGAAGGCGTCGCTCGCGTAGCTCGGGACCGGGAACGCGGTCGGCACCATCGGCAGGATGACCGGGTTGTCCTTGGGCGTCCGCGCCTGGCACTCGCGATCCCACACCACGCGCTCGGGCAGGCCGAAGTACGTGAGCTCGGCGTTGATGTGCGGGCCGGGACGGACGATGACGTGCATCCCGCGCTCGCCGCACATCCGGATGAAGCGCGCCACGTCGAGCCGGGCGAAGCGCTCCCCGAAGTCGAAGGCAGAGACGCCGCTGCGCTTCGCGTCGAACGCGCCGTCGGGGCGGCGGCTACCGCCCGCCACCTCGTGCACGCCCCACGGGACGTAGGTGTCGACGAGGCGGAGGCCCATCGCCTTCATCGCGTCGAGGCATGCGCCCCAGTCCTCGGGGGCGTGACGCCAGTAGTGCATCGCGCCGGCCCAGAGCGGGACGAGCTCCTCGCGGTCGCACAGCCACAGCCCTTCGGGCCGGACCTCGACCACCTTCTCCGGACGCCGGCTCTCCTGCGAGCGGCGCGTCGCGCGGGTCATGCGAGCTCGTCGCCGAGGGTCCGCCTGAGGATCGCGCGGAGCGCCTTCATGTCCGGATCCGCCTCTTCGAGACGCGCCAGCGCGGCGTCGACCTTCTTCATGGTCGGCGTGACGAAGCGCAAAAATCCCGGGTTTGCCTTCTTCTTGTCGATGAAGACGAAGCGGCCCGCGTCCTTCAGCTTGCGCTGGACGGTGACGAGGTCGAACTCGCTCGCGAGGGTCTTCTTCTGCTTGGCGGGGAGCTTCGCGACCTCGGCGTACTCGGCGAGACGCGCCTCGACGAACGCGCGGTCGAACTCCTGGTAGCTGTCGTTGAGGAGCGCGACGAGGTCGTAGACGCGCGGCCCGAGGAGCGCGTCCTGGAAGTCGATCCAGACGAGCTGGAGCTCGCCCTTGTCGACGACCATGAGGTTTCGCGACTGGTAGTCGCGATGAACGAAGCCCTTCGGAAGGTCGGCCACGCGCTGCGCGAGCCGGTCGGCGATCCCGGCGAACGCCGTCTCGTCGGCGGGCGAGAGACGCTTGCCGCGCCCGTCGAGGGCCCACTCCTTGAAGTGCTCGAGCTCCCAGCGGAGGAGCTCGACGTCGAACGTGCGGCTCGTGACGATGCTGCCCTTGGGGAGCTTGGCGAGGGCGGTCTGCGCGCGGGCGAGATCGGTGACGGCCTTCGTGTAGAGCGCCGTCTTGTCGGACGGGTTCCGCAGCAGCCAGTTGGCGAGGGTGTCGTCGCCGAGGTCCTCGATGACGAGCCAGCCGTGCGCGGTGTCCTCGGCGAGGACCTGGGGCACGAAGATGCCGCGATCGGCGAGGAGGTCACGCACCTCGAGGAACGGCCAGCGCAGGCCGTCATGGGCGCGCTGCACCTCCTCGGGCGCGGCGCCCTCCGGAACGAACATGGCGACGGCGCTCTTGTCGTTGGGGAGCGCCAGCCGGTAGTAGCGGCGCGTCGACGCGCCTCCGGGCATGGGGGTGGCCGCGAGCTCCTCGCACGCGAAGACGCGCTGGACGAGCTCTTCCAGCGGCGTGAAATCGACGATGCCGGCGGAGGGGGAGAGGGTGGTCGCGCTAGGCCTTACGACGGACAAGATTCTTCCGATTATCCTTTTTACGCCGGAGGCGCCAGGGGCACGCTTCCGGGAGGCGGCACAATGCGGCAGCGGCGGCCCTCAGGGGAGCACGCCGTCGCGGGCCTCGAAGAGCTTCGGCGGCTCCTCGCCGAGCCGTACGCGCAGGTTGTTCTCGATCATCCGCGAGATCGTGGAGAGCGCGAGATCGTTCCGGTCGAGCCCGAAGGGCTGCTCGATCTCCTCGCCGATCGCGTCGAGCCCGAAGAGGGCGTACGAGATGAACGCGGTCACGACCGGCGTGCCCCATCCGAGCGAATCGTCGAGCCCGAACGGCAGGAGCGTGCAGTAGACGGCGACGATCCGGTGCATGAGCACCGTGTACGAGTAGGGGATCGGCGTCGACTTGATGCGCTCGCACGCGCCCTGGATGTCGGTGAGCGACACGAGCGACTGCTCGAGCACGGTCACGTGGAGCGGGTGGATCCAGCTCCGGCGGCGCGCCTCGGCGATGCGGTCGCCCATGCGCTGCACGAGGGCGATCGGCACGTTGGGCTCGCGGGCGAGCCGCTCCGTCTCGTCCTGGCCGATGACGCGGGTCAACGTCTCCCACGGCTTGCTGTCGCGGAGGTGGTGACGAAGCGCGTGCACGTAGCCGATCAGCAGGTGCACGAGGTCCGCGGCGAAGGCGGGTTCCTCCGCCGGCGCCTCGACCAGGGTGAGCACCTGGCGGGTGAGGCTGCGGCTGGTGTTGACGAGCCCGCCCCAGAGCTTGCGGGCCTCCCAGAAGCGGTCGTAGGCGGTGTTGTTGCGGAAGCCGAGGAAGATGCCGAGCGGCAGCCCGGTCATGACGAAGGGGGCGGTCGTCAGCGAGTAGTGGAGCCAGGAGACCTTCGCGTAGAGCGCGGTCACGACGACGCTGAGGATGCTCACCGCGGCGATGCGTCCCCAGATGTTCGGAAGCGCGACGCCGCCGAGGAGGACCGTGGTGAGCCAGGTGCTCCTCTTCTCGACGAACATGCCGGCGATTATGCGTCAGATCCGGGCCACGAGGGCCGCGCCCGACCGTGAATTTGGCCACCGCCGGGGCCACGTGAGACACCCGAGGACCGATGGAGAGGCACAGGCCGCACGACGCACGCGCCGCCGCCCGCGAGGGCCGCGAATCCGAACTGGCGCTGCTGCGTCGCGCCGCCGAGGATCTGGCCTCGCATCACCGTCAGAAGCCGACGACGACGCACCTCCTTGCCGCGATCGCCGGCGGGCGTGACGATGCCGCGCAGCTCCTGCTCGATCGCCGGCTCGACGCCGAGGTGCTGCTCAAGGCGGCGCGCGTGACCGTCGACGACGCGGCCGACGCGCTCACCCGCTGCCTGTCGCGGGCCCGGGATCTCGCGGGACGCTCCGGGACGCGCACCGAGGCGCGCTCCGTTCACGTGCTCTTCGCGCTCTGCCAGGAGACCGGGACCGCCGCCCACCGCGCGCTCGTGCAGTGCGGGACCGACGTGACGCGCCTCCGGACCTCGGCGATGCAGCTCGCGCTCGGCCTCGCGCCGCCGCGCCGGACGACGCTCCACGCGAGCGCGCAGGCCGCGGTGCGGAAGAGCGGGATCATGCCGGTCTCCCCGGTGACGACCGCGGCGCCGCCGCGCACCACGCCGGTGACGCTCGCGCCCTCGGTCAAGCCGCCGCCGGTGACCCCTGCCCCGCCGCGTCCCGCGCCCGTCGCGACGCCGGCCAAGGTGAGCGCCCCCGCGCCGGCGCACAAGGCGAAGAAGCACGAGAAGCCCGCCGCGAAGGGCGCACGCGACGCCCGCTTCGCCCTCGACCCGAAGCAGTACCCGATGCTCACGCAGCTCGGGCAGAACCTGACGCAGCTGGCCGCGCGCGGCGAGCTCGATCCCGTGGTCGGCCGCGAGCCCGAGATCGAGCGCGCGCTCGACGTCCTCGCCAAGCGGCACGGCAACAACGCCTGCCTCATCGGCGCGCCCGGCGTCGGCAAGACCAGCGTGGTGCGCGGCCTCGCGACGCGCATCGCCGAGGGCGACGACGTCGCCTGCTTCGAGGACAAGATCGTCATCGCCATCGAGCCGAGCGCGGTGCTCGCCGGCACGGGCGTCCGCGGCTCGCTCGCCGAGCGGCTCGGGCAGCTGAAGGCGGAGGTCGCCAAGGCCAAGGGGCGCGTCGTCCTCTTCTTCGACGAGATGCACGTGCTCTTCGGCCAGGACGACGAGGCCTCCAACGAGCTGCGGCTCGCCCTGACGCGCGGCGAGCTCCTGTGCATCGGCGCCACCACCGAGCAGGACTTCCGCAAGATCGTCGACGGCGATCCGGGACTCGGGCGCTGCTTCACGCCGATCGAGGTGTGCGAGCTCTCCCAGGAGGAGGCGCTCCTCGCGATCGAGCGCGTGGCGCCGCTCTTCGAGAAGCACCACGGCTGCCACTACGACGAGGCCGCCATCGTGAAGGCGGTCACGTGGAGCGTCCGCTACCTGCCCGGCAAGGCGCTGCCCGACAAGGCGGTCCAGATCCTCGACCTCGCCGGCGCCCGCGCGCGTCGTCGCAGCGAGTCGCACGTCGAGCCGGCGCACGTCGCCGAGGTGGTGAGCGAGCTCGCGGGCGTCCCCGAGGAGCGGCTGCTCGAGACCGACTCGGAGCGCCTCCTGCGCCTCGAGGAGCTGCTGGGGAGCCGGATCGTGGGCCACAAGCATGCCCTCGAGCGCATCGCGCACGTGCTCCGCCGCAACGCCTCGGGGTTCCGCTCGCGGCGGCCCATCGGCACGTTCCTCCTGCTCGGGCCGACCGGCGTCGGCAAGACCGAGACCGCAAAGGCGATCGCCGAGTGCCTCTTCCACGACGAAGCGGCCATGACCCGGCTCGATCTGTCCGAGTACGCCGAGGCGCACGCCATCTCGCGGCTCGTCGGCGCCCCGCCCGGGTACATCGGGCACGACGCGGGCGGCCAGCTCACCGCGGCGGTGCGGCGCCGCCCCTACCAGGTCATCCTGCTCGACGAGATCGAGAAGGCCCACCGCGACGTGCTCGAGGGCTTCCTCGGCGTGTTCGACGAGGGCCGCCTCACCGACGGCCGCGGGCGGACCGTCGACTTCACGAACACGGTCATCCTGCTCACGTCGAACATCGGCGCCGAGCTCTCGCCCACCGCGGCGACGCGCCGGGGCATCGGCTTCGGCACGCAGGGCTCGCGCCGCGAGCTCCGTGACCGCGAGATCACCGCCTACCAGGCCGCCGTCTCCGACGCCGCGCGCCGCGCGCTGCCCCCCGAGCTGTTCAACCGGCTCGACGAGGTGCTCGCCTTCGCGCCGCTCACGAGGGACGACGTGGCCGAGGTGGCGCGTCGCATCCTGAAGGACCTCACCATCGAGCTCGAGCGAGCACGCGGCGTGAAGCTCGATGCGAGCGACGCGGCCATCGACGCGCTCCTCGACGCGGGCGGCTTCGATCCGGAGCTCGGCGCACGTCCCATGCGGCGCGCCATCGGGCGCCACATCGAAGGCCCCATCGCCGAGATGATCCTGAAGGGCGAGCTGAGCCGCGGCGACGTCGCCACGATCGACGTCGAGAACGGCAGCATCGTCGTCGATGCCGTGACGCCCGCGCGCACCGCGTGATCGCGCGCTGCTAGGGTGAGGACGTGCGGCTCCTCACGACGCTCCTGATCGCCATGCTGGTCGGGTGCGCCGGGAGGCCCGCTGCGTCCCCGCCGCGCCCTGCCCCGCCGCGAACGGCTTCACGGGGCGAGGCGCCGGCCGCGAAGGCCCACACGAGCGCGCGCCACGCGACGTTGCGTTACCAGCTCCAGAACGGCCGGTCGTTCCCGCTGCCGCTCGTCAGCGGGACCGTCGCCGGCCATCCCGTGCTGATGCTCGTCGACACCGGCGCCAACTCGCACGTCATCGCCGGCTGGCTCGCGCGCAAGCTCGGTCTGCCGATGAAGAAGCTCGGCGACCTCGGCACCGACCACGTCGGGAAATCGATCGCCACCTTCCGGGTCGAGCGGCCCGAGCTCGCCATCGACGAGTGGGGACCGCTCGCGACCGGGCCGGTGCTCGCCACCGAGGTACCCGAGATCATCGAGAAGCTCGGGATCGGCGTGTTCATCTCACCGCAGCGCCTGGTCGAGGAGGGCGACTCCGTCGTGCTCGACCTGCAGAAGGGCGAGCTCCGGTCGGCGGTGTGGAGCGAGGCGCACTACGAGCTGTCGGCCACCGGCCTCCCGCTGGTGATGCCGGAGCAGGGCCGCGCGTGCGAGGACACCGAGAGCCCGATCAAGGGCCTCGCCTTCGTCGTGCCCGCGACCGTCGAGGGACAGCGGGTGGAGCTCCTCGTCGACACCGGCGCCGAGCACTCGGACGTCTTCACGTCTTCGCCCTCGGGACAGAAGCTCGCCGGCCAGAGCACGGTGGTCCGCGAGCCGATGTACACCGCCTCCGGGAAGATCACGGCGCGCCGCCTCAAGGCCGCCCATGTGGTCGCGGGCGGCGTCACGCTGGTCGGCGACGTCGACCTCATCGGCGGCGCTGCCGACGGCTCCTGCCCACGCGACGGCGTGCTCGCGATGGACGTGCTCCGCGCGTGCGCGCTCCTCCTCGGGCGTGACCAGCTCTATGCGCGCTGCCTCCCGCCGGCGCGACCCGCCGACCCCGCGCCCCGCTGAGAAGCTCGCGCTCTCGTCTCGTGGCGCCTTGGCGTCGCCTGGCGTCTTGGCGTTCAGCTCTCGTCCGGCAGCAGCTCGCGGATCGGCCGTCCCGCGCCGGGCGTGACGTCGGCGGGGAGCCCGACGAGGGCCCGGATGGTGGGCGCGACGTCGGCGAGGGTCACGTCGCGCGATCCGCAGGCGACTCCCTGCACCGGCACGCGTGCGCCGAAGGCGAGCACGAACGTCCGTGCCGACGAGGCGCTGCGCGGCCCGTGGTCCTTGAAGTCGGCGTTCCGTCCGTGATCGGTCGTGACGATCACCGTGGTCTTCGCGCCCTCCTCGCCCATCGCGTCGAGGGCGTCGGCGAGCTGCCCGATGAACGCGTCCGACCGGTGCACCGCCGCCAGGTACGCCCCGTAGTCCTTGCGGTGCCCCCATTCGTCGGCGTCGCCGAGGCCGACGTGGAAGACCGCCGGATGCTGCGTGCGGTACCAGTGCAGCGCGAGCGGCATGGTCAGCGCGTCCGGCCGGTACCAGCCGACGCCCGGGAACGGGTCGCTCTTCTCGCCGGCGCTGACGAGGCGCTCGAGGCGCGTGTCGGCGAGCGGGCGCGGGCCCGGCCAGCGCTGGGTGCCGGTCTCCACGAAGACGCCGGCGTTGCCATTCGAGACGGCGTGGTCGAGGACGTTCCACGATCCGAGGCTCGTCACCGCGAGCCCGGCCTCGGCGGCCTCGTCCAGCACCGTGGTCATGGTCGTCGCCGGGCAGCCATTGTCCTTGCAGGTCGTCGGATGGCCCGTGAAGATCTCGAGGTAGCCGGGGAGCGAGACGTTCGCGCCGCTCGCGGTGTGGACCGTGCCGCAGCCCGGACGCTCGGCCCCGAGCGCGACGCCGCGCGTGGCGATGCGCTCGTACGTCCGCGGCATCAGCAGATCGGGCCGCGTGTAGCCGGTCACGTCGGTGCCCGGCTGTAGTGTGGGGCTCGCGCCGTCGAACACGTCCTCGGCGCGCACGCCGTCGAGCGTGACGAGGATGACGCGCCCGTCGCCCGTCAGGTGGCGCGGGACGCTGCCGTCGTTCGGGGACGGGACCGCGAAGGCGACGCGCGCGTGCCCGCCCTCGGAGCAGGACGCGACGCCGGACACTGCAACGACCACGGCCCACAGCCAGCGCACGTGTTTCATGGGTCCGACTTCTCCCATTCAAAGGGTAGGCCGTCGAACCGGTCGCGCCAGGGGCCGGCGCAGAAGCTCACGAAGCCGTCACGCGGACGAGACCGAGCGCGAGGGCGCTTCCACGCTCGAGCTGGGCCCGCGCTCTCGCTGCGTCCTAGGTCTCGAGCACGCGCAGCCGGACGCGCTCGCGACGGGGAGCAGCGTCGTCCTTCGTCACGACGGTGCCGAGCGCCGCCGGGAGATCGAGGTCCTGGCCCTTCGCGTAGACGGCGTGGCGGCCGCGCGTCTTGTTCCACTCCGCCACGGTGGCCGTCATCTTCATCTTCTCGAGGATGTTCCGCCAGCCGACGCCCGTGTTGTAGGCGCAGAAGCTGATCTCACCCATCTGTGTGCCGTAGGGAATGATGCACATCTCGGTGCGCCGGAAGTCGTAGTTGAAGAGGTCCTGGAACCACATTCCTGCGACGAAGAGGATGCGCCACTCGAACTCGTGCGCGTCGCTCTCGTGCTCGCCGATCTTCTTCCCGCGCGCCCCGGTCTGGCTGAGGAACTGCTTCATCAGGGTGGGGAAGCTGACCGGCGCCTTTTCCGCGTCGAAGTTCTTCAGCATCGCCATCGCGAGCTCCGCCACGGTGACGGGCTTGCTCTGCGCGGCGTCGGTGATGTCCTGGATGTCGTGCAGGAGCTGCTCGAGGTCGAGGAACTCGGTGACGGGCACCGCCTGCTTCGTGCGCTTGTTGACGAAGATCGCCGTGCCGATCCCGCAGTTCGGGTGGCAGCCGCACTTCATCGATCCCCAGTCGGCCTGCTCGCCGAGGAGCGTGTCGGTGAGGTCGCTGAAGGGTCCCATCGCCGAGAGCGGGAACCAGTCGCGCATGGGCTCGGTGAGGCCGGTCTGGTCCTTGATGTCCCGGGCGAGGTGGCTCAGCGTGTAGCGCTGCTTGATGCGGTCCTCGTCGGAGATGTCCTCGTCGCGCCCCGTGAAGCTGACCGGCTGGAACGAGACGACCGTGACCTTGTCGGCGTTGTCGATCGCGAACTGCACGATCTTGCCGACCTGGTCGTTGTTGATGCCGTTCACCACGGTGACGACGAGGATGACGTCGATGCCCGCCGCGTGCAGGTGCTCGATGGCGCGCGTCTTCACGTCGAAGAGGTTGCCGATCTTGCGGTGCGCGTTCGACTCGTTGTCGACGCCGTCGAACTGGAGATAGGCCATGCGAAGACCCGCGGCCTTCGCGTCGCGCGCGAACTGCGGATCTTGCGCGAAGCGCACGCCGTTCGTTGCGCACTGCACGGCGAAGAAGCCGTTCTCGCGGGCGTACTGGATGGCGCGCAGGAAGTACGGCGAGAGCGTCGGCTCGCCGCCCGAGAACTGGATGCTCATCTGCCGGCGCGGCTGCACCGTGAGCGCGTCGTCCAGGATCTTCTGGATGTCGTCCCACTCGAGCTCGTGGACGTAACCGACCTGGTTCGCATCCATGAAGCACGGGTCGCACATCATGTTGCAGCGGTTCGTGAGGTCGACGGTGAGCACCGACCCGCGGCCGTACTTGATGCTGGACGAGCCGTGCTCGCGCAGCTTGGTGAGCGGCGCGAGGAAGTCGCGACCGGGATAGAGCATCTCGAGCCGGCTCATGAAGGCCGGGTCGATCGACATCACGTCCTCGAAGTGCCCGTGCGTCGGGCAGTCCTTCGACATGACGATGCAGGACACGCCGTCGACGACCTGCTCGTGGATCTTCGCGCGCACCTCGCCCGGGCGGCCGTCGACGAGCTCGCTCAGCTCACGCTTGCCCGAGAGGATGTCCGTGCGGACCTCCTTCACGCAGCGCGGGCAGAGCGAGTCGGTCTCGCGCGGAAACCCGAGCTGCGGGAACGATCGCTCGCGCCTCTTCAGCAGCGGGGCAGGCGCCCAGGACGGCTTCGCGGAGGGCCGCTCGATCGTGCGGTTGAGTCGCTGGACCAGAGGCCACAGCCTCTTCGCCGAACCGGAGAGTGCTCGGGTGAGGATGCGCGTCGGGCGATCGATGCTGAGTGCCACGGGCCCACCCTATAACGCCCGTACCCTCGCGAAAAGCCTGGCATGATGGGCGCGTGAATCAACCGCGCAAGCCTGGGCGCGTCGAGGGCAAGAAGCTGCTCCTCGTCCTGCTCGGCGGCATCATCCTCGTGGTGGGCATCCTCTTCGCGATCGGGCTGACGAGCAGCAGCACGCACGTCCCGCTCAGCAAGCCCGGGATCGGCTTCACCACCGATCCGCCGCCGTCTTCCGCGGGAGCCGTCACCGACAACGGGGCGGTGGTCGACGCAGGTATCACGCGGACCATCGCAGATCGGTCGGTCCGCGACGCCCTCCGCAAACGCATCCTCGAGGGCTGGGCCCATAGCGAGGACCCCGCCATCGCGGCGGCCGCGAAAGGCGGGCGGTTCCTGCCTGCGCCGCCGGGCGACGGCGGGACCGGGATGGACCCGGCGTACATCCAGGAGGTCGTCCGCACCGAGTTCTTCCCGATGGCGAAGGCCTGTTACGAGGAGCTCCTGTCGCGGAAGGACGCGGGCGGTCGCGTCGCGATGAAGTTCACCATCGTCGCCGACGAGAAGCTCGGGGGCATCGTCGAGGACGCCTCGGCCGATCCCGACGGCGGCGTCGCCGACGAGCGGATGTCGACGTGCATGCGCGAGTCCCTCTCGACGCTGGCGTTCCGTCCGCCGGCCCACGGCGGCACCGTCACCGTGGAGTACCCGATCGAGTTCTCGAACGATCCCGATCCGGACTGAGCGCGCTCAGCCGCCGTCGCGCTCGTTCGCGGCCGCGTCGACGCCGCCGTCGACCTGGTCGGGCGGGCCGAAATCGGAGCACGGGCGCATCCAGCCCTCGGGGATGCCGGTCGCGAGCGGGCAGGTCGGGTAGTGCGTCACGACGCCGTCGTAGCCGCACACCACGGTCTGGTCGAACCCCACGGAGCACACGGCAAAGCCGCACGGCATCGTCACGTCGTACGCGCCGAGCGGGACCTTCGTGCACCTGCAGTCGATCTCGGGGTCGTTCACGGTGACGGTGCTGACCCCGCCGTCCGCCGCTCGGCACATGGTCGAATAGCCGAGCACCTCGATCCCGATGACCCCGCCGCCGTCGCCCGAGCTGGTTCCGCCGCCGCCGCTGCCCGTCGGATGACCCGTCGAGCCCTCGGCGGCAGGAGGTCGCTCGTCGCCGCAGGCCCCGAGGAGCGCGCTCACGAGCGTGACGGGCGCGAGCAGCGCGGTGGACACGACAGCGGAGCGGAGGAGCCTGCCGGACGATCGAGGGGCCACCACCCGAGTGTAGAGAGGGCGCGAGCCGTCCGCTAGGATGGTGCGGCGGACGACATCTACCCATGAAGAGCCACACCGAGTCTCTCTGATGCGTCGCCCGTCGCTCCTCCTCGCGCTCTCGCTCCTCGCCTGCGCATGCGGCTCGCCCCCGCCGAGCACATCGCCCGCCGGACGAACGCCCGACGCGGCCGGCGCGGTCGCCGCGCTCGCGTCGCTCGAGGACGAGACGCTCCGTGATCTGGCGGCGCTCGATCGACGCGTCGCCGACCGGGCGCACGTCAGGCCCACCGAGGCCGATCTCCAGCGCGTGACGATGGGGGCGATGCTCGCCGAGGATCCGTCGCTCGCGGTGGTGGACGGCGCGATCGACCCGTTCTCCTTCGAGGCGCGGGCGCGTGGCCTCGCGAAGGTCCGGGCCAAGGTGGCCGCTGCGCCGAGGACGCTTCCGGCGGCCGCGGGAGGAGCCATGGCGCGTCCGGCGCTCGAGGCGACGCTGCTCGTGCGGCTCGTCGATGCGGAGGCGGCGCGGCTCGAGGAGGAGCGCGTCCTGCCCCGCGCGTCGAGCGCCCTCGTGCGGGCGTTGATCGACACGTGGCAGGCGCCGCGGAACCCGCAGGAGGCGGCCGAGCGCGATCGCTGGCTGTCGCGCCGCCTCGAGGACGTCCTCGCCGCGCTCGGCACGAACGCCGCCCCGGGCGACCTCGACGTGGTGCGGGCGCGCGAGCTCGACGACGCGCTCGACGCGCTCGAGCACCTCATCGAGGCGTCCGCGCTGGGCCGCTCGACCGCGGTGCTGGTCCGCCTGCGCGAGGCGCTCGAGCAACGATCCAACCGCCCGCGCGGCGGCGCCGCTTCGGACTGGCCCGCGGTGTCCCGCTCGCTCGCCGCCGAGGTCGGGATCACCACCGCCCCCGAGCAGCTGGACGCGCAGCTGGCCGCCCTCGAGAGCGACCTCGAGAAACAGGTGGCCGAGGCCGTCGAGGCGTCGCACGCCCCGAGCGACCGCATCGAGGCGCAGGCGGCGCCGCTCACGTTCCCGCGGCGCCCTCCGCTCACGGCGCTCCGCGACGTGCAGGGCTCGCGGCTCCGCGCCCTCGAGCCGCCCGTCGAGCGCGCCGCCGCCATGCAGGGCTCGGCGCTGCTCGCGACCGCGAACGACGAGATCGCCCGCGCCATCGCGCTCGTCGTGCTGCACGATCACGTGACGATCGCGCGCTGGGCTCTCGACGTCGCGCGCGGCAGCACCACGCTCGAGGCCACGACGGCACGGCATCGCCCGCGCTCGCGCCCGACCCCCGATGTCATCGCGCGGTGGGAGCGGATCGCGCTCGCGCAGCCGGCGCGCGCGATCGGCGCCGGCTACGGTGCGCTCGTGCTGTTCGCGAAGGGCCCTGCCGCGGCGGCGGCGCGCGCCCGGGCGTGGACCGAGCTCGGCGACGTCCCCATGGACATCGCCGAGCGCGAGCTCCGCTGACCGCGATCGATCAGCCCCGCGGCGACGACCCGTCGCGCGGCGCGATCTTCGCGAGCTTCTCTTCCACCATCATGTCGGCGATGCGGTACGTCGGCGCCTTCGTCTTCGCGCTGCGGTCGGCGATCTCGAAGATCGTGTCGTAGATCTCCATCGTCTTCGCGCGCGACTTCTGCGCGTCGTACCCGAGGACCTCCTGCGCGACGTTCACGAGCCCGCCCGCGTTGATCGCGTAGTCGGGCGCGTAGAGGATGCCGCGCGCGTAGAGGTCGTCACCGTGGCGGGGCTGGGCGAGCTGGTTGTTCGCGGCGCCCGCCACGATCTTCGCCTTCAGCTTCGGGATCGTCGTGTCGTTCAGCGCCGAGCCGAGCGCGCAGGGCGCGACCACGTCGCACTCGATCGAGAAGATGTCCTCGAGCGGGACGACCGTGGCGCCGAGCTCGCGCGTGGCGCGCTCCGCCTTCAGCGGGTCGACGTCGGCCACCGAGATCTTCGCGCCCTGCTCGTGGAGCTCGCGGCAGAGGTGGTAGCCCACGTGACCGACGCCCTGCACCGCGACGTGCACGCCCTCGAGCGACGCGCGACCGAGCTTGGCCTTCACGCACGCCTCGATGCCCCGGCGAACGCCGAGCGCGGTGTACGGCGACGGATCGCCGGAGCCGCCGTTCGCCTGGTCGACGCCGGTGACGTGCTTGGTCACCGTGCGGATGACCTCCATGTCCTCGAGGCCGGTGCCGCTGTCCTCGGCGGTGATGTAGTGACCGCCCAGGTTGTCGATGAAGCGACCGAACGCGCGGAAGAGCGCGACGCGGTCGAAGTGCTCCCTCGGCCGGATGAGGACGCTCTTGCCGCCGCCGTGGGCGAGGCCGGCGAGCGCCGCCTTGTAGGTCATGCCTCGCGCGAGCCGGAGCGCGTCGATCAGCGCGTCCTCGTCCGTGTCGTACGGGAGGAAGCGGCAGCCGCCGAGCGCCGGCCCTAGCCGGGAGTCATGGACGGCGACGATGGCCTTGAGCCCCGTCGCCTTGTCGTGTTCGAAGTGAACCTCGCCGTAGTCGTACGCTTGCATGTGGCCGAAGAGATCCATGGCCCACCGCTAGCACGACCCCGACCTGGAATCAGTGGCCGTGCGGGTCTGCGCCGGGATGCCCCGCCGGCATCTGCATGCCCGGGGGCATCTGCATGCCGGGAGGCATCTGCATCGGCGACGAGCCGCCGCCCTTGCCGGAGTCCGCGCCTGCGTCCTTCGGCTTCTGCAGCTTCGCGACGTCGGTGAGGGCCAGCTCCGCAGCATGCTGCGGCACGACGTAGATCGTGGGGTCGCCTTCCTTCTGCGCGTAGTGGCTCGTGCCGGAGGAGACCTTGCCGATCTTCAGCACGTACTTCCCCGCGCCATCCTTCAGCGTGACGGTGAGCTTGCCCTCGGGGGCGTCGAGACCGGTCTCGGTCGCGGGCTTGCCGTCGCCGAAGTCCTCGGCGTTGAGCGATTTGACGTTCCGGATGCCGTCCTTCACCTTGTCGGCGTCGAAGTCCGGGATCGGCTTGTCCTTGTAGGTGCCGGCCCAGTTGTCGCCCTTGGTGAACGAGAAGGTGCCGTTCTTGTTCTCGACCGTCGCCTGCGTGGCGTTCGCGTCGTCGAACTTGAAGACCTCGGTGTCACGCCAGCCCTTCACCTCGCGGGCGTAGACGTAGCTCGAGTAGCCGGTCACCGCGTAGATGCCCGGCTTGCCGTCGATCATGGCCATCTGGCCGCGCGCGCCGGATTTGCCGAACGTGGCGTCGAGCTTCTTGTCCGAGCCCTTGTAGGCGACCACGTGGACCGCCTTGTCCTTGTCGAACTGGTACTCTTTCTTCTGCTCGTCGTTGGCGTTCGAGATGATCGCCTCTTTTGCCTTCAGCTCCTTCAGGTTGTCGAGGAGCTGCTTCACGTTGGTCTGGTTCGCGGGGGCGTTCACGGGCTTCGTGACCTCCCACTTCGCGTCCTTGTCCGTGCCCTTCTTCTCGAGGACGGTGTCGCCCTTCTCGGCGTTGGTGATGACGATCTTGTCGAGATCGTCGCTCACCTTGAGCTCGGGGAGGTCGGCCGCGGCGGCGGAGGCAGAGCCCTTCGCCGCGTCGTCCTTCGACACCTTGTAGACGCCGCCCGCGAGGGCAGCCAGCACCACGACTCCAACCCAGATCTGTGTCGAGCGTTCCATGCGTTGTCTCGGGAACCGTTGTTTATCGTTTCGCGATCAAGCGAGCGAGACGTTCTCGCGCGTCGAGATGCGGCGACGCCAGAGGGCGAAGCCGATCAGCCCGAAGAGGAACGGAAGGCCGAGGATGAGGACGCCCTCGACCCAGCGCTGGGTGTGCTTGCGCTCGTTCTTGAGAACGTCGTCCTGCTTCTTGACCTGGTCCTCGGTGAGCTCGTCGAAGTTGGGCTTCGACACGTCGCCGTAGGCGAGGCCCGGCTCCTGGAGGATCTTCGCGGAGGCCGCGAGGAGGTCCACGTCGCCGGTGACCCAGTCCAGCATGTTCTTGAACACGAGGATGGTGTTGGTCAGGATCTGCTGCGCGTAGGGCATCGCGAGCTGCTGGAGCTGCTCGTCGCCGCCCATGCCGGGGGGCATCTGCATGCCCATCTGGCCCATGTCCGGGCCGTTGCCGGCGCGGGCGAAGGGGTTCGCGAAGAACTGCGACGAGGAGATGACGAGGACGCGGGCCGACTTGTCGGCCGCGACCTGGGCCGGGGTCTCGACGCCCATCTTGTCGCCGGCCGGGAAGGCCGACTTCAGCTTGCCCTCGATGGTGGCGGCGATGTTGAACTGGCTGAACTCGCCCTTGGGGCGCCACTGGCGCATCGGCTTCATGTCGACCGTGTCGCTCGTCTCGCGCAGGGTCTTCGGCGTGGTGCGCGCGAGGACCTTGAACTTGGCGGGGTCGGTCACGTCCGGCTGCTTCTCGCGGTGGAGCACGAGCGACGAGTCGAACGGGAACGGGACCTGCGTGATCCGGAAGAACGCCGCGAAGCCCGTGTCGAGCAGCTGCTCGTCGCCGGTGAAGCGGAAGTCGTCGCGGACGTCGTGGAGCGGCGGGAAGCGCATCGTCTGCGGTCCGCCCTGCGTGTAGACGTTGACGCGGAAGGGGCGACCGAACTCGAGGAGCGCGTCCTTGCGCATCTCGATGCCGTAGCCGTCGAGCAGCTTGTCGATGCCGTGCGTCGAGAGCGTCGCGTTCATCGTGGCGTCGGACGCCTTGATGTTCACGGCGCTGGCGATGACCGCGAGGCTCTTGCCGCGCATGACGAACTGGTCGATGCGGCGGAGCTCCTTCTCGGTGAGGTCCTTGCCCGGCTGCGTGATGATGAGGCCGTCGAGCGAGTCGTCGACCTCGGCGTCGCCGTTCTTCAGGTCGACGTCGACGAACTGGTAGAACGGGAAGTACTGGCTGACGATGCCCTGGAGGTTGGGCTTCTGGCCGCTGTTCGCGGGGACGAGGTTCGGCTCCGAGAGCTTGATCTCGTCGTGCCCGGTGAGGAGGCCGACCTTGTGCTTCAGGCCGTCACCCTTGTCGCGGACCTCGCGGATCTTGTTCGTGATCCAGAACTCCATGCCCGTGTTGTTGTCGGGCGAGAGCACCGGGATCTTGTCGCGCTCGGCACCGTAGTTGATGACGAGGCCCATGTAGCCCTTGGCGAACTCGGCCTTGTCCTCGGTGTCCGAGCCCTCGCCGAACTGGATCTCCTGGAGGCCGGCTTCCTTCGCCTTCTTCTTCGCCTCCTCGTCCTTCGCCTCGACGATCACGTAGTCGAAGTGACCGCCGCTCGCGTCCTTGTACTGCTGGAGGAGATCGCGGAGATCGCGGACGAAGGCGTCGAGCTTGGGGAGACCCTTCGTGACGTAGGCCTCGACCTTCATCTCGCTCTTCATCGACTTCAGCAGCCGACCCGAGCCCGCGGAGAGCGTGTAGCGCTCCGCGTTCGTCGTGTCCTTGCGGAAGTACATGAAGTAGCTGAGCGTGTTCACGCCCACGAGGATGAGAGCAATGATGAGGACCAGCGCGCCGCTCTCGGTCGCTGCCTTCTTCTTACGTTCCATGGCCATGTGCGTGCCTCTTCAGGACCACTTCCGGCTCTCGAGGGAGCGGAAGGCGATCACGAGCCCGAGGACCGTGAGGGAAAGGAAATAGATGAGCGCCCGCGAGTCGATGAGGCCGCGTGCGAACGGCTCGAACCGGCTGTGCAGGCTGATGAAGGAGACCGCGTCGCCGAGCCATCCCTGGATGTACTCGGTGCCGAAGCCGATCGCGTAGAGGACGACCAGGGTCATCATCGTCGCGAAGTAGGAGAGGATCTGGCTCTCCGTGAACGACGACCACATGACGCCGATCGCGGTGCCTGCTGCGGAGAGCAGGAAGAGGCCGAGGATGCCGACCCAGAAGGGGCTCCAGTCGAGCTCGCCCAGGTGCCAGAACGGCGCCCGCGTGAACATCACGAGCGGGTAGGCCACGAGCAGGAGGATCTGCAGCGTCACCATCGTGAGCGAGCCGATGAACTTCCCGAGGATGACCTCGTTGTCCTTCACGGGCATCGTGATGAGCAGCTCGATCGTGCCGACGCGCTTCTCGTCGGAGAGCGAGCGCATCGTGAAGAGCGGGATGGTCAGGAAGCAGAGCGCAACGGGGAGCGCATCGAACATGCGCGACATCGACGCGCGGTCGACCTGCCAGAAGCCGCCCTTGTAGAAGAAGAAGTACGCGCCGACGGCGATCATGCTGATCGCGATGACGATGTACGTGATCGCGGAGTTCAGGTAGCCGCTGATCTCGCGCTTCGAGAGCACCCAGATCATCTTCGCGGCGCTCGGCCGGTGGAGGGCGAGCTTCGGGCCCGGCGCGTCGAGCGTGGCCTTCGGGGGGATGGGGGACGCGTCGTCCTCCTCGTCGTCGCGGTCGTCGTCGTCACGCGCCTCGGCCGCTTCCGCGGCGAGGAGCTTCTTCTTGGTGTCGTTCTCGACGGTCTCGCTGCTCATCGCTTTGCCTCGTCGTCCGAGTCGTCTTCCTCGTCGTCGTCTTCTTCTTCCTCGTCCTCGTCCTCGTCGTCGACCGCGCCCCGCGACTCGGTCACGGGACCGACCTGGCGGTTGCGGCGCTCGTCGCCGATGGTGAGCTGACGGAAGACCTGCTCGAGGGTCTGCGTGTCGCGGTGGAGCTCGAGGAGGACCCAGCCCTTGTCGGCCACGAGGCGGAAGATGTCGGCGCGGAGGTCGACGCCCTCTTCGCCGTCGAGCGCGAACGCGTGCGCTCGCTCGTCGGTGGGGAGCTCGGCAACCTTCTTGATGCCCTTGATCGTGGCGAGCGCCGACTCGACCTCGGACTGGCGCGGGAGGGCGCCGGTGCCGCGGTAGGGCGAGCTGCTCGCCGACTCCTGGACCTGCACCATGTAACGGACGCCGCCGCTCTTGGCGCGGATCTCGTCGAGCGCGCCGTCGGCGACGACGCGGCCGCGCGACACGATGATGGCGCGGGCGCAGGCGGTCTCGACCTCCTTGAGGTTGTGCGTCGAGAGGAGGACCGTGCGGTCCTTGCCGATCTGCTTCAGGTAGTTGAGGAACTCGGCCTTCTCGTTCGGGTCGAGGTCGCTCGTCGGCTCGTCCAGGATGAGGATGGGCGGGTCGTGGATGAGCGCCTGCGCGAGGCCGACGCGCTGGCGGTAGCCGTGCGACAGCTGGCGGATCTCCTTCGAGAGGGACTGGGCGAGGCCGCAGATCTCGACGACGTTCCGGGCGCGGGCCTTGAACATGTCATCGGAGATGTTGCGGACCTGCGCCGCGAAGCGCAGGTACTCGTAGACGGTCATCTCGAGGTAGAGGGGCGCGCGCTGCGGCAGGTAGCCGAGGCTCGCGCGTACCGCGAGGGTGTCGTCGAACACGTCCTGCCCCTGCACCTTCGCCACGCCCGAGGTAGGCGCGATGAAGCAGGTGAGGATGCGCATCGTCGTCGACTTGCCGGCGCCGTTCGGGCCGAGAAAGCCCACGATTTCACCACGCCTTACCTCGAAGCTCACATCATCGAGCGCGCGGAACGAGCCATACCTCTTGGAGAGGCCGTTCGCGTAGATCATCACGTCGGTCGACATCCAACCTCCGAACCAAGCCAGGGAGACACGAAGACAGTTCGTCCGGGACGCCGCAGATCACGGCGGCCGCGGAACGAGCTACCTACCGGATTTCTTCCCGAGGCCCAAGTCTCCCGCGAACTCTCGGGAAAATGCCGCCCGCCGCGGGCGATGCTAGGGTCGGCGCCGATGCGGACCTCGGCTCTCCTCGTGGTGGCCGGCCTGTGCGGCGCGTGCGGCGCGTGCAGCGGGGGGGACGACGAGCCGCCCCAGGCTCCCGCGCCGGCTCCGGGGTTGCCTGCCGCCAGCGGGTCTGCCCCTGCCCCCACCGCCCCGCCATCGAGCGCCCCCACGTCGACCACCCCTCCCGGCTCCGGGGTGCCGGCGCGGCTCGCCTGCCTCGCCAGGCACTTCGTCGGGACGCCGGTGGCCGACGGCGCGGGCTGGGCACTGCTGCTCCCCGACGGGACGCGGCTCCCCTGGGACGACGGCAAGACCAAGACGTTCGACGTCACGATGGAGGGCCCGGACCTCGAGGACACGCTCGCGATCCCGTACGTGGCAGGGGCCATCGCGCCGGTCACGGCGGTCGATCACGACCCCGGACGCATCCGGAACGACGTGCTCTTCGAGGCGACCTACGGCGGCACGGCCGCGGCGGTGCAGGCGAAGCTCGTCACCGTCCCGTTCGCCGGGCAGACCGTGAAATTCCACGCGCTCGCCGCCGCCGCGCTCGGCCGCGTGAGCACGCGCCTCGACACGCTGATCGCGGCCACCCCCTCGCTGGCCGGCTACGTGAAGGGCCCGCTCGGCGGCACGTTCGAGTGGCGGCCCATCGCGAACACCACCCGGATGAGCGTGCACTCGTACGGGGCGGCCATCGACATCGTGGTCGCGAAGAGCGCGTACTGGGAGTGGGACAAGGCGGCGTCGGACGCCGGCACGTTCACCTGGAAGAACCAGATCCCTCAGGCGATCGTCGATGCGTTCGAGGCCGAGGGCTTCGCGTGGGGCGGCCGCTGGTACCACTACGACACGATGCACTTCGAGTACCGGCCCGAGCTGTTCGACCCGGCCTGCAAGTGACCGCGCGGGGTCCTCGCTAGAGGACGGACGGGACGGCGAGGCTGGGCGCGCTCACGCCGAGCTTCGCCGGCGGGATCGAGCGGTCGTTCACGTCGATCTGCACGTCGGCGTGCGAGATCTCCTGGACGACGATCTTGAGGCCGTTCACGCCCTCGGCGCCGATCTTCGCGCCGCCGCCGACGATGATGATCCCGGTGAGCTGCACCGTGTCGACCACGTCGACGACGCCCGCCGACCGCGCGTTGGCCTCGATGGTCGTGCCGTCGAGCTTCACGTCCGCCGAGCTGAAGAGACCGAAGCCGTCGCCGACCTGCTCGGTCGACTCGAGGTTCGTGGGCAGCGGCGCGGCGACCGTCTCCGCGACCCGGCCGCCCTTGACGACGATGCCGTGGGACGAGAGGGCGCCGAGGCCGACGATCTTGTTCCGCTCGATCTTCGTGTCGGTGATCTGCACCGACGGCGCGTCGAGGGTGCCGGCCACCTTCTGGAGCCACACGCCGCGCTCGGCGTTCTCGTTGATGGTGCCGTTCTTGATGGCGGCCGTGGTGAGCGGGCCGTCGACGAGGACGCCGACGCCTTGGTTCTTCTCGATCGTGACGCCGTCGAGCTCGATGCGCGCGCCGTCGACCGCGACGAGGCCGGCCGCCGAGGCGAGCGAGGTGCTCGTGTGGCTCGAGCTCGATCCGCCGGTCATCACGAGGTGAGCGCCCGAGACCCAGAGGCCCATCGTGCTGGTGGCGAGCTTCGTCTCGAGGACCTTCACGGTGCCGGTCGCGCAGCCCGGCGTCGCTGCCTCCGTGCAGCGGATGGCGAGGGCCGCGCTCTTCGCGCCGCTCACCGTCACGCCGTTCACGACCGCGTTCGCGGCGCGCACCGCGACCGCCACCCCGGGCGCGTCGGCGAGGTCGACGAAGAAGAGGCCCGACCCCTCGCCGAGCGTCACGGTGGGCGCCTGTGCCGTCCCACCCGTGATGGCCGCGCGTGACCCGTTCTGGGCCACCACCGACACACCGGCTGGCACAGTGAACGGCCCGGCGTAGGTCGCCCCGGTGAGGACGACGCAGGTTCCGGCGCCCGCGCTGGCGAGCGACGCGGTGAGCCCGCCGCTGTCGGCGGCGGTCGCGGTGGCGCTGCACGCGAGCCCCGCGCCAGGCGGGATCGTGCCGGTGAACTCGGTTTCCGTGCTCTTGCAGGAACAACCCAGGAGAGCGGCGAGGCACGCGAGGAGGGGGGCGGACGGCGGGCGGATCATCACAGGGTCTTCCTACGTGTCGACGGTTGCATTGCTTCCCTGGCCATAACGCCGGGCGATCGTCTCGGCCAGGTGGTCCTGCCCGATCTGGCGCAGGATGACACAGGCGCGCTCCTGGTGGTCACGCGCGTTGGCGAGCGCCGCCCGATCGCGGTCCCGATAGAGCTTTGCCAGCCACGCGTCCATCGACGCGGCATGGGCCATCGCGACGAAGGACGGGGTCTGGGAGCGCTCGGCATGGGCGAGCGCGGTCGCGGCGAGCGTGAGCGCGAGGTCGACGTCGCCCCGCGCGAGCTCCACCTCGACGAGGGCGCGCGCGCTGTCGGCGAGCACGTCGAGATAGCCGCCCTCCTCGCCGAGCCGGCACGCGATGGCGAGCTCGCTCGCGGCGATCTCGTGCTGGCCGAGCGCGAGCTTCACCTGCCCGAGGTTCGAGTGACCGATCGCCTCGCGGGCCGCCCAGCGCGCCTTCTTGGCCGCGGCGAGCGCGCGCTCGTAATAGGCGGCCGCCGCGGCGTGGTCGCCGCGGGTGTACGCCACGCCGCCGAGGTTCACGTACCCGTCCGGCAGCCCTTGCGTGTCGCCCGCGAGCTCGCGCAGCTCGAGGGCCGCCTGGTACGCGCCCTCGGCGGCCACGAGGTCGCCCGAGAAGAAGTAGATCGACCCCTCGGCGTCCTTGAGACGCGCCATCGCGACGTGCCACGCGGCGTCGCGGATGTGGAGCTGCTGGCCGACGCGGAGGCCTTCCTCCACGTCGCGGCGGGCCGCCTCGCGCTCGCCGCGCGTCGAGTACTGGAAGGCGCGCGCCGCGAAGACGCGCATGTGCAGCACGCTCGGCGCGAGCTGGGCGCGGCACATGTCGACGGCGCGCGAGAGCACGGCGATGGACTCCTCGACGCGGCCGTACTCCTTCAGGACCGAGCCGCGCTCGAGCAGCACCCACGCGTGGACCGCGTCATCGCTGCGCACGCCGGCCGCCTCGAGATCCGCCGCGCAGGCATCGAGCGAGCGGAGCGCCTCCTCGAAGCGCCCGGTGCGTGACTCCGCGGCGGCGCGCTCGCGGAGGACGCCGGCCCGCGTGATGCGCTCGTCAGCGGTGACCGCCGCGTCCCACAGCGCGGCGACGCGGCCGAAGAAGTCGACCGCCTCGGGGTACGCGCAGACGCTGACCGCGTGCCGCGCGGCGTTCAGGTAGAGACGCCGCGCGCGCGGCTTCTCGCCGGCTGCCTCGAGATGAGCCGCGAGGTTCGCGTGCCCGCCCTCCCACAGCTCGCCGCGGCCGAGGAGCCAGTCGGCGACCTTGCGGTGCGCGGCCACCGACTGCGCCCGCGGGACGAGCTCGTAGGCCGCGTCGCAGAGCGCCTGCGTGGCGAACGTGAGCTCGCGCTCGCCCGAGACCGTCGACGCCCCGGACGGCTTGATCAGCTCGCGCGCGCGCAGCGAATCGAGGCTCGCGGCGAGCTCGTCGTCGGCGAGATCGGCGGGCAAGAGATCGCGAAGGGCGCCCACCCAGAAGGTCCGACCGATCACCGAGGCGAGCTTCAGGATCTCCTTGTGGACCGGGAGCAGGCCGTCGAGCCGCGCCTGCAAGACGCCGCGCACGGTGTCCGGGAGATCGAGCTTCGCCGACCGGTTCTTGTCCCACTTGACCGGCACGTGCTGCTCGTCGACGGCGAGCGCGCCGCGGTCCACGAGCAGCCGCACGAGCTCCTTGCAGAGATCGGGGTTGCCCTCGGCGCGGCGCATGATCTCCCGCTTCACCTCGCGCGGGAAGCTCGGCACCTGGCGGAAGAGATCGTCGAGGAAGCGGTCCATCACGTCCTCGGGGAACGGATGCAGCTCCAGCTTCGTGCGGATGTCCGAGCCGGTCATCCACGAGGGCACGTGCTCGCTGGTCTCGGGGCGCGCCGAGATGACGACGAGCACCCGCTCGCGGCGCAGCGCGCGGACGAGGTACTGGAGCAGATCGAGCGACGCCTGATCCGACCACTGCACCTGCTCGATGATCATCACGACCGGCCGCGGCGCGCCGCCTTCGCCCGTCGCGCGAGCGAGGCGCCGGACCCAGTCGCTGAACGCCGAGACCGTGCGCGTCGCGTCGGTGGATATCTCGGTCTCGAGGAGCGGCGCCACCGGGGTCGGGGCGACGAGGTCGGCGAGGAGCCGCCCCGCCTCGCGGCCGTCCTCGAGCTCGCCGGCCTCCCAGCTCTTCGCCACCGCCTCCACGACGCGCGCGCGCACCGCCTCGGGCGAATCGTCCACGCGCACGTTGAAGCGCGCGCGCAGCATCTTGCCCACGAACCCGAGCGGCGCGACGCCGACCACGCGCGTCGCATGAAGGACGGTCGGCTGCGGCTCGCGCGCGGCGAGCGCGATGCGGAGCTGGCGGAGCAGGTGCCCCTTGCCGAGCCCCACCTCGCCCGTGATCTCGGCGATGCGGAGCGAGCCCGTCGACCTGACGGTGTCGAAGAGGCCGACCAGGAGCTCGAGCTCGCGCTGCCGCGCGAAGAACGGCGTGCCCGAGGCGCTACGCAGGCGGACCGAGCCGGACGAGTCGTCCTCGCGCTCGCGCACCACGCGGAAGATCGCGACGGGATCGGCGACGCCCTTCACCGCCACGGGCGCGACGGCCTCGAGGACGAAGCGGTCGTGGACGAGGCGCTCGGTGGCGACGCCGACGAGGACCTCGCCGGGCTGCGCGGCCGACTCGATGCGGCTCGCCACGTTGACCGTGGCTCCCATCACGTCGGCGCTCGCGCGGCTGCCGATCCCGACCGTGCCCACCATCACGAGGCCCGTGTTGATCCCGGCCCGGAGCGCCACGTCGACGTTGCGCTTCTGGGCGAGCTCCCGCACGCGGGCGGTCATGACGAGCGCGGCCCGCACCGCGCGCGCCGCGTCGTCCTCGTGGGCGGTGGGCACGCCGAACGCCGCCATGATGCCGTCGCCGACGTACTTGATGACGGTGCCGCCCTCCGCCTCGACCTCCCGCGACAGCGGCTCGAAGAACGCATTGGCGAGCTCGCGCACGGCGTCGGGCTCGAGGTCGTTGGCGAGGTCACTGAAGCCGACGAGCTCGGCGAACACGGTGGTCGCGAGCTTCCGCTCCTCGGCCCAGCGGCCGCTCGACGCGGCGGAGGCGGGCGCCTGCGAGCCGAGGCCGAGGCCCGTCGAGGCGTAGGGCGGCGGCGTCCCTGCCGACGAGGGATGCGCCGAGGCGAGCGCGCCCACCGAGGTGCGCCGAACCGGCGGGCGCGCCTTCTGCACCGCGACCTGCATCGCGCGCGCGGAGGGCCAGCGGTCCTCCTTCTTGAACGCGAGCGCCCGATCGACGAGCTCGACGACCGCCTTCGGCAGGTCCGGGGCGAACGAGCCGAGCGACTTGGCCTGGGCGGTGGCGGCGGCGATCACCACCTCCATGTGGGTCTTCGCGTCGTGCACGATGCGGCCGGCGAGGAGGGCGAAGAGCGTGGCGCCGACCGCCCAGACGTCGCTGAGCGCGTCCACCTCGTCGGTGCGTCCGAGCGCCTGCTCGGGCGGCATGAACGCCGGGGTGCCGATGGTCACGCCGGTGCGCGTGCGAAGGTGGGGAGGCGGCCCGCCCCCCTCGTCGTCGACCTCCTCGCCGAGGGTGATCGCGCGGAGCCGCGCGATCCCGAAGTCGAGCACCTTCACCGCGCCGTCCTTCGCGAAGAAGACGTTCTCGGGCTTGATGTCGCGATGCACGATCCCGGAGGCGTGGGCGGCGGCGAGCACGTCGCACAGGGCGTCCGCCACGAGGAGCGCGTCGTCGATCGAGAGGCGGCCCCCGAGCCGGCGGGCCCGTGCGTCGGCCGTCTCGCCCTCGAGCAGCTCCATCACGAGGAACGCCGCGCCGTCCTCGGTCTCGTCGTCGTCGAGCACGCGCACCACGCCAGGATGGTTCACGGCGTTCGCGACGTAGCCCTCGCGCGCGAACCGGGCCCGGATGTCGCTCATCATCGAGAGCTGCGGATGCAGCACCTTGAGCGCGACGCGGCTGCCGTTACGATGCGTCGCGGCATAGACCGCGCCCATGCCCCCGACGCCGAGCAGCTTGTCGACGCGCCACTTCCCGCGGATCCGCGTGCCGACGCGGGTCTGGGCGACGTCGCTGACGGAGTGGTGGATCTTGCTCATGGACGGGCGACAGCGGCGGGCTCCATACTAGCAACGATGCGCCGCCACCATGCTTCGAAGGGTCTCGTCGGGGTCGGGCTGGTCGGTGCGGTCCTCGCGGGCGCTGCGTGCAGCAGCACGGGCGTCGGAACCGGCACCTCGTCCAGCAGCAGCAGCAGCAGCAGCAGCGGCAACACCAGCAGTAGCAGCGGCGGAGTCGTCGTCGGCGGCGGCACGAGCGGCACGAGCGGCGGCGGCGGAACCCTCCCGAGGTCGTGCAGCCCGGCCGCCGGCGACACCACCTGCGCGTCGTGCCTCAAGACGTACTGCTGCAACGAGAGCACCGCCTGCTCCGACAGCCAGCATTGTTCGCTGCTCGTGCAGTGCCTCAGCACGTGCGAGACGCAGGCCTGCGCCGACACGTGCGACAGCCTCTATTCGGACGCGAGGTCCGACTATCAGGACCTGCAGCAGTGCGCGTCGACGTCGTGCAACACGCCCTGCGGGGGCTGAGCGCGCGCGCCTAGTTCTGTGACGGCTGCGCGATGAGCGCGCTCGAGGACGGCGCGGCGTGCGGAAGCGTGCGCGACGACTCCTCCTGCTCGTGCACGAACGCGTTCAGCTCCTCGCTGACCTTGCGAAGGTGCTGCTGCTTCACGTGGAAGGGCATGAACGCGCTCTTGAAGCCGCTCAGGATGACCTGCTTCAGATCGTCGAGCGACAGGCCCATCTGCGTGTGACAGAGCCACAGCTCCTTCGAGACCGTCGTGTCGGTGACGAGGCGGTTGTCGGTGTTGACGGTCACGCGCAGGCCGAGGTTCTTGTAGAGCTTCAGCGGGTGGCTCGCGAGGTCGCGGATGGCGCCGGTCTGCACGTTCGACGACGGGCAGCACTCGAGCGCGATGCGGTGATCGTTGACGTAGTGGAGCAGGTCGCCGTCCTCCCGGAGCCGGCAGCCATGGCCGATGCGATGCGCGCCGCACACGTGGATCGCCTGGTGGATCGACTCGGGGCCGTAGGCCTCGCCGGCGTGGATGGTCACGTTGATGTTGTTGTCACGCACGAGCTGGAAGGCCGCGCGGTGGTGCTTCGCGGGGTGATCGTACTCGGCGCCCGCGAGGTCGAAGCCGACCACGCCGCGGTTCTTGTATGCGACCGCGAGCTCCGCCATCTCGAGCGAGCTCGAGGCCGAGACGTTCCGGATCCCGCAGAGGATGACGTTCGACTCGATGCCGTACTTGTCCTGCGCGGCGCGGAGGCCCTCGAGGACCGCCTCGACGACCATGGTGAGCGCGAGCCCGTGCCGCGTGTGCAGCATCGGCGAGTAGCGGACCTCCATGTAGCGGACGTTCTCGCGCGCCGCGTCCTCGGCGAGCTCGTAGGCGGCGCGCGTCAGGGCGTCGGCGGTCTGCAGGACGCGGAGCGTGACGTCGAAGGCCTTCAGGTACTCGACGAGCGTCCCGCAGTTCTGTCCGAGGTTCATGGCCTTGCGGAGGCCGTCCTCGTCGTGCGACGGCAGCTCGACGCGCTGCTTGTCCGCGAGATCGAGGATCGTGGAGAGCCGGAGCGAGCCGTCCAGGTGGACGTGGAGGTCGGTCTTCGGGAGCTTCTCGATGACCTCGAGGGGGATCACATGCGCCATGAGCGGTCCTACCATGGACGCGCCGCGCCGCCGATGCTGCGCAGACGTACCGTACCCGTCAGAGCTTCACGGCCTTCGCCTCGGCGTTCTCGGGATCGAGCTTCAGCGCCTCTTCGAGGTGCTTCTTCGCCTCCGGGACCCGCTTCAGCGTCGCGAGCTCCTGGGCGAGCAGCGCATGCGCGGTCGCCTTTTCCGGCGGCTTGCCCGGGCAGAGGAGCGCGCTCTCCAGCTCGTACGCGGCGGTCTCGTGGGCGTTCGTCGCCGACAGCGCCCGCGCGTAGAGCGTGTGGGTCCGGCCGCCGAGCACGTCGACGAAGATCGCGCTCTCGCCGACGCGCCGCGCATCGTCCCAGCGCTTCGCGGTCACGAGCTTGTCGAGGAGGAGCCCCCACACCTTGCGATCGTGCTGTTCGAGCTGGGCGAGCTTCTCGAGGGCATCGAGCGCGTCGCCCTCCCGCTTCTCGGTGGTCGCGAGGTCGAAGAGGCCCTTGAGCGGCTCGCTCTGGCTCGGGTCGAGGCGGTAGGCGGCCTCGAAGTGCAGCCGCAGGGCCGCCACGTCCTTCTGCTCCTCGGCGAGGTCGGCGAGCATCGAACGCACCACGTACCCGTCGTGCCCGGTGCTGCGCATCGCATCGAGGTGACGCTTCGCGCCCGCGCCGTCCTTCTCGGCGTGGGCGACCTGCGCGGAGACGTAGTGGGCGTCGGCGTTGGCCGGGTCGAGGACGAGCGCCGCGTCGAGCTCCGCCTTCGCCTCCTTCGCCTTGTGCCCGCGGAAGAGCGCCACCGCCATGTCGACGTGGGCCTTCGCGTCGGTGGGGCTCTTCGCGAGCGCCGCCTTCGCGTCGTCGACGTCCTTCGGCTTCAGCGTGAAGAGGTACTGCGTCCGGTAGCGGGAGAGCCGGGCGAGCTGCCAGGCGCGATAGCCGGCGTCGTACTCCTGCGCGCTCACGCCGAAGGCGCCCTTCAGCACGTCGGGCGTCTTCTTCCCGGCGCCCCAGAGCTTCAGCGCCTCGACGACGCGCGGCATGCCGAACTTCTCGACCGTCCAGATCAGCATCTGGCTGGCCGCGTAGTAGGCGACGGTCACGTCCTCCGCGTCGGAGGCGTGCGTGAAGGCGCGGTTCATGTCGACCGCGCCGGGCAGGCGGTTCTCGGTGATCGCGACGTAGAGCTCGGGGTCGAGCTCGCGCGCCCACTCGGGCCGCCGCGCGATGGTCTCGTACTCGGAGAGCCCCTCGGTGAACCAGCGCGGCACGTGGTTCTTCGACAGCTGGATGGCGAACACGTGCCCGAGCTCGTGCCACAGCACGTTGCCGTAGTTGAAGGGCTCCGCCTGCGGGCTGATCGCGGCGACCACCCGCCCGAAGCACACGCCCTGGATGCCGATGTTCGGGAGGCCGCTGGTGCGGACGCTGAAGGTCTGGCGCGACGCGTACATCTCGACCTGCACCGGCGCCGTCGGAACGAACCCGTAACGCGCCTTCATCGACCCGAACGCCTCGCCCAGCATGCGCGGCGCGTAGCGCTCCATGACGGGGCGCTCGTCCTTCGCGTAACGGATCTTGAAGACGCCGTCGTCGACGGTCTCGTAGGCGGCGGGGAGATCCTTCTCGTACATGTTCAGCGTGTTGAAGACGCGAACGTTGAAGTGATCCTTGCTCCACGCCTTGCGGATGCTGTCGAGGCCGCCCGCCTCGTCGCCGCTGCGCATCTGCGTGAGCCCGAGCTCGGCCCAGAGCTTCCCGTCGGCAGGGTCGATCCTCGTCGCGTCCTTCATCATCGCGACGATGTCGTCGTAGCGATGCTCCCACTCCGCGTACTCCCCGATGATCGCGTACATGCGGGCGAACTGCGGGTTCCGGGCGAGGACGTCCTTCTTCGCCGCCTCGAAGCCCTTCGGGTCGTCGTCCAGGAAGCGCGCCGCGGCCTTCAGGCTGAGGAGCTCGAGGTCGTTCGCATCGACCGCGAGCCCCTCCGCGAGCGCCTTCTCGGCGCCGGCGATGTCCATGTCGCGAAGAGCGAGGCCGGCCCGCACGCCGAGGGCCCCGACGTGGCGCGGATTCACCTCGAGCGCCTGCTTGACGAGCTTCTCGGCCTCGTCGAAGTCGAGGCTCTGATCGAGCTTCACGCGCGCGAGCTCGACGAGGACGTCGGCGCGCTTCGGGGCGAGGGCGAGCGCCGCCTTCAGCTCCTCCTCGGCGTGCCCTGCGTCGTACTTGTCGAGGAACAGCTCGGCGGCCCAGAGCAGCGTCTGCACCTGCTTCTTGTCCGCGACCTCGCTCTCCTTGAGCGCGGTGTTCGCGTCCTTGGGGCTGCGCAGGAGGAAGGCGGCGCGGCCGACCTGGGCGAGCCCCTCCGCGTCCTGGCCGGTGATCGTGTCGTCGTTGTACTCCTCGATGACCTTGTGGAGCGGGTCGTCGGCGTCGTCGCGCTTGCCGGTCGCGATGAGGTACTCGCCGAGGAGGAGGCGGGCGCGCCGGACGTCCGGGCCCTTGCCGCCCTTCAGCGTCTCCAGCAGCTTGATGGCGTCGGCGATCTTCCCGGTCGCCTCGAGCACCTCGGCGCGGAGCGTGGTCGCCCGCGTGCGGAGCGCCCCCGATGCCGCGGCGGCCTGCGCCAGCTTGTCGGCGTCGCCGTACTTTCCCTGCTCGAAGGCGGCGCGCGCGAGACCGAGCTTCGCCTCTGCCTCCCCTGCTCCCTTGACGCTCCCGAGGTCCTTCTCGGCCGCTGCGTAGTCGGTCGCGGCGAGCGCGGCGAGGCCGGTCGCGAGCGGCCCGGTGGGCGTCGTGCGCGTCTCCGCGCGGGCCGGGGGCGGAAGGGCCACGATGCCGCTGCCGAGACCGAGGCCCAGCGCAAGCGTGAAGAGGCGTCGGATGCGTCGCATGCCCCATGGAACGTAGCGGAAACGCCGCCCATTGGATCTGCTCCGCGATTACCCTGAGCCGAGCCATGTCGATCCTGTCGCCGCGTCAGCAGTCGGTCGCGTTCCTTGCGGTGCTGCTCGTGCTCTCGATAGCCGGAGCGATCACCTTCGTGCCGCTCTGGGCCCCGCTCGTGCTCGCGGCCTGGGTCGCGGTGCTCTGCCGTCCGCTGCTCCTGCGCTTCTCGAAGATCACGCATGGTCGGGACCGCGCCGCGGCCGGGCTCACCGCGCTGCTCGTGACGCTCATCCTCCTGCCGGTCGGTCTCGCGCTGCTCTCGCTCGTCCGCGGCGCGGCCGATCTCGGGCGAGGCCTCCTCCAGTCGAACGGCCTGAAGAGCGGGCTCGTGTCGGTGGTGTCGGGCGACAAGGGAGGCGAGACCGACCTCGCCTCGCTCGTGTCCCCGCAGAAGGCGATCGCCCTCCTCCAGGAGTACGGCAGCCAGGCGGCGGGCGTGCTGTCGAACATCGCCGGGGCAGCGGCGCAGGCGGCGCTCGCGCTCTTCATCTTCGTCTACGCGGTGTACGTCTTCCTCGTGGACGGTCCCGGCTACTACCGCTGGCTCGAGCGCCACTCGCCGCTCGACGTGCGCCACACGCGGCGGCTCGTGGCGGCCTTCAACGAGACGGGGCGCGGCCTGTTCGTCAGCGTCGGGCTGACCGGCCTCGCGCAGGGGATCATCGCCACCATCACGTACTTCGCCCTCGGCGTGCCGCGCGCGCTGGTGCTCGGGCTCCTCACGTGCGTGGCCTCGCTCATCCCCTCGGTGGGGACGGCGCTCGTGTGGGTGCCCATCGCGATCGGTCTCGCGCTCGCCGGCAAGACGGTTCCGGCCATCGTGATGGCCGCGGTCGGGGTGCTCGTCATCGGGATGATCGACAACGTCCTGCGTCCGGTGTTCGCGCGCATCGGCGAGCTGAAGCTGTCCACGTTCGTGCTGCTCACGGCGATCTTCGGCGGGCTCGCCTTCTTCGGGACCTGGGGTCTCCTGCTCGGGCCGCTCTTCGCGCGTCTCGCCAAGGAGGCCCTCGTGCTCGCCCGCGAGGACCGCGGCGAGACCGAGGAGCCCGAGGGCGAGGAGGATCAGAGAGACAGCGACATCTCCGAGGCGTCCTCGCCGTCGGCGTAATAACGCGCGCGCACGTTGAACTCGGTGAAGCCGAGCGCGCGGTACATGGCGATGGCCGGCGCGTTGGTCGCGCGCACCTCGAGGAGGATGCGCGCGATGCCGTGCGCCTTCGCGTAGCCGAGCAGGTCGGCCATCAGGCTGCGGCCGATGCCCCGGCGACGCGCCTCCTCGACCACCGCCACGTTGAGGAGGTGGAGCTCGTCGACGACGTGCCAGAAGAGCAGGTACCCGACGAGCGTGCCCGCCTCGTCGCGCGCCGCACGGAGGTGCCCCCACGGACGCGCCAGCTCCTCGCGCAGGCTCTTCTCGCGCACGAGGCGCGGCGGCCCGGCCCCGACCCCGAGCTCGCTCGGGTGGAAGGACGCGAGGTCGATGGTGACCGCCGCCTCCAGGTCTCCCTCGCGCATGTCGTCGATGGTTGCAGAATGCATGTTCATCCCCCTCCCCGCACCGAGGGCGGCGGCCGTGAGGGCCGCTCGCTGATGCGCCCTTCGGGCACGCGACCGAGCGCGCGCGCCCGCGGTGCGAGACCGTGGATGTCGAGCGCGAGGCGGAGCGAGCCGTCACCGCGGACGATGGCGCCGGCGAACGGGCCCATGCCCCGGAGCAGCGGCGAGAGCTCGCGGACGAGCACGTCCTCGGTCACGCCCACCGCGTCGACGCCGACGGTGAGCGTCTCGGGCACGTCGAGCCCGACCTCGAGGTCGACCACGTAGGGCGCGAGCTCGTTGGGCTGCGGCTCGAGGCACGCCTTCAGGTGCGGCACGCGCTCGGCGCCGGGCCCGTCGTTCAGGCGGATGCCGCGCGCGAACATCGCGGGGAGCGCGTGCTCGGTGCCGCCCGCCGTGACCCACAGGACGGTCGCGAGGCCGCTCTCGATGGGCACGTCGACCCGCGCCTCGAAGCCGCGCCGGAGCCGGCTGGAGAGCCGGATCGATCCGCCGAGCTTCTGGACGGCGGCGAGCGTGATGTCGAGGCCGATGCCGCGCCCGGCGAGGAGATCGGGGCTCTGGCCGCGCGTCGAGAAGCCGGGCAGGAACAGGAGCTCGAGCAGGGTCTCGTCGTCGGCGGCCTCGGCGAGGACCTCGGTGACGAGGCCGCCCTCCACCGCGCGCGCGCGGACCGCGGAGACGTCGACGCCCGCGCCGTCGTCGGCGATCGTCACGACGAGCCGGTTGGCGAGCTTCCGCGCCGTGAACGTGAGGGTCGCCTCGCGCGGCTTGCCGGCCTGCTCGCGCTCCTCCGGCGTCTCGATGCCGTGGGCGATGGCGTTGCGCGCGAGCTGGAGGCATGGCTCGGCGAGCTGCTCGGCGAGCCGGCGATCGATGGGCTCGTCGGCGCCGACGGTGCGGATGGCGACGAGGCGGCCGGTGCGCCTGGCCTCGGCGAGCGCCGCCGCCGAGAGCCGCGCGAACATGCCGCGGATCGGCGTCTGACGCATCGCCGACAGGATCTTCTTGGCCTGACCGGTGCTCTCCTTGAGGGCGTGGTCGCTCTGCTCGAGCGACTCGCCGACCTGATCGAGCTCCTCGCCGAGGTCCGCGAGCACCTGGGCGGCGTGCTCGACCCGGCGCAGCGCGGCGGCCGGCGCGCCCCACGGGCGAGGAGGTCCGATGAGACGGAGCGCCTCTGCGAGCTCGGCGCGCGTCTTCCGGAGGAGGCGCGACTGCGAGGTGGTGCGGGCGACCCGGCCGGCGAGCCGTTCACGCGCCACCGCGATCCCGCCGATGTGGTCGAGCAGCCGGTCGACCGACTGCGCGGGCACCCGGATGGTCGCATCGTCGCTCGAGCGCGCCTCCTCGTCGCCGCCGAGGCGCGACGGCGGACGCGAACGCACGGGCACGCCGCGCAGCGTGGCGAGCGCCGCGTCCGGGTCCTCGAGGAGCCCGCCCAGCACCGCGCGATGACCGGCGACCTCCTGGAGCGCGGCGGTGGCGGTGTCGCGGGTCTCGCTCGCCCGGCGCAGCCGCTCCTCGAGGCCATGACAGAACCAGGCCATCGTCTCGTCACCGGCGGCGCTCGCCGCGCCCTTCATGGTGTGGACGTGGCGGTACACCTCGGCCGCGGCGTCGAGCGGGTCGTTCGTGCTGCCGAGCGCCACGTCGATCTGGGCGAGGCGGTCGGTGACCTCGGCGACGTACTGTGCGCGCAGCACGGGCTCGATCGGACCCGACACGAGGTCGGGCGGCGGCTCGGGCCAGGCGACCGCGATCGCGCTCTCGCCCGCATCGAGACGCCGGATCGATCGCTCGATGGTGGCGATCACGTCGGCGAGCGCCTGGTCGTCGCCGTCGCGCAGGCGGCGCTCGAGGCGCTGCATCGCGCTCGCGAGCTCGGGCTCTCCGGCGAGCCCCGCTGACCCCTTCAGCGCGTGCACGGCGCGCCGCGTCCCTTCGAGCGACTCGGGGTCCGTCTTGCCGACCTGGTCCTCGAGCGCGAGGAGATGGCGGCGCAGCTCCATCGTGAGGAGCCGCGTCAGCTCGGGGTCGCGGGCGGGCTTCACGGCACCGGCTACTCGTCGTCTTCGCCGTCGAGCATCCGCGCGAGCGGGTCGAGGACGGGACGCAGCGCGTTCATGACGAGCGCCTGCGGGACCTTGCCGCTCAGCGCGCCGAGCGCCCCGACCAGCGCCTGCGCGTGCTGCGTCGCCTCGGCGATCGCCCGCGCCGTCTCGGGATCGCTGCCGGAGGTCCGGCGGAACCGATCGCCGATCTCGCCGAGGGCGCGCTCCGCGTCGGCCGACGCGCCGCCCACCCGCGTGGCCTCCTGGGCGACCTCGGCGGCCGCCTCGCGCGCGCGCTCGAGGCTCGCGTTGACCTGCACGAGCTCGGCGCCGATCTCGGCGAGCGCCGCCGAGAGCTCGCGCGAGGCCTCCGATCCGCGGGTCGCCTGCGCCCTCACCTCGTCGGCGACGAGGCCGAGCGCCTGCGCCGGGCCCTCGCTCATCCGGGCGCTCTCGAGGCCGGCGTTCAGGGCGACGAGCTCGAGCCGCGCGAACGAGTCGACGATGCGACCGAAGCCGAGCGACAGATCGTTGGCCCGCGCCGAGACCGCACGCGCGCGGTCGGCGAGGGCGTCGACCGTTCCGCGCTGCTTCGCGACGTGCGAGGCGATGCGCTGGGCGGACTCGCCCGACTCGCGCACCGCCGCCGCGGCCCGCTCGTGGGCCGCCCAGAGCGCGCTCTCCTCGATGGCGCTACGGCCCGACGCGGTCCCCGGCCGGGCCCCGCGCCGGAGGAGGCGGAAGAGGCGCCGCTTGGGAGTCTCGGGCGGTGACATGAGGCGAGGCTACCGCCCCTTGGTGGCCCGCGGAAGGCGCGCGGGGGACGATCGGCTCAGACCGCCCAGCGGTGCTCGCGCAGCCGGGCGAGCACGCCGCCGACGTCGAACGCCCTCGCCGTCTCGCCGGCGACGGTCAGCGCGCCTTCGTCGAAGCGGCCGGTGGCGACGACCTCCAGCCCGACGAGGCCGACGCGCTCACCTGCGTAGGTGCACACGAGGAGCGGACGGTTGTCGGCGCGCGCGCCCGCCGCAGGCGGCGGACGGCGTGACCCGCGTGCGTCGGGGTCGGCCACGGTCACGACCGCGATCGGCTCACCGTCGACGAGCGCCACGCCGACGAGGATGGTCGGGGCGCCGGGCACGCGCGCCACGCTCGGCATCGGCTGCACCTTGGTGGCGATGGTGGCGGGCAGGAAGTGGAGCGCGCCGTCCACCCGGAAGAGGACGCCGCCGCTCACCATGATCCGCCGCGCCGCCGGAGCACGCGCGCCTCGAGGAGCTGCACGAGCACCCGGCAGGCATCGAAGCTCGACATGTTGCTGGCGAGCACGATCTCGCGGACCGTTCGCTCGCCGTCCACCGCGTCGAGGACCACCTTCTCGCGGGAAGGCAGCGTGCCCATGTCGAGCTGGCGGAGCGCGAGCTCGTCACGGACGAGCACCGCGTCAAAGTCGACGATGGTGCGCTCGAGGACGCGCCACTCGTCGACGCGGCGGAAGCCTTCCATCACCACCGAGGCGACGGGCAGCCCGAGCTGCGCGCTCTGCACCGCCGCGGAGGCCGGCTGCAGGCGGAAGTCGAAGCGGCCCTTCGTCCAGCGGAGGACCTCGTAGAGCAGCTCGCTCGACTGCCGCGTGAGCGCGCTCTTCAGCTGCGATTCGGTGATCTTCCCGAACGCGAGCAGCGAGTCGCCGAGCAGCCGGCGCGGTCGGTCCAGCTGCACGGTCGGCGGCCCGGAGCCCGGCAGCATCGAGCTGCGCAAGAGCGCGGCCGAGGGCGGCGACCCCGGCAGCGTGACGCGCGCGCCGACGTCCTCGGGCTCGGTGTCCGGGGCCTTGAGGCTGATGCGCGGCTCGCTCGGGTGGGCGACCGGCAGGTCGCTGCGGACCGTCACGTGCGAGGTCGGCGGGTCGTCACCGGCGATCTCGCTGAGCCGGGTGCGCGACATGAGATCGTCGATCTGCGAGGGCGTGACGATGCCCTCCTCGACGAAGAAGCGGCCGAGGCGGAACTCGTCGCTGACGCCGACCGACTGCACGAGATCGATGTAGCCCTTGCGGAACGTCGCGATCACCTCGGCCTGGCCGTTGCGGCAGGTGAGGACGCCGCTCTGGTTCTCGACCTGGAGGAGCTGGAAGATCGCGCCGATCGGGATGACCGCGAGGTCGCCGGAGAGGACGTGCCCCGCGCCCTCGCCGACGCGCTCCAGGTCGCGGACCACCTCGACCATCTCGAGGAGCGCGTCGCGCGCGAGCTTCTCGGTGAGCGCCGCGGCGAGCTCGGCGGGGCTCGCCCCCGGCCGCTCGGCGAGCGTGCGCGTCACGATGTGCGAGAGCTTCGTCGCGACGATGTGAGCGATGTGCGTGCGCCGCGTCTCGAGCTCGATGGACGGCGGCGGGAGGGGCTCCTCCTCGTCGAGCTCGGGGAGGCGCTGCGAGCTGCCGGTGCTCGCGCTCACGCGGAGCCGGCGGAGCGCGTTCTCGACCACCGCGACGAGCGCCTGCGCGTCGAACGGCTTGGTGATGGCGTCGATGGCGCCGGTCTGCTGGACGAACTGGTCCCTGATCTTGTCGCTCTTCGCGCTCATCAGGACGACCGGCACGTGGGCGAGCTCGTCGTCGGCGCGGAGCGCGCGGCAGAACTGGTAGCCGTTCATGCGCGGCATCACGAAGTCGAGCAGCACGAGGTCGGCCTTCACCTCGCCGCTCTTCAGGACCTCGATCGCGTCCTGCCCGTCCGAGGCGGTCGGCGCCTCGTAGCCGTGTCGCTCCAGGATGGTGGAGACGACCCTGCGGATGGTGGGGCTGTCGTCCACGACGAGGATGCGCGAGGTCACGAGGGCTCCGACGTTACCATCGCGACACTGCTCCCGGAAACCGCGTAAGCTGCCCCGCTCGGCATGAGAACGCTGATCAAGGGTGGAGCTCTGGTCACCTGCCGGCCCGCCGCGGGCCCGGTCGAGTCCGGTGATCTCCTCGTCGAGGACGGCGTCATCACTGCGATCGGCCGGATTCCCGCCCGTTTCCTCGACGAAACGGTCCGCCGCGGCCCCGTGCGCGTCCTCGATGCGCGAGGGTGCGCGGTGACGCCGGGGCTCGTCCAGGCGCACGTGCACCTGTGCCAGGTGCTCTTCCGCGGGCGGGCCGACGACCTGCCGCTGCTCGACTGGCTGAAGGAGCGCATCTGGCCGTTCGAGGCGGCGCACGACGAGCGCTCGCTCGCCGCGAGCGCCGAGCTCGGGCTGCTCGAGATGATGCTGGCCGGCACCACCACCATCCTCGACATGGGCACGGTGCATCACTACGACGCGGTGTTCGACGCGTGCGCGCGCGCGGGGATCCGCTGCTTCGGCGGCAAGACGATGATGGACGCCGGCGAGGGCGTACCCGAGGGCCTCCGCGAGACCACGAAGGCGAGCCTGAAGGAGTCCGACGCTCTCCGCGAGCGGTGGACCGGCAAGGGCGGCGGACGCCTCGCCTATGCGTATGCGCCGCGCTTCATCCTCTCGTGCACCGAGGCCCTGTACCGCGGCACCGCCGAGCGCTCCGCGGCGACCGGCGCGCGGCTCCACTCGCACGTC
Source organism: Labilithrix sp. (assembly GCA_028287035.1). Next base: position 1,148 of record JAQBQL010000004.1, on the reverse strand, counting down.
GCGGAGCATCCCGACGAGCGGGAGGCGGTGCGGAAGATCCTCGGCGACGACGACCTCGCCATCCTCCGCAAGTGGGGCTTTCGCGGGGACAAGGCGCTGCTCGCGCACGGCGTCCAGATCCGCGACGACGAGGCGGACGTGCTCGCGCAGGACCGCACGCGCATCGTCCACTGCCCGAGCGCGAACCTGAAGCTCGGCTCGGGGATCGCCCGGGTCCACGAGCTCGATCAGCGCGGCGTGCAGCTCGCGCTCGGCGCGGACGGCGCGCCCTGCAACAACAACCTCGACCCTTGGATGGAGCTCCGGCACGCCGCGCTCCTCGCGAAGGTGCGCACCTCGACGACCGCGCTCCCGGCGCGCCGCGCGTTCGAGCTCGCCACCATCGAGGGCGCGAAGTCGCTCGGCATCGACCAGCAGGTCGGCTCGCTCGAGGTCGGAAAGCGCGCCGACGTGGTGGTGATCAGGACCGACGGACCCCACGTGGAGCCGGGCGGGGACGTCTACTCGCGGCTCGTCTATGCGTGCACGTCACGCGACGTCGAGCACGTGCTCATCGACGGCGAGCACGTGGTCCGCCACGGCGAGCACCGCCGCCTCGACCGCGAGACGGTCCTCGCCCGGGCGCGCAGCGAGGCGAAGAAGCTCGTGGCGCGCGCCGGGATCTGAACGGCTCGGACGCCGCTCACGCGTGGGGGCGTGGCGCCGCCCCGCTCACGCGTGGGGACGTGACTCGGCTTCCTCGATCTGGGTGAGGGCGACGGCGAGGGCGTCCTTCGCGCGGTCGAGGCTCGTCCGGTCGGCCTCGATCTTCGCCGAGGCGCGCTCGAGGCGGTTCGTCTGCGTGACGAGGTGGCCCTTCGTCTCCTCGAGCGAGTGGCGCGTGGCCGCGAGGTCGGCCTCGGTGATTGCCACGCGCTGGCGCACGCCGTCGAGGTCCCTCTCGAGGCCGGCGCGCGCGGTCGACAGCTCGGCGACGCGCGCTTCGCTGCTGGCGACTCGCTCGCGCAGCTGCCCGAGCTCCTCGTCGCGCGCCGCGATCTGGGCCTCGGCGGCGGCGCGCTGGTTGGCGGCCTCTTCGCTGGCGGCGGCGAGGGCAGCCGCGGCGTCGCGCTCCGCGGCGGCCACGCGCGAGGCGGCGTCCTGCTCGG
>JAQBQL010000279.1 GCA_028287035.1 Labilithrix sp. | reverse complement strand
CCCGGCCGCGAGCCGCGTCCCGAGCTCGGACGCGTGCCGCGTCCGGCCGGACAGGGCCGCGAGCCCCGTCCCGTGATCGACGGACGCGAGCCGCGTCCCGCCCTCGAGCCGCGCGAGCCGCGTCCCGCCGTGGAAACGGGCGCGCCGCGCCCCGCCAGCGGCGACGCTGCGCGAAGCGACGCAGGCCGAAGCGAGGCCGGACGCGAGCGTGACCGCGGCGGTCGTGACCGCGGCGGTCGTGACCGCGGCGGTCGTCGTGATGTCGCACGCGGTCCGCGTGACCCCGCGACGGAAGGCGTGCGCCGTGACGTCGGCATGGGCGCTCGGACCGCGGGTGAGCCGGTGCCTGCCTTCGATGCACGCGAGCGCGCGCGCGCCGCCGGCCGCGAAGGTCTCCCGCAGTCGACGCTCTCCGAGTGGGAGCCGCCCGCGGACGAGGACGACGACTCGCCGCTCTTCGGCGCCGGCGCTGCCGCCGCCCTGGAAGCTCCGCGCGCCCCGCGTGCGCCCCGCGCCCGTACCGGACGAGGCGCCCCCGCCCGTCCGATGCAGGACGCGGAGTCGGCCGGCGGCCTCGCCGACGACGCCGTCGAGACCGACCGTCACCCCCGGCTGCCCAGCCTGCCGGGCATCACCGAAGGGCCGGCCACCGAGGCTCCGGCTCGTCGCGACGGGCGCCGCCCGACCCGCGACCGTGGCGAGGGCCGTCCCGAGGCTGCCGCGGGATCCGGCGCCGAGGCGCCCCGCGAGGGAGGCCGCGAACGCGCGGACCAGCCTCGCGAGGCCCGCGGTCCGCGTGAGCCGCGTGAGACGCGCGAGGCTCGTGAGCCGCGTGAGCCGCGCGAAGGTGACCGCGCCTCCAGCGAGCCGCGTCAGCCGGACGGCCGCGATGACGCGAGCCTCGCGAACATCTTCGTCAACGTCGGCCGGCGCGACGGCGCGAGCCCCGAGTCGCTCCAGGACATCCTGGCGACGGGCGGCGTCCCGCACGAGGAGACCGGCAACATCCGGGTCCGCGACCGGATCACCTTCGTGACCGTCAAGAAGGAGCTCGTCGACCAGGCCATCCAGGCGCTCGCCGGGCAGGTCGTCGGCGGCCGCACTGTCGTGGCCGAGCCGGCCCGCGACAGCCGCTAGCCCTCCTTCATCCTCGTACACGCGCCCGGATCGCTCGACGAGCGGTCCGGGCGCGCGTGCGTCCGGGCCATGCGGAAGGCAGTGCGCCGCGTGCGAACGAGGCCAACCGCGCGATCCCCCTTCGCGTTGCTTGAGAGTGCTGCCTCTCCTCGGGTAGCTTTGACGCCATGTCGGCAGTCGCTGCGTCCGCAGCAGCAGCGTATGGATCGGGTCCCGCTCCCTCTTCGCACACGTTCCGTACCCTCCTCGAGCAGCGCCGCGCCGAAGGGCGCCGTCTCACCCTGGACGACGCGATCGCCGTGCTCGTCCCCGTCTGCGTCGACCTGAAGGGCCGTCACGACCGCGGCGAAGCGCTCTACGTGCATCCGTCCGCGATCACGCCGGGTCCCGACGGGCTCATGCGCGTCCATCCCGCCCTCGCCGTGGCCCCGCAGAAGGCGAGCGATCGCGCGGCCCTCGCGCCGGAGCTCGTGAAGAGCAACGCGCCCGGCAACGCGCGCGCGAGCGTGTTCGCGGTCGGCGCAATGCTGTACGAGGCGGTCACGGGCACCCCGGTCGGCCCCGGCATGCGGCGGCCCCGCGACGTCGACCCTTCGCTCCCCGAGAGCCTCGAGATGCTGCTCGGCAAGGCCCTCGTCGCCGATCCCGCCCACCGGCCCGACGATCTCGGTGCGCTCGCCAACGCGATGCACCATCTCGCGCCGATGAAGAGCATCCCGCCGCCGGACGCGGACGTGCACGGCCTCGATCACGCCAACGGCGAGCCGACCGACATCCGCGGATCGCTGCTGCCGCCGGTCGACGTGCAGTTCTCGGTGGCGCCCCCGTCGAATCCCTCGGGCGTCCTTCCCCCGACCTCCTCGCCCTCGCTCGGCGACGGTCACGGCGCGGCGGTGCCGGCCCCGCGCGTCACCCGCGACCCCACGCGCCACCTCGCGCAGCTGAAGGCCCGGCTCGAGGCCGATCAGCGCCCCCGCTACGTCGTGAACAAGGACCGCATGGACCACGGTCCGTTCAGCGCGGTCGAGCTGCTGCAGCAGATCGCGTCGAACCAGTTCGTCGGCCACGACATCCTCCGCGACGAGCTCACGGGGGTCGCCCAGAAGATCGAGGAGTGGGACGAGTTCGCCCCCTTCTCGACGCAGGCGAGCCTCCACCGGAACATCGCGCAGGAGAAGAAGGACGTCGCCCGCGTCGAGAGCGCCGAGAAGAAGGCGGGCGCGGCGAAGTTCATCATCGGTGGCATCCTGGCCGTCGCGCTGGTCGCCGGCGGCACGCTCTTCCTCGTGAAGAAGGTGGGCGAGCGTCGCGACGGCTCGGACCTCTCCGACGACCCGAGCGCCATCGACCTCTCGGGCGGCGGGTCGCTCAAGGGCGGCGCGAAGAAGGCGGGCGCCGGCGGCAAGGGCGGCGGCGGTGGCGGGGGTGGCGGGGGGTTTGCGGGCGGCGGCAGCTACGAGGCCGCGCTCAACGCCAACAACCAGGAGATCAGCGTCGGCGGCCCCAAGGGCGGCCCGGATCTCACCGACGCGCAGCTGAGCGGACCCATGAAGAATGCATCCTTCATCAGCGGGTGCGGGGCGCCGGACAGCATGAAGGTCACCGTGAAGGTCGCGGTCAAGAACGGCCGCGCGGTCGGCGTCAGCGTGTATCCGAACCCGCCCAACCCGGGCGTCGCCTCGTGCGTCGATCGTCACGTGCGGGGCCTCGGGTGGCCGCCCAACGCGAAGATGGACTTCTTCACCACGACGTACTGAGCCGCAGGCGCGATTTGCACCAGAGGCGCAGCGGGCGTGCGCCCACGCGCGCCCCTGCTCTCGCGATCAGTGCGGTTTTTCCGCCTGGTACGGCCGGTGCTTCGTGCCGAGGTCATGGCGGCACGCAAGAGCACGCGCGGACACTCGGGCAGCACCAAGAAGAAGGACGACGACGAGGACGATGACAGCGGCGCGGCGGCAGGCCGCGCTCTGTGGAACGGCTCGATCAGCTTCGGCCTGCTCCAGATTCCCGTCGCGCTCTACACGGCCGAGCGCCGGAACGAGGAGATCCACTTCCACCAGCTCGAGAAGAAGAGCCTCTCCCGGATCAAGTACGAGCGCGTGAGCGCCGCCACCGGCAAGCCCGTCGCGTGGAAGGACATCGTGAAGGGCTACGAGTACGAGCCCGACAACTACGTCATCCTCGAGCCGGAAGACCTCGAGAAGGCGAACGTGAAGGCGACGCAGACGCTCGACATCCAGGACTTCGTCCCGGCCGACCAGATCGAGCCCTCGTTCTTCGAGACGCCCTACTACCTGATCCCCCAGAAGCGAGCGACGAAGGCGTACGTGCTGCTCCGCAAGGCGCTGGAGAAGAAGGGCGCGGTCGCCATCGCCACGTTCGTGATGAGGACGCGCGAGCACCTCGTCGCGATCATGCCGGTGGGCGACGCGCTCGTCGCCGAGATCCTCCGCTTCGGGCACGAGCTCAAGGCGCCTAAGGACCTGCCCCTTCCCAAGGGCGACGAGGTCACGGTCCACGAGAAGGAGCTCGCGATGGCCGAGCAGCTCATCGACGGGATGATGAGCGACTGGACCCCCGCGAAGTACAAGGATCGCTACTACGCGGACGTCATGAAGATGATCGAGGAAAAGGCGAAGACGGGCACGTTCGAGCCGAAGGCCGAAAAGGCGACGGGCGAGGTCGCGACCGACGTGGTCGACCTCCTCGCGCTCCTGCAGAAGAGCGTCGCCGCGAACGACGCGGGCGGCTCGCGCAGCGCGAAGTCCGCCGCGAAGAGCCCGGCGAAGAAGAAGACTGCAAAGCGCGCGAAGTCGCCGCGCCGGAAGGCGGCGTGATGGGCGCCGCCGTCCGCAAGCTGCCCTCTGGTCGAGCCGCGAAGGCGGCGCGTGCCAAGCCGCTCGATCCCGATCCGCACGTCAGCGCGAAGCTCGCGCACTGCCGTTACGTCGACGACTCCGGCCCGGGCCTCACGCGCGTGAAGGCGGGCAAGAGCTTCCGGTTCGTGGACACGAACGGCAAGACGATCAAGGACCCCGACACGCTCGCGCGCATCAAGTCGCTCGTCATCCCTCCCGCATGGGAGAAGGTGTGGATCTGCCCGTCCGAGAACGGCCACATCCAGGCGACCGGCCGGGACGCCCGCGGGCGCAAGCAGTACCGGTATCACCCGCGCTTCCGCGAGGTGCGCGAGGAGACGAAGTACGAGCGGATGCTGCACTTCGCGGAGCTACTGCCGGGCATCCGCAAGAAGGTCGACGAGCACCTCGCGAAGCCCGGCTTGCCGCGCGAGAAGGTGCTCGCCACGGTGGTGCGCCTCCTCGAGATCACGCTCATCCGCGTCGGCAACGAGGAGTACGCGCGCCAGAACGGCTCCTTCGGCCTGACCACGATGCGTGACCGGCACGTCGACGTCTCGGGCTCGACGCTCGCCTTTCACTTCCGCGGCAAGAGCGGCAAGACGCATGCGGTGAAGGTGCACGACCGCCGCGTCGCGAAGGTCGTCGCGCGGTGTCACGAGCTACCGGGCGAGGTGCTCTTCCAGTACCTCGACGACAACGGCAAGCCTCACACGATCGAGTCGAGCGACATCAACGACTTCCTGCACGCGATCACCGGCGCCGACGTGACGGCGAAGGACTTCCGCACGTGGGCCGGCACCGTGCTCGCCGCGCAGGCGCTGAAGGAGCTCGAGGCGTTCGACACGAAGGCGCTCGCGAAGAAGAACATCGTCGAGGCGGTGAAGAGCGTCTCGAGCCGCCTCGGCAACACGCCGTCCGTCTGTCGCAAGTGCTACGTGCATCCGCACATCTTCGACTCGTACCTCGACGGCGAGCTCGTGCAGGTCCTGAAGCAGCGTGCGGAGACCGAGCTCCGCGAGCACCTGCCGGACCTCTCGTCGTCGGAGGCGGCGGTGCTCATGCTGCTCCGCGACCGGCTCTCCGGAAAGAAGCCGCCCAAGAAAGAGGCCGCATGAAGCGAACGACCGAGGAGCAGCCGCTCGCCAGGTACAACGAGATGCGTGACTTCGGGACGACGGCCGAGCCGTCGGGCGAGGTCAAGCCGACCGGCACGGGTCATTCGTTCGTCATCCAGCAGCATGCCGCGACGGCGATGCACTACGACTTCCGCCTCGAGCTCGACGGCGTGCTGCTCTCGTGGGCGGTGCCGAAGGGGCCGAGCCTGTCGACGAAGGAGCGCCGTCTCGCCGTGGAGGTCGAGGATCACCCCGTCGACTACCGCGACTTCGAGGGCTCGATCCCGAAGGGCGAGTACGGCGGCGGCTCCGTCATCGTGTGGGATCGCGGCACGTGGGAGCCGCTCGAGGATCCGCGCGAGGGAAAGAAGAAGGGCAAGCTCGAGTTCGTGCTCCACGGCGAGAAGGTGAAGGGCAAGTACCGGCTCGTGCGGCTCGCCCCGCGGGACAGCGACCGCGGCAAGAACAACTGGCTCCTCATGAAGGGGAAAGACGAGTTCGTTCGCGATGGCAAGGACGCCGAGGTCGTGAAGCTCGAGCCCCGCAGCGTGATCAGCGGGCGTACGGTGGTCGACGTGAAGAACGGAGTCCCCGCGCCGAAGCCCGCGAAGGCCGAGAAGCCCGCGAAGAAGGTCGCGAAGAAGACGGCCAAGGCGGCGGCCACGCCGAAGAAGCGCGCGGCGACGAAGCGGGCGACCGGCGGCGCCACCGTGCCCGCGATCGGCGAGATCGCGCCCCAGCTCGCCACGCTCGTCGACGACGTACCGACCGGCGAGGACTGGGTCTACGAGCTGAAGTACGACGGCTACCGCGCGCTCGCGACGGTGGACGACGGGAGCGTCTCGGTCGCGACCCGCAATGGCAACGACTGGACCGACCACTTCCCCACCATCGCCGAGGCCCTGTCGCACGTTCGCGTGAAGAACGCGGTGTTCGACGGCGAGATCGCCTACGTCCTCGAGGATGGCCGCACGGATTTCCAGAAGCTCCAGAACGCGCTGAGTGGCAAGGACGACGAGCGGCGCCTCGTCTACTTCATCTTCGATCTCCTCTTCTACGACGGCGTCGACCTACGCGATCAGCCGCTCACCGCGCGCAAGGACACCCTGAAGACCGTCCTCGCCGGTCTGTCTGCGCCGCTCAAGATGGGCGATCACCTCACGGGCGACGGGCACGCCCTGCATGCGCACGCCTGCAAGATGGGCCTCGAGGGCATCATCGCGAAGCGCTCGGGGCGCCCGTACCGCGCCGGTCGCGGGCCGGAGTGGGTGAAGATCAAGTGCCAGAAGCGCCAGGAGCTCGTCATCGTCGGGTTCACGAAGCCGAAGGGCTCGCGCTCCGGGGTCGGCGCGCTCCTCCTCGGCGTCCAGGAGGGCAAGCAGCTGCGGTTCGCGGGAAAGGTGGGCACCGGCTTCACGCAGGCGTCGCTCACCGATCTCGCGAAGCGCCTTGCCCCGCTCGTCACGAAGGAGCCCGCGGTCACCGGCGCGCCGCGCATGAAGGACGCGACCTGGGTGGCGCCCGAGCTCGTGTGCGAGGTGCGCTTCACCGAGTGGACCCGCGAGGGCGCGCTACGCCATCCGACGTTCCAGGGCCTCCGCGAGGACAAGAAGGCCGCCGACGTGGTGCGCGAGAAGGAGCAGCACCTCCCCGCGCCGGCCGCGAAGAAGGCCGCCCCGGCGGCGGCCACGAAGCACGAGGCCACGGGTGACCTCCGCCTCGGGAAGACGAAGATCACGCATCCCGACCGCGTGGTCGACCTGACGACGGGCATCACGAAGCGTGAGCTCGCGCACTACGCCGAGGCGAGCGTCGATCACTTCCTCGTGTTCGCGAAGAAGCGGCCGCTGATGCTGGTGCGATGCACGGACACGTGGCCCGAGGCAGGGTTCACGGGATCGAGCGGGCGCGTGCGCCAGAAGACCTGCTTCGTCCAGAAGCACGCCGGTCAGGGGCTCACCGCGGCCACCATCGGGACCGGCGAAGCGTTCGGGGAGCCGATCGTCTACGCGACGACGCGGGACGAGGTCTTCCACCTCGTGCAGCTGAACGCCGTCGAGCTGCACGGCTGGGGTTCGCGCCTCCCCAAGGTGGACAAGCCGGACTGGATCGTCTTCGACCTCGATCCGGACGTCGGCCTTCCCTTCGGGAAGGTCATCGAGGCGGCGTTCGATCTGCGTGACGAGCTCTCGAAGCTCGGCCTGACGACGTTCGTGAAGACCACCGGCGGCAAGGGCCTCCACGTGGTGCTGCCGATCGCGCCCAAGGAGGAGTGGCCGGCGGTCACGGCGTTCGCCGCGGCGGTCGCGCACGGCATGGTGAAGCGCCGCCCGAAGAGCTACGTGGCGACGATGACGAAGGCCGCGCGTACGGGGAAGATCTTCATCGATCACTTCCGTAACGGGCGCGGAGCGACCGCCATCCTGCCCTACTCGCCGCGCGCCCGCGCGGGGGCGGGCGTCGCCCTCCCGGTCAGCTGGGACGAGCTGCCGGGGCTCGACCCGAAGGCCTTCGACATCCGCACCGTGCCGGGCATCCTCGCGGATCGCGCGGCGCGCGGAGAGGATCCGTGGGACGGCATGCTCGAGACCAAGCAGACCATCCCACGGGAGCTCCTCGCGGGCCCGCGCTGATCAGGTACCGGGCGCCTTCGGGATGCACGCGGCGAGCGCGCCGCCGCCGACGAAGCACGTCGAGCCGGTGATGCAGTCGGCGTCGCTGACGCAGGGGAACGCGCACTTGCCGTACTGCGTGTTGCAGCGATGGGTCATGCAGGAAGAGTCGTTCTGGCAGGGCAGCGCCGTCGGCCCGGGCGTCGCGAGCTGACCGGTGCCGGGCGCCGGAGCGCCCGGAACGGCCGCGGGCGCCGGGTAGGCGCCGGGCTGCTGCGGGTAGCCGGGCTGCTGCGGATACGCACCGGGCTGCTGCGGATACGCGCCAGGCTGCGCGGGGTACGCGCCCGGGGGGTATGCGCCCGGCTGCTGCGCGTACTGCGGCTGGGCCGCCGCGTCGTCCTTCTTGCACGCCGAGACCATGACGGCTCCGGCCACGAAACCCAGAACCACGACGCTCGTCATCCTTGCCATGCGCTTCCTCCAAGCTAGGGCCGCTCATGGCAGCCGAGACCTACAACTATCGACCGGGGCGCACAGCGTCAACGACCGAGCGCAGCCCGCGGGCAAACGCACGCGACGCAACAATCCTTACGCGAGGCGGCGCTCACGCTATCGTCGCCGCGTCATGCGCAGATGCCTGTCAGGGCCGGTGGGTTCGACCGTCCTCGTGCTCTCTGTATTCATCGCCGCCGGGTGCAAGGGCAGCGAGCCTCCCTCGGTGACCGGGCTCGATGGGTCGGTCGCGCCGTTGCCGCCGCCGCCCGGCGCGTCCGGATCGGCGGAGCCGCAGAGCGCGCGCGCCGGCGTCACGGTCGCTGCGAGCAGTGACACGCCGGACGCAGGCGCCGCGCCGGTCGAGGTCGATCCGGGAACGCTGCCGCAGACGCACGACAAGCCCGAGGCGAGCGGCGCCGCCTTCGACGCGCGCGTCGCGGCGCTCTGGGAGGCGGTGCAGAAGGACGACCCCGAGCGCGGCCTGCCCGCGTTCTTCCCGGTGACCGCGTACGACCAGGTGAAGGCGATCCCCAACGCGAGCTCCGACTGGCGGCACCGGCTCGTGTCCGCCTACAAGCGGGACATCCACGCCCTCCACAAGCGGCTCGGCGACCACGCGGCGGACGCGAAGCTCCTGCGCGCCGAGGTCCCGCAGGACCGGGCGCGCTGGGTCGATCCCGGCGAGGAGTCGAACAAGCTCGGCTACTACCGGGTGTACGGCACGCGGATCGTCTACGACGACGGCAGCGGCAAGGAGCGGAGCTTCGACGTGAGCTCGCTCATCTCCTGGCGCGGCGCCTGGTACGTGGTCCACCTCACCGGCTTCAAGTGAGGGGCGCACGCCCGAGCAATGTGGTGGGTCGAGCGGGGCACGATCCCGCGACCTACGGATTAAAAGTCCGCAGCTCTACCAACTGAGCTATCGACCCGACGTGACGACGCAGCCCTAACCCCCCTTGGCGGCCACGTCCACCGCGTTGTCGCGCCTCCGCGCTCGGAACGCGTCGACTGCGCGCGGCAAAGCGCCGCTCCCGAGTGGAGCAATATGCCCCGTGCTGTGCGGTGGCGCCTCACTGCCGCACCCGCGAGCTCGAGCACGGCGCGGGTGGCGTGCCGGTGTGCCCTCGAGGTTACACGTGTGCTTCCGGCGCCTTGGCGTACGTGGGTTGCCGCCTGACCACCTTTCGGCACGGGCAGTGCACGAGGGCCGCCGCTCGGAGCCGGGACAACATCCCGCAAGCAGTACCGTTTTTTCACCATCACGGTCGCTTCCTCGCATGCCGCCATCGGCATCGCGAGACGGCCCACGAGCTTCCAAGGAGTCACAAAGACATGAAGTCCATCGCCCTTCTCGCCGCTCTCGCCCTCTCTGCTGCCGCCGTCACCGCGTGCGGCGGTTCCGATGCCCCGGCGAAGGCGCCCGAGAGCACCTCGGCCACCACCGACTCGACCACCACGTCCACGTCGACCACGCCGGCCACCGGCGCGACCACCACCCCGTCCACCGGCTCGGACTCGACCGGCGCCATGGGCACCGGCTCCACGGGCTCCGGCTCGTCCACGGGCTCCGGCTCGATGGGCTCCGGCTCCACGGGCTCCGGCTCGATGGGCTCCGGCTCCGGCTCCACGGGCTCCAGCTCGATGGGCTCCGGCTCGACGGGCTCGACGGGCTCCGGCTCGACGACCACGACGACCACGGACTCCTCGAAGTCCACCACCGACTCCTCCTCGACGGCCCCCGCGGGCTCGGCGAAGAAGAAGCCGGCCGGCTCGGCTCCCGCGAAGAAGTGATCGGACGCGCAGGCCCTCGCCTGCGCGAACCAGACGAGCACGGCCACCTGCGCGCGAGCGCCGGTGGCCGTTTCTCGTTTGTACAGAGCGCGCGCGCGTACGAGCGCGCGTACGAGCAGCGCGAGCGCGCCGTCAGGGGGTGACGGCCGGGGCGCTTCCCGCAGCGGCGGCCGGCGACGCGCGAAGCCCCGCGCCATCCGTCGCGACGAGCAGGTCGCACAGCTCGATGATCCCGTCGCCACGCGCGCCCGTGGTCACGAGATGCGCATGCTCCTTGAGCGCGGGGACGGCGTTCGCGACCGCGACGCCGAGGCCACACGCGCGGAGCAGCGAGTGGTCGTTCTCGCCGTCGCCGACGCCGACCACCTGCGCGGCGGAGAGCCCGAGCTCCGCGAGCGCCGCCGCGAGGCCGGTCGCCTTGTTGACGCCGGACGGCAGGATCATCACGGCGCCCTTGTTGAAGATCAGCTCGAGCTCGAGGCCCTGCTCGCGAATCACCTCCAGCGCCACCGCGTCGTACGGGACCCAGGTCGCGACGATCACGCGGCCGCAGGAGAGCCGCTCCGCTCCCCTGGCGCGGAGGGCAGCGGCGAACGCCGGCGGCGGCGGCGGCGCGAGGGTGCGCTCCTTGGCGGGGGCACCGCCACGGGGCGGCGTGTAGAGCACGGCGCCGTTCTCCGCGACGACCGAGTCGAAGACGGCGATCGCCGGGAACACGTCGAGCAGCTCGTCGAGCTCCCGCCCCGTGACGAGAACGAGCTTCCGCCCGCTCGCCCGCAGGCGCTCGAGGGCGGCCAGGGTGACGCTGCGGACGGCGCCCTCCTCCGCGAGAGTTCCGTCGTAGTCGGTGGCGATGGCCTCGTAGTTCATGATGGTCGCGCTGCGTCGTGCAACGGGCGTTCCGTCGTGCGAAGCTGCGACGTGACGGCGTACGCCGGATCGTTTAGGAGCACCGTTCATGATCGCCTGGCCCGAAGATTCCCGCCTCAAGCCCGAGAGCCGCGAAGCGCTGCGCCGCTTCCGTGAGACCGCCGCCGCCGCCGAGCTCGAGTCGAGCAAGGACCAGTGGACGGTCATCGCGTGGCCGTGGACGCTCGAGCTGCCCCTCCGGGTCCTCCTCGAGAACAGCTCGCGTCACTGCGTCTCGGCCACGCTTCGCGAGGGCGGGATGTGGGTCTGGGGAGACGAGCCCCGCGAGTACCACATCAGGTCGGTGGAATCCCTCGAGCGTGACGCGCGCGGCCTCCGCGACTGAAGCGCCACACCGCGCCCCGCGGCGCTCGTCACATCCGTGCGAGCGACACGCCGAGTAGCTTCTTGGCGACGGGCTCGAGCGCCGGCTCGTCGCCCACGAAGTGGAACGTGCGGTGCGTGTGCACGAGGGACTGGCCGACCCCCAGCTCGGCGCCCGGCGAGCTCGTCTCGATCTCGTAGAAGCCGCCGAGCGCGGGCTGCCCCGGGGCGACCGGCCCGTCGTTGTAGCTGTTGACGACGTCGCCCGCGAACGGCTGCTTCTGCTGCTCCCACGTGCTGTTCACGTACGCGCCGCCGCGCTTCGGGCCGTCGTACTCGACGACCGTGAGGAGGTGCGCGTCGCGGCTGTAGCTGCCGAGCGAAGGCCTGGCGCGCGCGGGACCGAGGCCGATCTTCCCGCGCTCCTTCCCGTCGCAGGTGAAGAGCAGATAGCCGGCATCCTCGTGGACCTCGAGCCGGGCCGCCGGCACCTTGCCGAAGTAGGTGTCGTTCACGATCGTCGCGCCGTCGAGCGCGCGGCCCGTCTCGAAGGGGACGATCACGCGCGCGTCGTCCGAGGGCGCCAGCTGCCCGAGCACCCAGAGGGAGAGGAGCCCCGACTCGCGCTTCCACGGGGCCTTGCCGCGGTTGGTGATGCGATTGACCGTCTCGAAGGCAACGTAGCGGACGCCAGGCTCGGGCCTTCGCTCCACGAGGCCGACCGTTCGCTCGATCTCGAGCGCGAAGGACGTCCCCGACCAGTTCTTCACCGTGAGCGAACGCTTGAACCGCACGCGCGTCGGCGAGAGCACCGCCATGTCCCACGCGCCCTCCTGCAGCGCGGCCGGCACCTGCCAGCGGTCGAACGTGAAGGGCGCGCCGGGCGGGAAGTAGAGCCCGAGCTGGCCGCCCTCCGGGCCGAGCCACAGCCGATCCTCTCCGCCGTAGTTGTCGAACGGGGTGCCCGTCTTGCCGGCGACGATGAAGCTGCGGTTCACCCAGCCGAAGCTCGCGCCGCTCGCGTCGACGGCGCTCGTCATGACGCGTCCCTGGTAGCCGGGCGACACGGCGACGCGGCCGCCGCCCGGCGCCTCGAGCACGTGCACGGCGCCGTGCTGCTCGAGGAAGGCGAGGTCCTCGGCGAACGACGGCGAGGTCCTCACGACGGGCGCGGTGGGCGCGGGCGTTCGCTCCGCGGCAGGAGGCGGAGGAGGCGGTGGCTCGGGGCTCGTGGGCGACGGCGCCACGCGGGCGGCGGAGCACGACGCGGCGAGCAGCGCGGCGAGCCCGAGGCGCGCGAGCCCACGAGCCGGCCCCCGCCCTGTCGTCCGCACCGCCCCCCGCAGGCCCATGGCTCGATGCTACGCGGCTCTCACGGGAGGCGCAGCACGTCCCAGCGGATGCGGCGCGCGAGCGGCCCCTTGGCCGACAGCTGCACGTCGTCGTGCGTCACCTCGCTCGCAGAGGCGAGCGGCGTCGTCACGCGGAGGCGCGCGACGCCGCCCGCCTGCTCGGCCGCGAAGCACCCCTGCCCTTCCGGCGTGCCCGGGCACGCGGCCAGATCCGCGGGCGCCACCGCGACGTAGCCGCTGACCGCGCCGGCCGAGGCGAGCCGCCTCGCGACGAGCTCCGTCCCGTCGGCGAGGACGATGCGCGCGTCGCGTCCGGGACCGAGCGCCACCACGACATCGAGGCGGTCCTTGGTGCTCGCCATCGTGACGACCGAGGGGTCCGTCGACGCGACGAGCGTCTCCACCGCGGGATCGAGCATCGGCACGATCCCACCGTCCTTCACGAGGAGCGGGAGCTTCGTGAGCCGCGCCGGCAGCGTGACGACGCGGCCGCCCTCGAACACCGAGAAGTCCGCGAAGTCGACCCAGCGCCCCGGCGGCAACCACGCGTCCTTGGTGGTGCGTCCCCGGTAGACAACGGGCGACGCGAAGAGCGAGTCGCCGAGGTAGAACGAGCTCTCCTCGGTCCACACCGCCGGCTCGCGGGGATGCAGGAGGAACGGGTGCCGCATGATGGGCAGCCCGGTCGCGTGGGCCTGCGCGACCGCCACCTCGAAGTACGGCGTGAGCCGGGTGTGGAGCCGCGCGAGGTCGGCATAGGTCGCGATCGTCTCCTCGTCGTCCCACAGGTGCCACTTCTCGCGCTTGCCGAGCGGGTTCGAGCAGGCGGTCTCGTCCATCATCAGCGGCGAGACCGCGCCGACCTCGGCCCAGCGCAGGTAGACCTCCTTGTCGCGCGGGAAATCGGTGATGCACTTGAAGCCCGCGATGTCGCTGCCCCACATCGCGACGCCGCTCATGCCGAGGTTCAGCCCGCCGCGGAGGTTCGCGACGAGGCCCTGCGTCTCGTCGAAGGTGGCCTCGGGATCGCCGCTCCACACCCCGGGCACGTACTGGGTCGTGCCGGTGTAGCCGGACCGGACGTAGAACAGGAAGTCGCCGGGCCGCTCCTGGACGAGCAGGTCGTGCGCGGCCTTCGCGGAGAGCACCGGGTACTCGTTGTGGACCGCCTCGCCGGTGCGGCCGTCGCCGAACTTCCACGGCCGGCGCGTGTACTCGCCGAAGTCGTGCATCCATCCGTCGTAGCCGAGGGCGAGCGTGCGACGGAGGAGGTCCTGGAACCAGGCGACTCCCTCGGGCTTCGTGAGGTCGATCTCGGCGAGCGTCTGCGGGGTGCCGGAGATGAAGAAGGTCTCGGCGAGCGTTCCGTCCGGCTGGAGCGCGAAGAGGCCATGCGCGATGCCGTAGTCGAGGTCCTCCTTCCCTCCCGGCAGCGAGGACGAGACGTACGGGTTGTTGTAGGCGAGCACCTTGAACCCGAGGGCGTGCACGTCCTTCACCCACTGCCCGAGCTCCGCCTCCTGCCCGAGGTCGGAACGCGCCGGGAGGAAGTGGACGTTGTCGTCGAGCGAGGTGGTCGGGACCTTGCGCTGCCGGAGGAGCTGGTGCTCCGGGACGCCGAGCGCGGTCTGGCCCCGCTCCACGATCCGGCGCGGACCGAACACCCAGGTCGCGGGGATCATGGGCCGCCCCGTGTCGCGCGTGAAGTCGTCGAGCGACGCGCGCGGGTCGTCGTGGACGTAGACGACGGTCTTCAGCGCGGTCGCCTGGACCGCGGCGCGCCACGCGTCGGGACGCTCGCTGCCGAGGTGCGTCTCGGTGCGGAACGTCGTGTCGAGATGCACCGCGTACCCCGCGCTCGACATGAAGAACGGCACCGGGAAGTAGGTCATCGACGGGCCGTTCGGCGCCGGGTTCACGTCGCTCCGCGGCACGCCCTCGCCTCCGCCGAGCGACCCCTCCTCGGCCCACGAATAGAGCGACAGGCCGCGATGGTCGACGCTCGCAAAGCGCTCGCCGAGGCCGAAGAAGTGCTCGTCGGGACGGAGCGCGAACGCCACCACGGTCTTGTTCCAGCCGGGGTCGCCGCCGCGGGCCGTCGTGGTGAGGGTGACCTTCGCGCCCTCCACCGCGACGTCGACGGCGAGAGACCCCGACCCGCCCTCGAGCAGGAACGAGGCACTCGTCTCGCCACGGGACACCAGCGAGGCCGCATGCGGATGGGTCCAGGGCTTCTCGTCGGGATGGAAGTCGTCCCACCCGGGAATGAGCTTCACGTTGTCGATGCCGTCGTCGCGCGTCGCGCCCGGCGTGCCGTACGCGTCGTCGTCGCCGCCAGTCAGCGTGCGCAGGACCTCGGCCCCGGTCGCACGGTCGACGATCCGGATCTCGAAGGGCGAGAGGCTGACGAGCGCGTCGACGTTCGCCGCCCCGCGCACCACCACGGGAGGCGCGGCCGGGTCGTCGCCGGAGCCACACGCGGCGCTGGGCAGGAGCGCGCTGGCAGCGGCGAGCGCGATGAGGGCCGGGGCCAGGCGGGTCTTCATGGCTGCCACGAAGCTAGCACCGGCCAACGCGCGCCGGACATCGGGACGGCTGGGCTCGACGCTCGGCTGAACAGGCAACCCCCCGCGGCCGTTGTCCCGTGGCGGAGTGCGTTACGCTCCGAGGCACCAGCGCCCATGTCGATCCCCAAGCACCCGCTACCCCCGCCGACGGCGCCCGGCGGCAGCGGTGCGGGCGGTCCGTCCGCGCACATCGACGAGCGGTATCGCGTCCTCGCCAAGCTGGGCGCGGGCTCGATGGGCGTGGTCTACCTCGCGGACGACGTCTTCCTCGACCGGCGCGTCGCCATCAAGGTCATCGATCCCGTCCACGCGGCAGATCCGCAGACGACCGAGCGGTTCCGCAAGGAGGCGCAGGCGCTCGCGAAGATCCGGCACCAGAACGTCGTCCAGATCTATGCGTTCGGTCCCCACGAGCGCAGCTTCTTCTTCGCGATGGAGTACGTCGAGGGCCGCAGCCTCGAGGAGGCGATCGAGGCGGGCGAGACGAGGGACGTCGCGCAGAACCTCGAGATCCTCGCCGCGGTGGCGGCCGGCCTCGCCGCCGTCCACGCGCTGTCGCTCGTGCACCGTGACGTGAAGCCGAGCAACATCGTCCTCGAGAAGGGCACCGGCCGGCCCGTCCTCATCGACTTCGGGCTCGCGCGCCGGCGCAGCGCGTCGAATCCTCGGATGTCGATCACCGCCGGCACCCCGATGTACATGGCGCCCGAGCAGGCTGCCGACCCCAACGGCACGAACGTCACGTTCCGCGCCGACATCTACTCGCTCGCCTGCTCCGCGTTCGAGCTCTTCACGGGGGGGCCGGTCTTCGACGGGCGTGACATCTACGAGGTCATGATCGGCCACCTTCGCCACCCGGCGCCGCCGATCTCGCTCCGGCGTCCCGACCTCGCCATGTTCGACGCGGCCTTCGCGCGCGCCCTCGCCAAGGATCCGGCGGTCCGTCACGCGGGCGCACCGGAGTTCGTCGCGGAGCTCGCCGCCGCGTTCCGCGCCCCCGCTGGCGCGCCCCGCAGCGCCGATGCCGCGGCGACCGCCACCCTGCGCCGGCCCTCGGGGCTGCCCGCCGACCGCATCCTCCTGCTCGCCCGCGACGAGGGGCTCGCCAGGCAGATCGGCCGGACCACCAGGAAGGCGGTGAGCGAGGCGGCCCGGGAGGCGATCATCGAGCAGCTGCCCTCCGCCATGGCGCTGGTGGAGGCGTTCGAGCGCGACGCCGCGGCGATCGTCCTCGTCGACGAGGAGAGCGCCGAGATGCGCCTGGCGGAGCTGGTGCACCGGCTCCGGCGGGCGCCCGGCGGGCGGCAGGCGACGATCCTGGTGGTCAGCCGCGAGTGGCAGCTCCTGCGCCCGGTGCTGGCGCCCTTCGGCGTGACCGACGTGCTCCCGAAGCCGCTCGTGGTGCAGATGCTCCAGGCGGCGGTGGCCCGGGTGATGGTGCGTCGCTCCCGCCCCGACGTGGGCTGAGGCCCGGCGGCTTGACGGCCCGGCCGCGCTGCGGAAAGGTGCGCGCCGCATGCTCGACAAGGTTCGCACCTCGCTTCACCGGCTCCTCACCACCTCCGCCGGCGACGGCTTCGTCGGGATCCGTCTCCCCAGGGATCTCGCACGCCGCGTCAACATGACGCTGGGCGACCCCCTTTGCTCGCCGGAGGAGCTGGAGCGCCGCCGCGCCGGACGCGAGAAGCTCGCGAAGCTCCGCTCCGGCGAGCTCGCCGCCGCACCGGCGCCCATCGTCCGCGTCGCCGCGCCGATCACGATCTATTTCGAGAAGGACCGCAACGCGCGCCTCCTCGGCCGGATCCGGGAGACGCTCGCCGCGAAGAACCTCGCGTTCACCGAGCTCGACGTCAGCGCCGACGAGGTCGCGAAGGCCTACGCGATGCGCGAGGCCCAGTGCAAGGAGGACGACCTCCCCATCGTCTTCGTCGCGACGACGCCCGTCGGCGGCTACAACGCGCTCGTCGAGTGGGACGTGTCGGGCAAGCTCGAGTCGGCGGTGTACGGCACCCCGAACGCAAAAGCCTCGTGAGCTCTTAATCGCGGGCGCGTCCGGCCGTAGGACCGGACGTGCCTTTTTTCGAGGAGCAACCGACCTCCGTCCCGAGGAAGCCGCGAGCGCTCGCTCATGGCGAGGGCCTCGTCTATCCGCCGCCGCGCTCGAAGCTCGAGACGCCGCCGGTCGATGCCGTCCGCGGGCTGGTCCTGCTGAGCGGGTACAAGTGGATCCTCGAGCAGGGGCATGGCGAGCGCTACCGCGACCTCCTGCCCGTGGGGCGCTTCCGGGATCGCGTCTCGACGGTGACCGCCGCCGAGTGGGTCCCCATCGAGGACGCGCTCGTCGTGTACGCGGCCTGTGACGGGCTCCGCCTGTCGTTCGAGGAGCAGGTCGCGATCGGCCGCGCGGTCTCGTCCGCGAACAACGGCCTGTTCGTCACCACCGTGGCGCGGCTGGTCGGCAAGGTCGCGTCCCCGTGGACCGCCCTCGCCCACCTCGAGAAGGCATGGCAACGCTCGAACCGGGGCGGCGCGGTCGCCGTGTACAAGCTCGGCGAGCGACAGGCCCGCCTCGAGTTCTGGCGGGTGCCGCTGGCGCGATCGCCGTTCTTCACGACGAGCATGCGCGGAGCGATCGCCGTCGGCATCGAGCCGTTCTGCGCGCGGGTGGTCGTCAACGACATTCCCGAGATGATGACGGAGGACGGTTTCGCGCTCCGCGTCACATGGTGAACGATTCGCCCTGAGGCCTACCGGCTCGCCTCCCGCTGGCCGTTACCTTCCACGTGAAGGGAACCGTCATCACCTGCTTGCGGGAAGTCGTGCTGAAGGCCGCCGGGGAAGCAACGTGGCAGGCGTGCCTCGCCGACGCGAAGCTGCCGCCCTTCACGATCTTCACCCTCACGGAGGACGTTCCCGACGCGCAGGTGATGGCCATCGTGGATGCGGTGTGCGCGAGGCTCGGCATCAGCGCGGCCCAGGCGGGAGACGCGTTCGGCGCCCACTGGATCGGGGCGTACGCGCCCCGGCTCTACAAGCACCTGTTCGCCAAGTACAAGAGCGCGCGCGAGCTGTTCACCGACATCAACAACATGCACGACCGCGTGACCCGGCACGTTCCCGACGCGAAGCCGCCGCGCTTCCGCCTCGAGTGGCCGGCGCCGGATACCCTCGTCATGCACTACGAGTCGCGGCGCGGCCTCATCGACATCGCGGTGGGAATGGCGCGCGCGGTGGGCGGCCTTTACGGGGAGGAGCTCGTCGTGACCAAGCTGTCCGAGAAGTCGCTTCGCGTGGTGTTCGCGGCCGGCGCCTGAGCGGCGCCTCGGCTACTCGCGGCCGGCCCGCGAGCGCTTGAACTCGACGCTCTCGCCGAGGTGCCCGAGCGCGCGAGCCTCGAGGCAGCAGGGCGAACCGGGCTCGACGATGCGGCAGTCCTCGGGCCGCACCTCGTAGATGGCGCACGGGTAGAGGCCCGGGACGGACACGTCGAGGCCGCCGCAGTGCTCGCCCTCGTTCCGCACGAACCGCATCCAGGGCGGCCCGTCGTCGAGCTCGGTGTAGAGGTCCAGGAGGCGCTTGCCCATGCGCGCCTCGTCGGGCTCGAGGAGGTGCACGGTGCGCGGCGCATGGTGGCAACAGCGGCCGCACGCCACGCAGTCGCCGCCGTCGGGATCGGGCTCGCCCGCGAGCGGAGGCAGGCCGGCCACCGGGGCGGCACCGGCGCGGCTCACGTCGTGCTCACGGGCCAGCGCGCGTCCTCGACCATCGACGCGACGGAGCGCAGGTCCCGGCGGAGCTGCTCGGCGGTCGGCCTCTGGCGGGGATCGCGGCGCAGCGTGGACACCAGCACCTCGGCGAGCGGCGCGACCTCGGGGTTCTTCACGAGCGCGCGGATCGGCTCGGGGGCGCCGTCGTGCGCGATGTGCATCGTGATCTGGGTGACCTCGTTCGGCGCATCGAAGAGCACCTTGCCGGTCAGCGCCTCGAACGCGAGGCAGCCGAACGAGTAGATGTCGGCGGCCATGGGGGACGGCTGGTGGTCGTCGGGCGCGACGCCCCACACCTCGGGCGAGCCGTACGGGCCGGTGCCGCAGCCCTGCCGGATCTTCCGGCCCGACAGACCGAAGTCCACGAGGACGCCCTGCTCCCCTCTCCGCAGCACCACGTTGGACGGCTTGATGTCGAGGTGCCCGAGCCCCGCGACGTGCATCGCCTCGAGCCCGGCGAGCACGTCGTCGAGCGCCTTGAGGAGCCGCTTCATGTCGAACGCCTTCGTCTCGATGACGCGCTCGAGCGTGACCCCCTCGACGAGCTCCATCACGAGGATCGGGAGCGGACGGGCCGACAGGTCGAACGTGACGAACCGCGCGAGGTTCACGTGGTTCGGCAGCATGATGAGCGCCGAAGCCTCTTCCCGGAACAGCTTGAAGAACTCGTCCTGGGAGAGGGATCGCGCGGCGGTGGCGTTGTAGTCGGGGACCTTGAGCGCGAACCGCTCCGGGCTCTCCTCGTGCCGGTCCTCGACGCGGTTGACCACGAACACCGAGGCGGTGCCGCCGATCCCGAGCGATCGCACCACGTAGAAGCCGCCGAGGGTGCGCCGCGCGGGAAGCCACGGGGGAAGCTGATCGGGCGTTGGCACCGACACGCCGACGCGCGAGGGCCGCTCGATCGGAAGATCCTGGAGCGACCAGAGGATGCCCGCGGTGATCAGCGCGATGCCGTGCGGGAGCCCCACCAGCAGCTCGTCGATCGCGGGCGACAGGACGTCGGGCGTGAGCATCACCAGCTCGCCGGAGAGGACCTGCGTGACCGCCTGGGTGAGCAGCTTCGGCGGCGCCACCGAGAGCGCGCTCGCCGGCAGCTCGGGGTCGAGGCGGCCCCGCGCCCCGAGGCACATCTGGGCGAGCGCGCCGACCCACGTCTCGACGGCGGCGATCACGTCCGGGTCGGTCGTGCTCGACGTCGAGAGCGCGCGGAGCGACCCGACGTTGGCGATCGTGGCGAGCGCCTGGTGGAGGCGCACGAGCACCGTGCGGAGCGCCTCGCTGCGCGCCGAGGACTCGGGCGCGAGCTCGTCGGCCAGCGAGGCGAAGGCCTTGAGCCGCTCCTCGGCGGGGGTCCCGCGCGGCGGCGCGACCGACGGCGGGAACACCGAGTTCTTCGGGTCGCTGTCCTTCCGCTTGATGGGGCGGGTCGCGTCGGTGTCGCGCAGGAACCGCGCATAGCGCGTCAGCACGTGCCGCAGGTCCGGGTCCATCGAGGCCTCGGCGAGCGTCTCGAACTCGGAGGTGGACCGGATGCGGGTACCGAGCGCGAGGAGCGCGTCGGTGACGTCGCACACGTCGAGGCGCACGAGCGCGTCGAGCGCGCGGCCCAGCGACGCGAGGAGCGTGCGCTTCAGCACCGCCGGCGGATCGTGCTCGAAGTGCTCGAGGAGCGACTTGACGGTGCGGAGCCAGAGCGCCCGGAGCCGCTTGGCCCGGAGGAGCTCGGCCTCGAGCTCGGTGCTCCGCGAGCTGCGCCCGCCCGAGTCGGGACCATCGCCCAGATCGCCGTCGACGAGGTGGAGGAGCGCACGCAGCCGGCGCAGCCTGAGCGTGGGGTGGCTGAGCGCTCCGGCGGTGGGGCCCGTCCCCGGGCTCTCGCAGAGCACGATCCAGTCCGCGAGGCGCTCGCGCACGTCGTCGAGGGACTGGTCGGCGGCGCGCACCTGGTCGGTGGCGCCGCCGAGCCGCGCGAGGTCGAGCGCGACGTGGCGCTCGAGGAGGCTCGCGTCGAGGTCGCGGAGGAGCCGCATCGACGACCGGCGCGCCAGCGAGCCGGCTCCGCCCTCGAGCGCGTCGTCCTTGGCGTACGCGTCGAGCGTGTCCATCGCCTCGCGCGCGGCATCGAACGCGCCGCGCGCCGCGGTGAAGGCGGCCTGCGCGCCGGTGCTGACGAAGACGTCGAGCGCCGCCGCCATCTGGGCGCGAATCGGGGGGTCGTCGGAATCGGTAGCGTCCAGGTCGCGCGCGAGGTCGGTGAAGAGACCGGCCGCGCCGTCGTCGTCGTTCTTCGATTTGGCGCGATCGCTCTTCAGGAGCTCGAGCGCCCGGTTCGAGGCGCGGTCGACGATCTTGGACGCGCCGTACTCGTAGCGCAGCTCGGCGACTGCCTCGGCGACCTCGGGCGAGGCGGCGGCGAGCACCGCGTCGAGCATCTTCTGGGCGGCCTCGGGCTCGGCCTCGATGGTGCGGGCGATGCCCCACACGAACGCCGCCGCGCTCGCCGGGTCCTCCCACGTGAAGAAGCCGCGCTTCACGAGCGCGAGCGTCATCTTCACCGCCTCGTCCGGCTTCACCGCGCCGTACGCGGCGAGCGAGGCGGCAGCGCGGCGCCACTCGGTGGGGCTCAGCCCTTCGCGCAGGCTCTCCTGGATCTGGTTGCGGAGCTCGGGCACCCACGCGGCGCAGAGACCACGCGCCACCGCGACGTACCGCCAGACGAGCGACTCGCGGTCGGTGAGCAGCCGGTTGTACGCGACGCGCACGGTGTCGCCGACGAAGACCCGCAGGGCATGCGTGTCGCCGAGCTGCGCGCGCCGGGCCGCCTCGCGCGCGGCACGTTCGAGGAGCTTCGCGGCGAGCCGGCGCGCCGGCAGCGAGCGGGTCGACGGCGCCGCGATCCATTCCCGCGCGTAGTCACGACGGCTGACCAGCGCGAGGGCCAGCGGACCGTCGGCGATCCCGTGCGCGATCGGCAGCTCGGTGACGAGCGACATGCGGGCGCGCATCGCCGACGAGGTGAGACCCTTCCCGCCCGTCTGCGCCATGATCGTCGCCATCGCCGTGAAGGACTCGGCGTTGCCGGCCAGCATGCGCGCGAGCACGCGCCGCCCGAGCTCGCGCTGCTCGTTCGAGGCGGGGAGCGCGGCGGCGAGCGTGTAGAGCGCGATGCCGCCGGCCTGCGGAGACAGCCAGTCGAGATCGTCGACGAGGCCCGCGTCGAGCGCGACCTGCACGCCCTTCAGGAGGACGTCGGGGTGCAGCCCCTCGAGCGCGCTCGGCCCGCCGGAGGTCGGCACGCGCGAGAGCGCCGCCATTGCCTGACGCCACAGCGCACGCCGCTCGCCAGGGGCGGCGTCGGCGAGCTCGAGCAAGCTCGAGACGTAGAAGGACGGGTCACGCACGGAGGACGTCCAGCGAGCGTACCCAACCTGGAGCACCCCGAGAAGAGCCCCTTGCCGCGCGCCGCGAGCGATTCCGTGCTACACGGCGGCCCGTGATCGTCCTCGATACCGTTACGAAGCGCTTTGGCCCCAAGATCCTGTTCGAGAACGTCTCGATGCAGTTCGATCCCGGCAAGAGGTATGGCCTCACCGGGGCGAACGGCGCGGGCAAGTCGACGCTCCTCAAGATGCTCGAGGGCAACGAGGACACCGACACCGGATCCATCACGATCCCCGGCAATCTGCGGCTCGGCGTGCTCCGCCAGAACCACTTCGAGTACGAGCAGGAGCGGATCATCGATACGGTGATCATGGGGAAGAAGGACCTCTGGGCCGCCATGGCCGAGAAGGAGCGCCTCCTCCAGGGCGAGATCACGGACGAGGTGGGCGTCCGCCTCGGCGAGCTCGAGGGCATCATCGGCGAGGAGGAGGGCTACACCGCGGAGGGCGACGCCGCCGAGCTGCTGGTCGGCCTCGGCATCCCCGCCGACAAGCACGAGTCCAAGATGAGCTCGCTGTCGGGCGGCTACAAGCTCCGCGTCCTCATCGCGCAGGTGCTCTACGGCAAGCCGGACGTGCTGCTCCTCGACGAGCCCACGAACCACCTCGACCTCGACTCGATCCGCTGGCTCGAGGACTTTCTCATCAACGTGTTCAAGGGCACGCTCGTGGTCGTCAGCCACGACCGCCACTTCCTGAACGAGGTCGCGACCCACATCGCGGACGTCGACTACCAGACGATCACCGTCTACACCGGCAACTACTCCGACTTCGTCGACGCGAAGTACGAGAACAACCAGCGTGCCGCCACGCAGGCCGCCGGCGCGAAGAAGAAGGTCGCCGAGCTCCAGGAGTTCGTGCAGCGCTTCGGGTCCCACGCCTCGAAGAGCAAGCAGGCGCAGTCGCGCGTGAAGCAGATCGACAAGCTGAAGGAGGAGATCGAGTCGAAGGGCCCGAAGCGCTCGAGCCTCGTCCGTCCCTTCATCAAGTTCGAGTTCGAGAAGCCGAGCGGCCGCGACGTCGTCCGCATGGAGAACGTCAGCAAGACGTTCACCGACGACAAGGGCAAGGAGATCGTCGTCTACAAGAACGCCTCCTTCCACGTGAACCGCGGCGACAAGATCGCGGTCACCGGCCCGAACGGCGTCGGCAAGTCGACGCTCCTCAAGCTGCTGGTCGGCGCCTACGCGGGCCTCGACGAGGACACGCGGCTCGACACCGAGAAGCCCGAGACCGGCGAGATCCGGTGGGGCCACGACACCGCCGTCGGCTACTTCACGCAGGACGCGCACGAAGCGCTGAACCGCACCGCCTCCGGCATGAACGCCTTCCAGTGGCTCTACCAGTGGGACAAGCTCGCGCCCCAGGAGCAGATCCGCGGGACGCTCGGGCGCCTCCTCTTCACCGGTGAGGCCGGCCTCAAGGCGGCGGCCACGATGTCGGGCGGCGAGTGCGCGCGCCTCCTGCTGGCGAAGCTCCTCGTCATCAAGCCGAACGTGCTCGTCCTCGACGAGCCGACGAACCACCTCGACATCGAGTCGATCGAGGGCCTGCTCGACGGGCTCAAGCAGTACACGGGCACCATCGTCTTCGTCAGCCACGACCGGCACGTCGTCTCGGAGCTGGCGACGCGCATCGTGGAGCTCACTCCCCGCGACGGCGGCCAGGGCGCGGACATCGAGGACTTCGGCGGCACGTACGAGGAGTTCCTCGAGCGCAAGGAGCGGCTCGCGGCAAAAAAGAAGTAGCCGCGGTCAGCTTCCCTTCAGCACTCTCACGGCGTCGCCCTTGATCTCGAGGACCTCGGTGGGGCCGCCGAAGAACTTCGCCATGCCGACGTCGATGCGCCACGCGCGGTCGTTGCACATCGCGTTGATGCCCCTCTGCTGCACGGTATGGCCCATGACGAGGCGCTTCGCCTTCTCCTGGGTCAGCACCGTGGCGAGGGTCCGGCAACCAGGGCTGTCGTCGGGCGCGCTGCCGTTCGAGTAGAGACGCGTCCAGAGCGGGCCGTCGTCGGCGGCGACCGGGGGCGGGACCGCGGGGCGGGTGCCGGAGAGCCACTCGCGCGTCTCGTCGTTGATTCGGGCGAGGCCGTACGCCTGGTGCTTGGGGAGGATGCCGCCGTGGACGAAGAGGCTGTCGCCGACGCGCGCCATCAGCGGGCGATCGGCGATCATCGCGGCGTAGCTGCCGCTGCCCGGCATGAACGCCGCGGCACGGCCCCACATCGCGCGTTCGACGGCGGCGAGCTTCACCTGGTCGGCTGGCTTCGGCGCCACGTCCGCGAACGCCGTGAACGACGCGGGCGTCACGTACCGAAAGTCGAACATGGCATTCATGATCTCGTGGTTGCCGCTGAGCGCCACGAAGGCGCCGCCGGCCGCTCTGGCCTGCTTCTTCAGGCTCTCGACGAGGTCGAGGATCTTGCGGTCGTCGTCGCCGCGGTCGACGAGATCGCCGGTCTGGACCACCACGAGCGGGCCGCCCGTCCAGGCGTCGCTCGCGCCGATCGCGCCCGCGAGCCTCAGCGCGCGACGCGTCGCCTCGAGGTCCCCGTGCAGATCGCCGATCGCCACGACACGCGCCGGGTCGCCCGGGACCGCCGGGGCGAGCGGCGGCGGGAGCGCATCGGGCGCGACCCCGCTGCTCGCCGTCCGAGCCGCCGGGCCAGCCTCGGGAAGCGCAGCCGGGGCGGGCGCCGGCTCCGGTGACCTCGACCGATCGCAGCCTGCGGAGCCCGCGGTGACGGTCGCCAGCGCGACGCTCAGGACCGCGCGGAGAGTGGGGAACCCGAGCACAAACGAGGTCCGTCGCATCGCCCCGCACTCTATACTGCGGGGGCCCCATGGTGCCCCTCGTCACGAAGGATTTTCGGCGAACCACGCTGCGCCCGGGCCAGCGGCCGATCGTGCGGGCGCTCGCGGAGGCGCTGTTCGCGCCCACCGGCGACGCGACCGAGGCGACGCTCGATGCGTTCGTCGAGAACGTGGACGGGTTCATCAGCCCCGCCAGCAAGACGCTGCGGTTCGGGCTCGTGATGATGCTCTACGTGCTCGAGTGGTCGCCGGTCTTCTTCCTGCAGCTCCGGCCCTTCTCGAGCCTCGGCAAGGACGCGCGCGTCCACCATCTCGAGCGGCTCGACCGGTCGAAGGTGCGCCAGCTCCCGCTCGTGGTCGCCGCCTACAAGACCGTGCTCACGATGCTCTTCTACGAGGACGAGGCGGAGCTCACCCACCTCGGCTATCCGGGCCCGGCACGCAAGCGACACCTGTCGCTGGTGAGCGCGCCGCCCTCCAGCGTGACCACCTCGACGACCGAGGCATCGACATGACGTTCGAGACGCACGCGCACGCGCATCCCCACGCCGCCGAGGCGTTCCGGCTCCCCGTGGTGCGCGGCCGCGAGCAGAAGCGCCGCTTCACGGCCGACGTCGACGTGGTCGTCGTGGGCTCCGGCTCCGGCGGCGCCGTCGTCGCCCGCGAGCTCGCGCGGGAGGGCCGCTCGGTCGTGGTCCTCGAGGAGGGCGGGCACTACGCGCCCGAGGAGTACGGGCAGCTCGCGCCCTCGCAGTCGTTCCGGCGGCTCGCCCGCGAGTCGGGCATGTCGGTCGCCATGGGCGTCGGCGACACGCCGCTCATCAGCCTGCTCGCCGGGAAATGCATCGGCGGCTCGAGCGTCCTCACCGGCGCGGTGTGCTTCCGGATCCCCGACGAGGTGCTCCACACGTGGAGCCACGATCTCGGCCTCACGAACATGTCGCGGGAGAACGTCGAGCCGTACTTCCAGGAGGTCGAGCGCGTCTGCCGCGTGGAGACCGTGCCCGTCCACATGCGCTCGCGCGCCACCGAGCTCTTCGTGGAGGGCGCCGCGAAGATGGGCGTCCAGATGAAGAGCATGCGCCGCAACACGAGCGGCTGTCAGGGCGCGGGGCGCTGCAACTTCGGCTGCCCCAACGGCGCGAAGCTGAGCGTCGACCGCTCGTTCCTGCCCGGCGCGGTGAAGGACGGCGCGACGCTCCTCTCCGACGCGCTCGTCGAGCGCATCGACACCGCGGGCGGCCGGGCGCGGGGCGTCCGCGGCCGCTTCCTCGACGAGGTGACGGGCGAGCCCAACGTGCCGTTCGAGGTCCGCGCCAAGGTCGTCGTGGTGGCCTGCGGATCGATGCACACGCCGATCCTCCTTCGCCGGAGCGGCCTCTCCTCGAAGCACATCGGGCGTCACCTCACGCTGCACCCCGCCGTGCGCATCGGCGCCCTGTTCGACGAGGAGGTCGAGGGGTGGGACGGCTCGATGCAGAGCGTCTACACCGATCATTATCTGCCCGAAGGCATCCTGCTGAACGGCGTGTACTCGGCCGTGAACGTGCTCGCCGCCGCCTTTCCCGGCGTAGGTCCCGAGCATCGTCGGCTCGTGAAGCGCATGCCGAACCTCGCGTTCTTCGGCGGCATGATCCACGACGACGGCGGCGGCCAGGTACGCCGGTGGCTCTCGCGCGAGCCGCTGATCACGTACAAGATGGCGCGTCGTGACAAGGAGCGCGTGCTCCGCTGCATCCAGATCCTCGGCAAGATGGCCTTCGCGGCCGGAGCCAAGGAGGTGATGGTGCCGGTGTTCGGCGTGCCGACGCTGAAGAGCGAGTCGGAGCTCTCGATGTTCGACACGGGGCCCGGCGAGATCCACGGCAGCCGCATCGAGTGCATGGCGTTTCATCCGCTCGGCACCGCGAAGATGAGCACCTCGCGCGAGACCGGCGTGGTGAAGCCGACGGGCGAGACGTGGGACGTCGAGAACCTGTTCGTGATCGACGGCAGCGTCGTCCCCACGAGCGTCGGGGTGAACTCGCAGCTGCCGATCATGGGCATCGCCACCATGCTGGCGCGCGGGCTCGCGTCGCGGTTCGACGAGCACGCGCGGAAGGCGCGCGGGTGAAGTCACGCAAGGGTGACCGCGACCGCGACCGTGAGGCCACGTCCCTGCCCGAGACGGTGCGGGGTCGCCGGCACGTCGTCGCGGCCGCTCCCCCGAGCGCCCCTGGTGGCGCTGCGCCGATCATCGCGTACGAGGCGGATCTGAGGTCGGCGATCCCGGCCGCGCCGCGCACGCCCGGCACGATCCTGGCGCCGCTCTCGGAGCTCGCCGCGGTGGCTGCCCTCGGTGGCCCTGCGCCGCTCGCTGCGGAAGCGGGGTTCAGCATGCAGCCGCCCACGCTTCGCGAGCTGATCGTGGCCTCCCCCTCCCCGACCGACGCGATCCTGAAGGAGATCCGCCGGGCGCCGGCCGACCGGCTCTCGATCGTCTCGCGTGCCGCCGTGGGGGGCATGGGCGCGATCGACGTCGCGCACGACCGCGCGCTCGACCGGCGCATCGCCGTGAAGACGCTGCATCCGCACCTCCGCGGGAACGACGCGGCCGTGCGGATGTTCCTCCGTGAAGCGAGGCTCACCGGTCTGCTCGACCACCCGCACATCGTGCCGGTGTACGACGTCGGCGAGCGGGACGAGGAGCATCTCTACTTCGCGATGAAGCACGTCGAGGGACAGACCCTCGGGGACCTCATCGCGGCGCTGCCGCAAGGGCCGCTCGAGACCGCGACGCTCTACGCGATGCTCGAGATCCTGACGAAGGTGTGCGACGCGCTCGCGTTCGCTCACAGCCGCGGGGTCCTGCATTGCGACATCAAGCCCGCCAACATCATGGTCGGCGAGTTCGGGCAGGTCTACGTGATGGACTGGGGCATCGCTCGGCTCGTCGCGACCGAGGGCGCGCCGTCGTCGGTCGCGCCCGGCGGGCCGCCGCTCCACGCGCACCACGCGTCCTCCACCGACCACTCGGTGATCGGGACGCCCTGTTACATGTCGCCCGAGCAGGCGCGAGGCGACCGCGCCAAGCTGGACGCGCGCTCGGACGTGTTTCTCCTCGGCGCGGTGCTCTACGAGATCCTGACGCGCCGGCCGCCTTACGCGAGCCCCGATCGCGGCGAGACGCTGGCGCTCGCGGCGAGCGCCGTCTTCCCGGCGCCGCGGAAGCTCGCGCGTCAAGGCGGCGTGCCGCCCGAGCTCGAACGCATCGTCCTCCGCGCGATGTCACGCGAGCCGGAGCTGCGCTACCCCACCGTCGCGGCGCTCCGCGACGACCTCCTCCGCTTCATGCGCGGCGGCGGCGAGTTCCCGCGGCGCACGTACCCGGCGGGGGCGACCATCGTTCGCGAGGGCGAGCCAGGCGACGCGGCCTACATCATCGTGGCGGGCGCGTGCGAGATCCAGAAGGACCTGCCCGCGGGCACCGAGACGCTCCAGACGATCGGCCCCGGGGCGGTGTTCGGCGAGATGGCCATCCTCAGCGAAGGCCCGCGCACCGCCACGGTCGTCGCGATCGAGACGACCACCGTGATGGTGGTGACGAGCGGCATGCTCGAGCAGGAGATGGGGGCGCTGAAGCCCTGGATCGCGACGCTGCTCAAGTCGCTGGCCGCGCGCTTCCGCGACGTCGACACGAAGCATCGCGCCACGTACGCGATGGCCCCGACCCCGGCGCGCATGGCGAACCAGGTGCTCATGATCCTCGCGCTCTGGGGCGAGCGGGATGGGGCTGCGCAGTGGATGCCGTGGACCGACCTCGCCGCGGAGCTCGAGGCGCAGCTCGGAGTCCCGCCGCTCGCCATCTTCGCGGTGACCGCGCGCTACGGCATGGTGCTCGACGTCGACGCGAACCGGCTGACGATCCCGGACGCGGCGTCGCTCAGGGCGCGCCTCGCGACCGAGCTCGGACGCTGATCCGGCGGCTCAGGCGAGCGCGCCCGCGAGCTCCGGACGGATCCCGACGATCGCCTGGGCGAGCTGCGCGCGGTCGACCGCGCGATCGATCGCATCCTGGGCGGTGATGCGCCCGGCGGCGAGCAGGCGCTCGAGCGCGCCGTCGAGCGTCTGCATCCCGGACGCGTGACCGGACTGCATGAGGGCCGCGAGCTCGGGCCAGCGCTGCCCGCGCACGAGCGCTTCGGTCTCGGGGGTGCCGATCAGGATCTCGTGGGCCGCGACCCGACCCTTGCCGTCGATGGCGCGGACCAGCTGCTGCGAGACCACGCCGGCGAGCGAGTCGGCCACGAGGCCACGGACCCGCGCGTGCTCGAGATCGGGGAACACCTGCACGAAGCGCTCGAGCGCCTGGACCGCGCCGTTCGCGGGGAGCGTCGCGATGACGAGGCGCCCGCTCGCCGCGAGCTCCAGGGCGAGAGCGGCGGCCTCGGGCTCGGAGACGTCCGCCACCATGACGACGTCCGCGTCCTCGCGCGCGGCGGTCCGCAGCGCGGCCGCGAAGCTCGCAGTGTCGGAGCCGACCTCGCGCTGCGTGATCTGGGCGCGCAGCGGCTCGTGGACGATCTCGACCGGCGCTTCGATGGTGACGACGTGGCACGCGCGCGTCTTGTTGATGTGGTCGAGCAGCGCCGAGACCGTGGTCGACTTGCCGGAAGCGGTGGGACCCGCGACGAGCACGAGCCCGTGCCGGCGGTCCGCGAGGCGCCACAGCGCCTCCGGGCAGGCGAGCTCGGCGAGCGTGAGCGGGCGGACGGGGATCAGCTTGAAGACCGCCGAGAGCCCGGTGGATTTCTGGAAGTAGCTCGCCCGGAAGCGCGCCAGCTCGCGGTGCACGTAGGCGAAGTCGAGATCGAGGTTCGCGCCGAGCCGTGCGCGCTGCGAGGCGGAGACCAGCTCGAAGAGGACCTCCTCGAGCTCCTTCGCGTCGACGAGCCCCTCGCGCAGCGGCGCGAGCTCGCCGCGGATGCGCGCGAGCGGGGAATAGCCGCCGGCGAGATGGAGATCCGTCCCGCCGCGCTTCACGAGGTCGTCCAGGAGGGCGTCGATCTTCGGCATGGTCAGCCCTTCCTCGCGACGAGCGCGTCGAGCTCCGCGCTCGACTCGGCGACCTGACGCGCGACGTCGTGCGTGACCTTCTGCGCGCGCACGAGCTCCGCCAGCGACTCGTCGAGCCGCACGATGCCAGGCGTCCCGCCGCGCTGCTGCAGGGTCGGGATCTGGCCGGTGCGCCCCTCGCGGACCATGGTGTAGAGGGCGATCGACGCGGGGAGCACCTCGGCCGCGGCGTGGAGCCTCGTGCGGTCCGCGCTGGGGACGAGCCGTTGCCCGATGACGAGGCGCAGGCCATTGGCGAGCGCGAGGCGTGCCTGCGGCTCCTCGGCGGCGGGCAGCATCGCGAGGAGCCGCTCGACGGTCCGCGCCGCGGTGGGCGTGCTGACGGTGGCGAGCACGAGCTGACCCATCTCGCTCGCGGCGAGCGCGAGCCGCACGTCCGCCGCCCCGCGCAGCTCACCGATGACGATGACGTTCGCGTCGGAACGCTGCGCCGAGGCAAGGCCGGACGCGAGCGAGCGAACGTGCGTTCCGATCTCGCGCTGGCTCACGATCGCGCGCTTCTTGGGGTGCACGAACTCGATGGGGTCCTCGAGCGTGACGATGTGGTGCTTGGTCTCGCGGTTGAGGAGGTCGATGAGCGCGGTGAGCGTCGTGGTCTTGCCCTGCGCCGCCGGCCCCGTCACCAGCACGAGGCCGCGCGGGATCTTCGCGGCGCTCGCGAGCGTCTCGGGCAGGCCGAGCAGCGCGAGCGTCGGGATGTCCCGGGGCACGACGCGCATCGTCACCTTGTGACCGGTGCGCTGGCGCGAGACGTTCACGCGGAACCGCCCGTGCGTCCGGTGGTCGAGGGCGAAGTCACATGCGCCGAGCGCGTCGAGGACCTCGCGCAGCCGCGGCGGCACGAGCTCGCGCACGATGCGGTCGACGTGCTCGGGGCGCACCGCCTGCGTGCGCGGCAGCAGATCGGTCGCCACGCGGAGCAGCAAGGGGCGGCCGGCGATGATGTGAAGGTCGCTGGCCCGCTCGGCCACGGCCATGCCGAGGAACGCGTCGAGCGCGCCGTCGGCCCGCGGACGGTCCTGTTCGGGGACGACGTCGAGGCCCGCGGTCGCGGCAACCGCCGAGGCCGCCGCTGCAGCCGGGGTCGCCGCGGGAAGCCCCGAGGGGATGCCCGGGGCCGGCGGCAGGCTCGCGGCCTGACCGGCGGGAGGCGCGGCGAACGGCGCCGTCTCGTCGATCGTGACCTCGATGCTGGACCGCCCACCGCTCGGGAGCGAGGCTCCGGCGCTCGGACGGGCGCGCGAGCTGATCGGGATCTCGACGTCCACCGCATCGACCGAGGTCGGCGTCGTGATCCGGCGCTCCACCTGCGCGCGCTGCTCGACCCGCGCGGTCGTGGCGCGCTCGGCGACGGCGCGCTCCTCCGCGGCCTTGCGGGCGTCGGCGGCCTTGCGCTCCTCGGCGGCTTTGCGCTCCTCCGCGGCCTTGCGCTCCTCGGCAACCTTGCGTTCCGCGGCGGCCTTGCGCTCCTCGGCGGCCTTGCGCTCCTCGGCGGCCTTGCGCTCCT
>JAQBQL010000282.1 GCA_028287035.1 Labilithrix sp. | reverse complement strand
AAAGAAAAAGTGGGCAAGCTGACCAGAAAGCAACTCGCTGAAGTCACGAAACTCAAAATGCCCGATCTCAACGCCAACAGCGAAGAAGCCGCCATGCGCATCATGGCCGGAACTGCTCGTCAAATGGGCGTGGACGTCGAAGCCTAAAAATTTCCATGGAAAATCCTACCATCCGCACCCAGGACCTCGGTCCCAAGGGAATCTTGGAAGTCCAATATTCCGTCATTGGAAACGTGGTTTCCCGTTCTTCGATCACCATCAATGGTGAGCAGGTTGCGTATGATATCGATTTTCCGGAGTCCCTCGACGAAATTTCTGCCCAGGATCTGGGGGTGCAAGCCACCAATCCGATCGATCATGATTTCGCCGCCATCGTCAATTTCTTCACAACTGAAGAGTAGGCGGTCTTAGAAGCTACATTTCACTCATAAACCAACCGCAGGAGAGCCTGAATGCTCGTCTGAACTGCAACAAACACAATGGCCCAAACAAAAAGAAGCAAACGCTACGTCTCCGCCACCAAAGCCGTTACCGCTGGAAAGCAGTATACGATTGAAGAGGCAATGGAAACACTCAAGAAACTTCCAGCACCGAAGTTCGACCAATCCGTGACCGTTTCCCTCCGCATGGGAGTGGATCCACGCAAAGGTGACCAAATGATCCGTTCCAGCTGCGAACTTCCGCACGGATCCGGCAAGAAAGTCACCAGTCTGGTGTTTGCCCAAGGCGAAGCCGCCAAGGCAGCGAAAGATGCAGGCGCAGAATTCGTTGGTTATGAGGACATGATCAAGAAGATCCAAGAAGGCTGGCTCTCCTTCGACGTGGCAATCGCCACCACCGACTGTATGGCCGAAGTGCGTAAGCTCGCCCGGATCCTCGGTCCTCGTGGTTTGATGCCAAATCCGAAAACCGGCACCGTGACGGACGATCCAGCGAAGGCTGTGACTGCTTCCAATGATGGTAAGGTGAATTTCAAGCTAGACAAGAACGGCAACATTTCCAGCCCAATCGGCAAACTTTCCTTCCAGCCAATCCAGCTGAAAGAAAATGCCGAAGCGCTGATTGAAGCCGTGAATCGCGCTAAACCAGCAACCGCAAAGGGCAAATACATCCTTAGCATCGCAACAGCCGCGACAATGAGTCCTGGCCTGGCGGTCGACGCCTCCAAGTACGCCCGCAACTAATCGATTGGCGATCCACATTTAACATCATTTTTCATTCATGAATCCCGATAAAAAAATCATCGTCGATCAGCTCCTTGAGAAGGTCAACGCCGGTCCCTACGTTCTCGTGGTGGACTACACAGGCATGACCGTTCCTCAATTCAACGAAGTGCGGAAGCGCCTTCGTGAGAGCGGCGCGAAGCTGCACGTCACCAAAAACAGCTATGTGAAAGCCCTTGGCGAAGCCAAAGGTTTCCCCAAAGAGCTGGAAGCCGACCTCAAAGGTCAGTCTGCCATCATCTTCGGTTCTTCCGATGTCTGTGCCGCCGCCAAGGTGGTGAAGAGCTTTGGAACCGAGTTCAAAAAACCTGTGATGAAGAGCGGTGTCCTTGATGGCACGTTCTTGACCGCAGAAGAAGTTGGCTCCCTTGCTGACGTCGGAAGCCGCGACAATCTGCTCGCCAAGCTCCTCGGAGTCCTCAACGCCCCTGCCGGCGCCCTGGCTCGCGTCATCCAAGCCCGCGTCGACAAAGATGGCGAAGCTGCACCTGCAGCCGCTGCTGAAGAAGCTCCAGCCGCCCCGGCTGCGGAAGCTCCTGCGGCCGAAGCACCAGCTGCACCAGCCGCTGAAGCTTAATTCCAGAAAAGAAACAAACCCTTTCCCGCCGTGAAACGCGGGCAAATCCAAACCGATAGTAATAAACAACAACAAACCCAGTTCCTTACCGACGCAGCGGCTGCTGCTTTCAAATTTTCCGGGGCTCCGGAAGGCGGTGACACTGACCAAATAACATGGCTGACCTGAATAAAATCGTTGAAGATCTGAGCGCCCTTACCATCCTCCAGGCCTCTGAACTCGTCAAAGCACTCGAAGAAAAGTGGGGCGTAAGCGCCGCTGCCGTTGCCGCCCCAGGTGGTGGTGGTGCTGCTGTTGCAGCAGTTGTCGAAGAGAAGACTGAGTTCGACGTGATCCTGACGGCCGCTGGCCCGAACAAGATTGCCGTCATTAAAGAAGTTCGCGGAGCCGTTGCCGGCCTCGGACTTGCTGAAGCGAAGGCTCTCGTCGAAGGCGCTCCAAAGCCCCTCAAGACTGGTATTCCAAAGGCAGAAGCAGAAGAGATCAAGAAGAAGATCGAAGCTGCCGGTGCCACTTGCGAAGTCAAGTAAGCTTGATTTGCTCCGAATCGTCGGGATCGTCCCCCGACTTCCCAGTTTGGGTGACCGGCCACTGCGGCCGGTCATCCGCTGGGGGAAGCGGACGAAATTTTGCTTAGAATGCCCAAACTGACAGTTGAGAAAAATAGCCCAGCGGAGCGATTTGCCCCGTTTGGGACCTTTTGTTTTCAGAGAATGGAGCACGGGCGGCCCGCCGGTGCTGCAAGACGGGCTCCCAGCCTGTTCCCATTTCTCGTTTCCATCAAATGTTCCGGCGTGACGCCTGGACTCCAGCAAAGGCCTGAGGCCGATGCGACCACCGCGCAGAATTTTATCTGCACCCACAATTTCCAAAACTTGTCCCAACCCTAAACACCACCGCACATGTCCGAGCGCATTAACTTTGGTAAACTGACGGAAGTCATCGAACCGCCGAATCTGATTGAGGTTCAGATCAACTCCTACAAAGAGTTTCTCCAGACAGACGTGCCGCCCTCCAAGCGGATCATGGCCGGTTTGCAGGCGGTGTTCAAGGAGGTCTTCCCGA
The DNA here is from genome assembly GCA_028287035.1 of Labilithrix sp. Next base: position 3,101 of record JAQBQL010000282.1, on the reverse strand, counting down.
TCGACAGCTACGATCAAAAAACGGTTCTCGATTTCAGCCACTATGAAGTGGGTGAGCCAAAATTGAGCTCTTACGAAGCCCAGCGTGAAGGCGAAACCTACAGCGCCCCGCTGTATGTGACGTTCACTCTGCGTGACGAGGCCGGAACAAAAGAAGAGCGTGTTTACATGGGTGAACTTCCCCTCATGACCGAGCGTGGCACCTTCGCCATCAACGGCGCTGAGCGGGTTGTCGTTTCCCAGCTGCACCGTTCCCCTGGTATTGCTTTCGAAGAAAACCAGCACTTGAATGGCAAGATGCTGCACGGTTTTCGGATCATTCCTGACCGCGGTTCATGGCTCGAAGTGCAGTTCGACACGAACGATCTGCTTTACGTTTACCTCGACCGCCGCCGTCGTCGGAGAAAGTTCCTCATCACCACGTTCCTGCGCTGCGTCGGCTTCCCAACGGATGAAGACATCATCAAGCAGTTCTACAAAATTGAAGAACTGAAATTGAAGAACATCGTGGACGAGGAATCCCTCGGTTCCCGCATGATCTTCAAGGACATTCTGGACGGCGAAAGCGTCATCGCGAAAGCCTACGAGCCAATCACGCCAGCGATCATTCGCCAGTTGATGGACCTCGGTCACAAGACGATTTCCGTCATTGAAGTGCCGCCGGATGACACCCTCATCAAGAGCCTCAAAAAGGATCCTGCGAAGGACGAAGAAGAAGCTCTCAAGGACATCTACAAGCGTCTCCGCCCCGGAGATCCGCCGACCGTTCCAAACGCCAAGGCGCTGTTGAAGCGTTTGTTCTTCGATCCGAAGAAATATGACCTGACCCGCGTTGGCCGTTACAAGATCAATCAAAAGCTGGGCCTCAAGATCGATTCCGATACCCGGATTCTGATCGCGGAAGACTTCCTCGCCGCATTGAAATATCTCCTTCGTCTCCGCAAAAACGAAGGCGTGCTGGATGATATCGATCACCTTGGTAGCCGTCGTGTCCGGGCCGTGGGCGAACTTCTCGCCAACCAATGCCGCGTCGGCCTGAGCCGCACCGAGCGTCTGGTGAAAGAGCGGATGACCCTCTTTGATGTGAACATGGAAGGCATGACGCCTCAGAAGCTGATCAACCCCAAGGCCTTGAGCGCCGTGGTGCGTGATTTCTTCGGACGCAGCCAGCTCTCCCAGTACATGGACCAAATCAATCCTTTGGCAGAATTGACGCACAAACGTCGTCTTTCCGCTCTCGGGCCTGGTGGTTTGAATCGCGATCGTGCCGGCTTTGAAGTCCGCGACGTGCATCCTTCCCACTACGGACGGATTTGCCCAATTGAAACTCCTGAAGGTCCAAACATCGGTCTGATTAACTCGATGTCCTCCTTCGCCCGGATCAACGAATTCGGCTTCATCGAAACTCCTTACCGCAAGATCATTGACGGTGTGGTGACGAAGAAGATCGAGTATTTGACCGCCGACCAAGAGGAAAACCATTACATCGGCCAAGCGAACAGCGTGGTGAACCCAGAAACGGGTCATTTCGTGGAAAAGAAGATTGCTGCGCGTTATCGCGGCGACTTCCTCGACATGGAGCCCAAGGACGTGGCTTACATGGACGTTTCCCCGAAACAGCTTGTTTCCGTGGCCGCCTCCATGATTCCCTTCCTCGAACACGATGACGCCAATCGCGCTCTGATGGGTTCGAACATGCAACGTCAGGGTGTGCCTCTGCTCATCGCAGAAGCACCGCTGGTGGGAACTGGCATCGAAGGCAAGGCTGCCCGCGATTCCAAGGCCATCGTCGTCGCCGACGCGAAAGGCACCATTGCCGCCGCGACTGCTGAAGTCATCGTTGTCACAAAGGACGGGAAACTTCCCTGCACGGACGGCGAATTCCTCGGCAATCCGTTCTGCGTGAAGCACAATCCTTCCAAGGACATCTACGTTTATCCGCTCCGCAAATTCATGCGCAGCAACGCCGGCACCTGCATCAACCAGCGCCCGATCGTCCGCCGTGGCGACAAGGTGAAGGAAGGCCAGGTTCTCGCTGACGGACCTTGCACAGACAAGGGCGAACTCGCCCTTGGACGCAACGTGCTGGTGGCGTTCATGCCATGGAATGGATATAACTTCGAAGATGCCATCGCCATTTCCGCGAAGGTCGTGAAAGAAGATATTTACACTTCCATCCACATCGAAGAATTCGAAGTGGGAGCCCGCGACACCAAGCTCGGACCAGAAGAAATCACCCGTGACATTCCAAATGTCGGCGAAGAAGACCTGAAGAATCAGGGCATCGACGGCGTCGTTCGGATTGGTGCGGAAGTGAAACCTGGCGACATCCTCGTCGGCAAAATCACTCCGAAATCCGAAACGGAACTGGCCCCTGAAGAACGCCTCCTGCGCGCCATCTTCGGTGAAAAGGCTGCGGACGTGAAAGACACCTCCCTGCGGGTTCCTTCTGGTTGCACAGGCATCGTGATGGACGTTCGCGTGGCAAGCCGCAAGGACGCCAACAAAGAACGCGTCTCCCAGGCCGAGCAGCGCAAGCAGCTCAAGCAGATCGAAGAAGAATACAAGACCAAGCGCGACGAGCTGGTGGACCAACTGACGGAGAAACTCAGCGAGCACCTGCTCAACGAGAAAATCCCTCTCGACGTGGTCAACGCTCAGACCGGTGAAATCATCATTCCAGCCAACAAGAAGATCACCAAGACGCTTCTGAACAAGATGGCCCAGGAGCACGATCACATTGAGATCGATCCAAGCCCGGTTCGGAACAAGATCTTCGACATCACAGGTGCCTTCGAAACCAAGTTTGCCGAGCTCGACGACGAGCGGGAAATGAACCTGGACAAGGTCGAATCTGGTGACGAAGTCGAGTCTGGCATCATCAAGCAGGTGAAGGTCTTCATCGCCTCCAAGCGGAAGCTGGCAGTCGGCGATAAAATGGCCGGACGCCACGGAAACAAAGGGGTTGTCGCCAAGATCGTTCCTGAAGAAGACATGCCGTTCCTCGAAGATGGAACGCCTGTTGACATCGTCTTGAACCCGCTGGGCGTGCCTTCGCGGATGAACGTCGGACAGGTTTTGGAAACGCACCTCGGTGTGGCC
>JAQBQL010000196.1 GCA_028287035.1 Labilithrix sp. | reverse complement strand
GGCGGCGCGTGGGGTGCCGGCGGCGGCACCGGGGCGCCGACCGGCTGGAGCGGACCTGCGGTGGGCGGCTGCTGCAGCCCCCCGGGTCCCGTCGGAGGACGCCCCATCATCGGCGGCGCCACCTGGTTCAGCGGCATGGTCATCGGACGAACGCCGCCACCCGGTCCGGCGGGCACGGGCGGCGGGGCCATCGACGGCATGCGCGCCTTCACGATCGGCGCGCTGTCGTCGGGATCCTGGTCGAGCGCGAAACCGCGCGGCGCCTCGTTGGCGGCCGCCTCGGACGCGCGGCTCACCTGCACCTGAGGCGCGGCGGTCGACACGTTCGAGGGCTGCGGTCGCGGCAGCGGCGCGCCCGGCGGGTGCGTCGGCGCCTTCAGCGTCACCGCGGGAGCAGGCGCCGGACGCGGCGGGGGCGGGGCGACGTTGTCCCGCGCCAGCGTGCGGATCGACTCCTCCTCACTACCCGACGTCGCCTCGATGGCGCTCGCCTGGTTGGCCGCCGTCTCCAGCCGGAGCACGAAGTCTCCGATGTAGATCTTGTCGCCCTCGCGGACGATGGTGGCCTGGGCGATCTTCCGCCCGTTGACGTAGGTGCCGTTGGTCGACTTGAGGTCGGTGACGATGAACCGACCGTCGCGGAAGAGGAGCCGAGCGTGATGCTTGGAGACGTTCCCCTTCGGGAGCATCAAGTCGTTGCCCTGGACGCGGCCGACGTTGATCTCGCTCTTGTCGAAGCTCTCGCGCCGCTCCGCTCCGCCTTTTTCGCTGATGATGATCGCAAACACGCGGCTGGTCCCTTGGCCCGGCGCAACGTCGATCGCAGGTCGCAACCGAGCTTGCCCGAACGGCGTCCGATCGGGCGTCGCGACGGGGACTACGTCGCGCTCCCTCCCGGAATCACTCGCGGATTGTCAGGGAGCTTCCCACGCGCTGTCAATTACGGCGGCGCGACTCGTGACGCTCAGTCGCCGCGGGGCTCGCGGCGACCCTTCACTTCCGTCGCCACCATGCCGAGGAGCTCGCCCGCGAGCGTCATCACGTCGCGCTCGCCGTAACCGCCCGCGCGAAGCTCGCGGTAGATGGTCTTGGCCAGGATCGCGAGGGCCTTGGGGTCACGCGCGCCGGTTGCCGTGTCGAAGGGGAGAGCCATTCGCGGCCCGACCCTACAAGCGACATGCCACCCGTAAATCGGGTACATAGACCGCAAATCGAGAGCGAACGCGAAGGCGCGTTCGCACCGGAGCGGCGCACATGGCGTAGCGCGCTTCGCACCCAGCGCCTGACCTCCGAGCCTACCTCTGCATGGTAGGGTGCGCCGCGATGGCCGAGCCGGCAGTGCCGCAGACCCCGAGGACGTCGCGGATGGCTCCGGACACGCGGTCGCGGCGGCTCCTGATCGGGCTCGGGATCTACGCCGCCTGCCTGGTCGTGTTCGCGATCGTGGGCGCCGACAAGCTGGCGACCCACACGCCCTACAACCACTTCGCTCACCTCGCGGATGCCTGGCTCCACGGGCGGCAGGACCTCCGGTTCGGGGCTCCCGGGTACGCACAGAACAACGATTTTGCCGTGTTCGAGGGCAAGACCTTCATCAGCTTCCCGCCCTTTCCTGCGCTCCTGATGATGCCGTTCGTCTGGCTCTCGGGCGGCCCCGAGAACTTCCGGGACGGGCAGTTCATCATCTGGCTCGCCGGCATCGGGCCCGCGGTGCTCTTCCTCGTCCTCGAGAAGCTGCGGCGCACCGGCCGCACCGTGCGGACCGAGACCGAGAACGTCGTGCTCGCGGCGCTGTCCGCGTTCGGCACCGTCTACTTCTTCTCCGCGGTCCAGGGCACCGTCTGGTTCGCGGCGCACGTCGTCGGCGCCGGGCTCGCCGCGCTCTTCGTGCTCTGCGCGCTGGATGCCGAGCGTCCGTTCCTCGCCGGCCTCCTCCTCGGTTGCATGTTCCTCACCCGGGTCACGACGCTCCTGCTCGGGACGTTCTTCGTGTTCGAGATGGTGCGCGCCGCGTACCTGCGCGGCGTGCCGGGAGGCGAGCTGCCCGCGGCGGGCACGCTTCGCGATCGCCTCGAGGCGACCTGGCGGGGGCTCGACCGGAAGGCGCTCGGCGGCTACGTCGTTCTCTTCGCGCTTCCGCTCCTCGCCGCGTTCGTCGTGGCCGGCGCGATGAACCAGGCGCGCTTCCACGATCCCCGGCCCTGGGCCTTCGGTCACGAGTACCTGACGGTCGGCTGGCAGGGACGCATCCGCCGCTGGGGCCTCTTCAGCTACCACTTCCTCCCGCGGAACCTCGCCGTCATGTGGACGAGCCTCCCGTGGCGGCCGGCGCCCGGCGAGAGCTTCGGTCCCTTCCCGCCCGGCATCGTTGCCGACATCATCCACGGCCTCCGCGGCTCGCCCGCCACGATCCCGTTCCAGATCAGCGGCCACGGCCTCGCGCTGTGGTTCACGACGCCCTTCTACCTGTGGCTCTTCCGCCCGCGTCAGGTCACGTTCCTCACGTGGGCCGCGTTCTTCGCGGCGCTCGGGCCGCTGATCGTGAACCTGCTCTACCAGAACAGCGGCTGGGTCCAGTTCGGCTACCGGTTCTCGAACGACTACGCGATCATGCTCTTCCTCATGCTGGCGGTCGGCCTTCCGCGGCTCACCGGCCTCTTCCGCTTCGCGGCAGCATGGGCGGTCGCCTGGAACCTGTTCGGCGCGGTGACGTTCGAGAAGCCCGCGTTCGGCGCCTTCTACGGGCACGACCCGAACGCCATCTTCCCTCAGGACTGAGCCGCGCGTGCTCCGCCGCTCGCCTCTCCTCTCGGTCGCGATCGCTTCGGGCATGCTCGCGTGCAGCAGCCCCCCGCCCGCTCCGCGCCATGCGCCCGGCGTCGGCACGCCGGCCACCATCACGGTGACGAGCAAGGCGTTCGCGGAGGGCAGCCTCATCCCGGTCGACCACACGTGCGACGGCGCCGACGTCATGCCGGATCTCACGTTCAGCTCGCCGCCCGAGGGCACGCGTTCGCTCGCCCTCTACGTGGAGGACCGCGACGCGCCGAGCGGCGTCTTCACCCACCTCGTCATGTGGAACCTCTCGCCCGAGGTGACGGCGATCGCGCGCGACCCCGATCTCACGAACGCCGGCGAGGGCGTGCGCGTCGGCGTCAACGACTACGGCGGCGTCCGGTACACCGGCCCCTGCCCACCGAAGGGCGAGGGCCACCGCTACCGCTTCCGCATCGTCGCGCTCGACGCGATGCTGAAGCTCGAGGCCGGCGCATCGCGCCGCGAGGTCGACGCGGCCACCGACGGGCACATCCTCGGCGAAGGCCGGCTGATGGGCCGCTTCGCGCACTGAAGCGCGGGTCGCGCGGCTACTTCTTCGCGGCGTCGTCGCGCGAGATCGTCACGGTCTTGATCGCGACCGGCGTGGTCGGCCGGTCGGACGGGCCGGTCGCGACGTTGGCGATCTCGTGCACCACGCCGACGGGCGCGCACTCGCCGAAGATCGTGTAACTGCGATCGAGGTGGGCGGCCTTGTCGTCCGTGATGAAGAACTGCGCGCCGTTGGTGTTCGGGCCGCGGTTGGCCATGCAGAGGAGACCGGCGCGATCGTGCTTGGCGCCCTCCCACAGCTCGTCCTTGATCACGTAGCCGGGCTCGCCGCTGCCGTTGCCGCGCGCGTCGCCGCCCTGGATCATGAAGCCCTTGATGATGCGGTGGAACCCGGTGCCGTCGTAGGCGGGCTTGTTGACCCACGCGCCGTTCGGGTCCTTCCACGTGCGCTTGCCGGTCGCGAGGCCGATGAAGTTCGCGACGGTGACCGGGGCCTTGTCGTCGAACAGCTTGCACTGGAGGGTGCCCTTCGACGTCTCGATCTTGGCGACGATCGGGCCCGAGCCCTTGAGGTCCTTCGTCGCGTCGGCGAGCGTGAAGACGCCCTTCAGGGGATCGTCGGCGCTCACCGGCACCTTCGCGCCGTTGTCGGAGGGCGGCGTGACCGGCCGCGGCGGCGCGGTCGCAGCAGCGCCGCTGCCGAAGCTGCCCGACGCCGAGGGCGTGCTGCCGGTGGGATCCTTCTGGGAGGGCTCGAGCTCGCTCGGCTGCGTCTTGCATCCCGCGGCGGCGGCAGACGCGACGAGACCGAGGGCGAGAACGAGGAGAGAAGCGACCTTGTTTTCCGTACGCATCGCCGCCGTTTCTAGCACAGGTCAGCGCGCGTTCGCGGGGATGGCGAGCTTCTGCCCGGGCTGGACGCCGTGACGGCGGCACCAGCCCGCATTCATCTCGAGGACGCGCACGGACGGACACCCCACGCTCCGGGAGCTGTCGGTGAGGGGGGTCGCCGCCTCGACGATGCCGACGATGGTGCCGTCCTCGTCGACGAACAGCATGTCGAGCGGCATGCATGTATTGTGCATCCAGAAGGTGTGCTCGCGGCGCTCGTCGAGGTCGAACAGCATGCCGTGGTCCTCGGGCATGGAGCGCCGGTACATGAGGCCGCGCGTGACCTCCTTCTCGGTCTGCGCGATCTCGACGTCGACCTTGGGAGCGCCGGGCGTCTCCGGGAACGTCAGCGTGGCGGTGCGCGCCTTCGGGATTCCCTCGGGATCCTTGGGGCACGCCGTCACCGCGGCGACCGGCGGGATGGGCGGCGCCTCGGCGGGCAGCTTGCTCGCGAGGCAGCGGCCGCTCGGCGCCGGCGCGGCCGCGGGGACAACGGCGGCGCTCGCGGCCATCGCGCT
>JAQBQL010000177.1 GCA_028287035.1 Labilithrix sp. | reverse complement strand
CGGCTACGAGCGCCGGCCGACCCCGCAGGGCCAAGGCGGTGGCGGCGGCGGCGGCCAGGGTCGCAGCGCGCCTCCGGCGCCGACGGCGCCCGACGACTTCGGCGATTACGGCGGCGGCGGGGGCGACGACGAGATCCCGTTCTGAGGCATGTGCCTGGCGGCCTTCGCCGCTCGCGCTTGCAGGGCGCGTCAACCCCGGCTAAGAACGCGTCCCCCTTCTTATTTTCGGAAGGGCCGAAAGGTAGAACGTCATGAGCAAAGAAGGCATCCACCCGGAATACCCGGCCGCCAGCGTCAATTGCGCCTGCGGAAACAGCTTCATCACCAAGTCCACACGCGGCGATTTCCAGGTCGACATCTGCGCGGCGTGCCACCCGTTCTACACGGGCACGCAGAAGCTGATGGACGCGGCGGGCCGCGTCGATCGCTTCCGCAAGCGCTACGGCACGAAGCCGGCGGCCGGTGCAGCTGCTGCGCCCGCGGCGGCCACGGAAGCTGCGGCGCCTGCGGCCGAGCCTGCCGACGCTGTCTGAATCGTGATTCGCGAAAGGGGCGCGCCGGAGCGAGTAGCCGGCGCGCCTTCTCGTGCGTAGAGTTGTCGGGCATGTCTGATTCCTCATCCGCCGAAGGCGCCACGCGCGACCCGTACCGCGTCCCCGAGAAGAAGCCCGCGGGTCCGTACATCGGCGGGCAGGCGGTGCTCGAAGGCGTGATGATGCGATCGCCGACCTCGTTCGCGATCGTGGTCCGCCGCAAGGACGGGACGCTTCACGTGCGCGAGCGCGGCATGATGGACACGCGCCAGGGCTTCGCGAAGCTGCCGCTCGTGCGCGGCATGCATTCCCTCGTCGAGAGCTTGAAGCTCGGGAGCGAGTCGCTGAAGTTCTCCGCCGAGCAGCTCGAGCGCGACTTCGACGCCGAGGAGCACGCCGCCGCCGAGACCAAGACCAAGACCAAGACCAAGAAGGCGAGCATCGCAACCAGCGCGCTCCTGATGGCCCAGAGCGTCCTCCGCTCGCTCGCGTTCACGACCTTCCTCCTCCTCACCGCGGACGGCGACGGGGAGGGCGTTCGCGCCGGCGTGGCCGAGGCCGCCGAGCCCGAGAAGAAGGCCTCGCGGGGGCCGATGGTCTTCATGCTCGTCATGATGATCGCGTTCATGATTGCGCTCCCGCAGGCCGCGGCTGCCGGCGTGAACAAGCTCCTCGGCCTGAGGCTGCAGGTGCAGTCGCCCGCCTTCCAGGCGCTGACCGGCGCCTTCAAGCTCACGATCGTCGTCAGCTACCTGCTCGTGATCCGGCGGGCCATCCCCGACATCCGCCGCGTGTTCCAGTATCACGGCGCCGAGCACAAGACGATCAGCACCTACGAGGCGGGCGAGCCGCTCACCGTCTCGAATGCGCGTGCCAAGACGACGCTCCACCCGCGCTGCGGCACCACCTTCCTCGTGATGGTGGCCCTCGTGTCGATCCTCGTCTTCACCGCGGTCGGCGGCTTCCTGCCGAAGATCAACACCGGCAAGCTCGTCCTCGACAACCTGCTCTTCTTCCTCGAGAAGCTCCCGTTCCTCCCGCTCATCGCCGCGGTCACGTTCGAGATCCAGCGCGTCTTCGCGAAGTACTGCACGACGGGCCCGCTCCGCGCGCTCCTCTGGCCGGGCTTCCTCGTGCAGAAGATCACGACGATCGAGCCCGACGACGACCAGCTCGAGATCGCGCTCGCCTCGCTCCGCGTGACGCTGTTCCGCGAGGAAGGCATCGAGAAGAGCGTCGCGAAGCCGGCCGACGTGCGCTACGCGACGTTCGACTCGCTCATGACGACGGGCCATCTCCGCAAGGACCTGGCGAGCGGGCTTGCCAGCGCGCCCCTGATCTGAGGCTCGATGCTCCCTCTCGACAAGCTCGAGCAACTCTCCAAGCGGTACCTCGAGCTCGATGACCTGCTCTGCGACCCTCGCGTGCTCGGTGACCGCAACCAGCTCTCGAAGCTGAATCGCGAGCGCAACGACATCGAGCCGCTCGTTCACGCCTTCAAGCGGTACCGCGAGGTCGAGAAGAAGATCCGCGAGGACGAGGAGGCGCTCGCCGACCCCGACCTCCGCGAGATGGTCGAGATGGAGCTGCCCGAGCTGCAGGCCCAGCTGCGCGGGCTCGTCGGCGAGATCCAGCTCCTCCTGTTGCCCACCGATCCGAACGACAAGAAGAACGTCGTCCTCGAGATCCGCGGCGGTGAAGGCGGCGAAGAGGCCGCGCTGTTCGCGGCCGATCTCTTCCGCATGTACTCGCGCTACGCCGAGACGAAGGGCTGGAACCTCGAGATCGCGTCGCTCAGCGAGAGCTCGACGGGCGGATACAAGGAGGTCATCGCGCTCGTGAACGGCAAGGACGTCTACTCGCAGATGCGCTTCGAGGGCGGCGTCCACCGCGTGCAGCGCGTCCCCGCGACGGAGACGCAGGGGCGCATCCACACGTCCACCGCGACCGTCGCCGTGATGCCCGAGGCCGAGGACGTCGACGTGCAGATCGACGAGAAGGATCTCGAGATCTCGATCGCGGCGAGCGGCGGGCCGGGCGGGCAGGGCGTGAACACCACGAACAGCGCCGTCCAGATCCAGCACAAGCCCTCGGGGCTGATCGTGAAGTGCCAGGACGAGCGGTCCCAGCTGAAGAACAAGGCGAAGGCCCTGAAGGTGCTGAAGAGCCGGCTTCTCGATCTCGAGATCCAGAAGCACGAGGCCGCGATCTCCGCCGAGCGGAAGGGCATGGTCGGCAGCGGCGAGCGCAGCCAGAAGATCCGCACCTACAACTATCCGCAGAACCGCATCAGCGACCATCGCATCAAGCTCACGCTGAACAAGCTCGATCGCATCATCGAGGGCGACCTCGACGAGCTCGTCACGGCGCTCCGCACGTACCGTCAGGCGGCGATGCTGAACGACCTCACCGGCGGCGAGAGCGGCCTGCCGAGCTTCGGCGGGGCGGACGACGGCGCATGAGCAAGCGAAGCGGCAAGAGGGCGAGGCCCGCTGCTGCGGTCGCCGGTGACGAGCGGCGGATCGAGTCGCTCACCGTGGCGATGGCGATGGCGCCCGGCGTGTACGCGCGCAATCGCATGTTCGCGCTCTTCAAGAGCCCCGCGGTGCAGCGCGCGAAGTCTCGCGCCGCGACGCTGCGCGGGATCGCGAAGCACCTCGCGCGCGCATCGGCGGTGACCCTCTCGCGCGACTCCGAAGGCACGGGCCTCGGCGCGGCCACGCCCGGCGACTACGTCCTGAAGTACCAGATCCCCGTGCTTCGGCTGGCGCGCGTCGCCGAGCTCTCTCGCGTCGAGCTCGCCACGCTCCGCCTGATGGCGGCGGGAGCCGGCGCGTCGTGCCTGCCGCCCGACGAAGAGGACAAGGCGCTGGTCGACGGCGCGCTCGCGCGCCTCCTCACCGACGAGGCGCCGCTCCTCCCCGTGGTCCGCGCCGCGGAGTGAGCGCCATCTCGCTCGCCCGTCGCGGCGCGAGGCTCAGATGCGCGTCGGTCCCGGGCGTGGAGCGCTGCGCCGCCGCGCGGCGGGTTTGTCGATATCGAACTTCTGGTCGAGGATGACCACGTCGTCGCGCTCCTTGGCGACGAACGTGAGCGTCGGGCTGTCGGGGCGGAGGTGCGGGCGCCCCTCGGCGAGCGTCCGTGTGTCGAGGGCGAGCGTGACCTGCTCGCCCGCCTTCACGTTGAGAACGACGTGGGCCGCGCCGCTCTCGTCGGTCCGTCCCACCTCCTTTCCGAGATAGAGCACCGGCAGGTCGGGCCCGTTCTCGGCACGAATGCCGACGACGATCGTACGGAGTGAAGGAGCGCATCGGCCCTTGAAGAGCGGCGCGCGCGAGCCTGCCGAGAAGCGGCGGAGCGGCACCTGCAGCGCCTCGGCCGGCGCATCGAAGCCGGCCGGGCAGCGGAGCGTGATGGCAAACGAATCGCCCTCGGCGCCGGTGAGCGCCAGGCGGGCGAGGCCCGTCTCGTCCGTCGTGCCGAGGACGGTGGTGCCGAGCGCGAGCTGCGCGCCCGGGAGGCCGTGCTCGCCGTCCCCGAACACCATCACGTCGACCTCGAACGGCTTCTTCGCGCCGTCCGGATCGCCGGTACATGCCGCGGCCGCCATCACGAGCGTCGCGAGCACGAGCGCCTGACGCGGGATCATCGCGGTCCCTCCGCGCGCACGCCGCTCGCAGCCGTCGCTGACGACTCGACGATGGTGACGGCGGTCCGGGCTCCGGCGTCGCCGAGCGAGACGAAGATCTCGGCGCCGTCCTTGCGGACGTACGCGCTGCCGCTTTCGCTGCGCGTTGCCCGCGTGAAGCCACGCGCGCGCAGGGCCGCGTCGACCTCCTGCTCGACCGCCGGACGGGCCGCCGGGCTCTCGTAGATGCGCACCGACGCCGGGTAACCCTCGACCGAAGCGCTCAGGGTCCGCCTGCTGCCGGCCGGACGAGGCGCGACTGCCGAGTCGCTCCCTGGCGCGTCGCCCTCGGCGGGAAACATCTTCTTCAGATTGATCTCCCCGTCGCTCCAGAAGGTGACCACGTGCGTGCCGGCCTTGCTGGGCTCCGCGAACGCATAGCGAAAATGACCGAGGGGCGACAGATCGCCGCTCGTCGAGACATCCTCCAGCCGCTGCACGAGCGAACGCGCCGCCGCGCCGGGCTCGTCCACGAAGCAAATCACCATTCCCCGGCCGTTCTGCTCCTCGTGAACCACCGAGGACCGCGCCAGCGGCCCCTGGGGGATCGCGGCGCTGGCGGCGAGCGCACCAGGGATATCGCTCATCGCGCGACCGAGCGCCCCCGGGCTGTCCTTGCAATACGCCTCGTACCGCCCGAGCACCTCGCTCACCGGTTGCGCGGTGTGAGCGCTCGCCCGGTGGACGACGGCGCCGTTGACGGTGACGAGCTGGGCGTTCCCGGTGAGGTCCTCGAGCTTGGCGAGCTGGTGCCCCATCCCGAGGCCGACCTCCCGGACGTCCGCGTAGACGGCGCGCCCCGAGGCCACCGCGAGCACGCCGAACGCAAATCCCGAATACGCGCCCATCCGGAGTGACCGTGCGCTCGGGACGAGGAGGCGCGCCAGCCGGCGCACCCAGGCAGATCGAAGGGTCATGATGGGAGCACTGCTCGGCCCCCGGCCGGCGCGGTTGTCCGGAAGTGTCACTGGAAGATGTCTCCGAGGATGTCGCGGACGCGCGGGATCATCTCGGTCACGCCATCCCTGCTGACCGGGTCCATGCACATGACGGTGGACGTGGACGCGACGTCGCGCTCGAACCCTTGCTTCGGTGCCGAGGGGTCCTTCTGCGTCGTCGCCGCGGCGTGCATCTGCACCGTGATCTTCGTGGTGCGCGCCAGCGGAGCGCCGCCGCTCGACCGGTCGACCTTGTCGAGCGCGTCGGCGGCACGCTTGTCGCTGATCGGAGGAAGCGGCGAGGGCCCGCCGGGCGGGGGTAGCTCGGGCGGCGCACCGTTGACCGGCAGATCGCCCTCGAGCCCGGCGCGCGGGTCGCCGGCGCACGCGGTGGTCGCGAACGCAAGAGCGCTCGCCCGCGCCAGACGCTGCGTACGCAGGCGCGCCACGTACATGTTGTGGAAGTAGACGACGCCGAGAAAGCAGATGGTGAAGAACGTGACGACGATGATCGCCTCCACGAACACGACCCCGCGGCGACGCGCGCGGTGACCACCCCGGTGCGGTTGGCTGGACATGGGCATCCTCAGTGGACCCCGTGCTCGCGCACGGACGGGTCCTGCAGTGACTCGGCGAGATCGCGGCGGAGGGCGGCATTCGTCATCGATCCGCCCGAGGCGGGGGCCTCGTGCGCGAGATCGTCGGCAAACGCGTCGGGACCCCGCAGCGGCGGCACGAACAGCAGGAACCCGGCGAGTGTCCGCAGCATGTCGTCGGTATCGAGGCCGAAGCGGCGCAGCCGGGGCCGCCAGCGGAAGCTCCACATGGCCTCCTCGTCGTCGTTGCAATCGCTGCCGTCCCAGGCGCCGCTGCAATCGAAGTAGAGCTCGGATTGCGCCCACGCGGGCAGCTTGGCGCCGGCCGGATCCGCGAGGGGGCGCGTCTGCTTGGCGCCGAAGGTCCCGAGCCGGACCATCTTGGCGTCATTGACGAGGAGCGTGTCGTCGCCGGTCACGCCGCCGATGAACTGCCCTTCCTTTGCGCCATTGCGAAAGTTGGCGACGCGCATCGGCGCGATCCCGCTCGTGCCCTGCGAGGTCGTCGGGGTCTGCTGCGTGCGCTGGGCCTTCTGGTCGTCCTCGTGCTGCTTGGCCTCCTTGAGCGACCAGGCCATGCAATCCGAGGGAAAGCGGAAGGCAGCGCCCTTGTTGATGGCCTCCTGCTTCTTCAGATATTCGACGTTTCGCGCCGCCTGATCTCGCTCGAGACGCAGGGAGTCGAGGTATTGCTGCTCCTTGCTGTCGGGGCGGAGCAGCGGCGTCTGGGTGCCGTCGGTGAGCGTCTTGCCGTTCGTGTCGACGCTCGTGCAGACGACGTTGTCCGCGGCACATTCCTCGTGCCAGCGCGTCTCGAGCTCGGCCAGCCGCTGCTCCTCGCCTTGCCGGACCTTGTCCGGGTCCTTGCAGCGGTCGACCGCCGCCTGGTCGCGATCGTGGTCGGTGCTCGGCTGCGAGGCGCCCGCCTCGAGGTCGCAGAAGTAGCTCGGGCTCGAGCTGGCGAGCGCGACCATCATCCCCTGGAGCAACGTGCCCACGGGCTTGAGGACCGGGCCCACGACCGGGATCTTCCCGAGCATCCAGCTCACGAGCTCGCCGATCGCCCCGGCCGCTTCGCGGCATAGCTTGTCGGGCGTGCCCTTCTCGGCCGGGAGACCGTCGGTGCTGAAGACGTCGACGACGCGATACGCGTGGGCGTGCCGCACGACGGGCGCGTACTCGGATCCGACCGCGAGATCCGTGCCGATCGTCGCTGCGCCGGCGGCGACCGTCTGGATGGCCGCTTGCGCGGTGACGAGCGCGTTCAGCGCACCATCGATCGCTCCCTTCGAGCTCGAGTCGATGGTCTGGAGCGTGGTCGCGGCGGCGGCGGCGGCGGCGGCCGGCGCCGCGTTGGGCGGGAAGAAGATCGCCGATGCCGCCAGGATCGTCGCCGCGACGGTGCACACGAGCTTGCCCACGCGGATCGCGACCCGTATGGCAAGGATGACGGCCATGATGAGATTCATGAGCACGAGGAGGTTCATCCCCCGGGCGTGCAGGGCGGCGTCGCTGAACGCCATCGCGTCGGCGGCCTCCTGCATGCGTTCCCGGTAGAGGATGGCGTCGCCGATGCCCGCCAGGTACCACATCGCGCCGACCAGGCACGAGCACATGAAGATTCCCATCACCATGATCGCGCCGCGATCGTCGGCGAGGAGTGACGGCCGTTCATTCGTAGGCATAGCGCGCCCCCTGGTCAGGAAATGCCGCGACGCTCGTGATGTCGCGTTTGCGAAGGAGCGAGTTGCCGCTCTTGTCGCACGCGATGAGATTGGCAATCGCGATCTTGCAGAGAGCGGTGGCCTCGACCTCGACGCGCATCATGCTCCCCGGCTGCACCGCCGTGCCCGCGTCCTGCTTCTTGCCAGTGGCGTCGGGATAGCGCACGCTCACGACCGACACCGTGTCGTCGAGGACGAGCGGAGCGAGGGAGACGAGCACCGCGGCACGCACCGACTTGCGGCGCTCCGCGGTCATCACGCCCGGCTGCGGCGTCGCCTCCTTGTAGGGGCCGGGCTCGTCGCCGAACACCACCGCGGCGGCGCGCGCTCCGGTCATCGCGGCGTGCTCGACGGCCAGGCGCGCCGAGAACAGGAGCGCCAGCTGGAGGAGGCACAGGAAGAACACGAAGACGGGCATGAACGCGATGAGGAACTCGACGTACACGGCGCCGCGCGTGTCCCGGACCAGCGAAGCCGCGGCAGACATCAGAAGTGGACGCCGGCCGACCCGAAGAGGCCGAGCGAGCTCGCATTCTCGAGCTGGGGGGCGAGCACGAGGCGCGCGTCGCCACCGACGAACACCGGCGACTTCGGGATGTTGTAGCTGATCGTGCAGCCCGGGTAGATCGCGAGCGCGTGGACGGTCGGCGTGTTCATGCCGAAGACCGAGTCGGCCGAGAGGAAGAGCACGCCGACGCCGCCGTACGGCCGGATGACGAGGTCCTTCGTGACGCGGAGGTCGTAACCCACCTCGGCCGACGGGTAGAAGAGCTTCAGGTCGAGCCCGAGCGCCGAGGCCGGCAGGTGGTACATGAAGCCCGCACCCACGTAGAGCGGCGTCTTGCCGGGGACCGTGTATCCGATGCGTGCCCCGAGACCGAGGCCATACCCGTTGAAGCCGACGCCGGCGAGCGGGGCCGCGGAGAAGGGCGGGATGG
This sequence comes from Labilithrix sp., assembly GCA_028287035.1. Next base: position 23,152 of record JAQBQL010000177.1, on the reverse strand, counting down.
GGTCGAGCGGCTTCTTCTCGGCATGATCGGGTTCGGTCGGTGCGGCGGCGACGGTCGCGGACGTGGTGGTGGTCGTGGCGACCGGCGCGGCGCCATCGGCGGCCGCATCGGGCTCGAGCGGCTGCGGGGCGGGCTTGCCTTCGACCTTCGCGGGCGCGGGGGTGGGCTCGACGGCAACGTCGCTGCTCGGCGTGACGGGGGCGGGAGCGGTCTTCTTCGGCGCCGGCTGCTTCCGGTTCTTGCCGACCTTCTTCGGGGCCGGCGCGCTCGCCGTTGCCTTCGGCTTGCGGGGCTTCGCGTCGTCGGCCGAGGCGGCGGAGACGGAGGTGACGAGCGTGAGGGCGAAAGCGGCGACGAGGAAGGGGCGCATGGTCGAAGGGGCTCCTGAGCGGGGGAAGTGAGGCGTGATCGCCTGGTGTCCGAAGAGGTCGGCCCGGCCGCCGCGCGGGTTGCGCGAAAGGAGCCGGGCCGCCCGAACGGGTGACAGCGGTGCGCCGCGGGCTACTTGCAGATGATGATTCCCTGCCCGTCGACCTGCGCCGTGAGGTCGTCGGCGGACACCGTCTGGCACCGGAGGTCGTGGTCGGCGCACTCCTGCGTGTTGTGGTCGTCCTCGACGCCGTTCTTGCACGCGATGGCGCCGTAGCCCTGGGCGGGGTCGCAGATGAGGCCGTCGGGACGGCCCGCACAGAAGCTGACGGGGGAAGGGGGGCCGGGGGGCGGCGGCGGCGTGCTGGGGACGCACGACGTGCTGCCGAGCAGCGTCTCGAACTCGGGGGAGCTGGTGAGGACGCCCACGGCGTGCCAGGCACAGACGGTGGCGCGCGCGACGTTCTCGTCAGTGACCATGTACCGCGCGGACTCCGCCATCTCGGCCAGCGCGGCCATCTCGAAGTTGGCAGTCGACGGGAGGCCAGTCATCGCCCAGTACGCGATGTCGGTCGCGCGCTCCCAGCCCATGCCGGTCTGCACGCCGACGGGCCTCGGCCCCGCGGCCGTCCCGTTCGTGAACTTCATCACCGATCCGCCCTGGACCATCAGCGAAAAGGCGCGATTCGGGATTCCCGAGTTCGAGTGAACCCCGCACTGGTCGTTGTTCCGGGCCGGCGCCCCGGTGCAGGCGACGAAGTCGTCCTTGTGGTCGGGCTGGCCGAGGCTGCGCGGCGCGGTCATGCTGCGAAGCGCCGTCGGGCCCGGCTGCCCAGCGATGTACAGGTCCTCGCCGACGAGGTAGTTGCGCGTGTCGTCGGGCGTCGCGGCATGCTCCGCGGCCGCGCCCATCACGTCCGAGAACGACTCGTTCAGCGCTCCGGATTCCCGCTCGTACTTGAGATTCGAGGTGTGGCTGGTGACGAGGTGCGTCAGCTCGTGCGCCACGACGTCATACGCCGCCGAGAACGGCAGCGCGTTGGGAGCGGACGCAGACACGCCGTCGCCGAAGTGGATGGTGTCGCGCGTGCCGTCGAAGAGGGCATACGCGTTGTAGCCGAAGGAATTTGCCTCCGAGTTGTCGTGGACGGTCGCGTGAACATCGAGCGCGAGCGGGTAGACGTAGGCCCGGCCGTGCGCGTCTGCGCCGGCTGCGAAGCTGCGCAGGTAGGCGAGTGCCTGGCGCGTGAAGTAGTGCCCATCCGCGGCCGCGCCTTTCGCCGGAGAGCTCTCGTCCCAGTGCGCCGGGTCGCTGGTGGTGATGACCGCGCCGCTCGTCGCGTGGGTGATGACGCGCGTGCTGTTCTCGTCGTCGCTCGCCATCTGGAAGAGCGCGGGCTGGGCCGGGGCGGCGGTGACGCTGATCGGCTTCACGTCGCGGAAGTCGTTCAGGCGGTAGAACCGGCTCCCCCCGACGGTCGGCTCGAGGCTGGTCGCGCGCTCCTCGAGGGCCAGCGGCGCGCCGGTGGTCGCATCGACGAGGACGGCCGGCGCGATGCAGTCGCCGCCCGCCGGCTCGAGCGCGATGCGGTAGACGAGCGCCGGCTCGGCCTCGGGATCCGCACGTACCCCCAGCTGCGCAACGGCGGAGGCCGGCGCCCCGGTCATCTTGCACTGGCTGGACGCGTGAGCCGTCGCGGTGGCGACCGCAGCGCTCTCGGCGACTCTCGCGCTGGACGGAAGCTTCGTCAGCCCCTCACGAAAATCCGTGATGAGCCAGTAGAGGGAGCCATCGGCGGTGAAGTGGGCGGTGGAGCCGGCGCCGAACACCGGCAGGGTCGTCCCGGGCAGGCGATGCGAGAAGCGAATGTGCACGTTGCCGCGCGCGTCGGTCATCGAGCTCTGGAGCTCGATCTCGTCGGCGGCGCCGGTCGCGTGGAGCGCATCCTTGTAGGTCGTGAAGAAGGCGCGCGCCTGCTCCTCGGGCGACCCGCTTCCGACGGTGACCGGCGAGGCGGGGGCAAGGAAGCGGACCTCGTGGTCGCGCGGGTCGGTGTACACGACCCACTTCACGCCCGTGTCGGCCTCGAGGCGCGACGCGAGGTCGGGGGGAGGAGGATCGCTCGAGCAGGCGGCGAGCGCCCCGAGACATCCGGTGAGGGCAAGGAGTCGAAGCGGCTTGTGGCGGCGGGTCGTCATCCCACGGCAGTCGTCCGCGCGGCGACCACGTTGCGTCCATCTCGCTCATTCACACACGACGATTCCGTCGGCCCCGATCACCGCATAGGGGTTGTCGGCGCTGATGCGCTTGCAGCGGCTATCGTGATTGGCGCATTCCTGGGACGCCCCCGGATCCTCGATTCCGGCCCGGCAGGCAATCGCGTTGTACGGTAGCGCGGAGTCACACACGAGCCCGTCCGGTCGCCCGGCGCAGAAGCTCGTGGTGGGCGGCGTCGGTGCCGGCGGCTGCGACGGCGGCGGCGGAACGCAGTCGAGCACGGTATCGATGTTCGTCCATGCGTTGAACACCGGCGCGACGCCCACCGCACGCCAGGCGCACACGACGGTGCGAACCGCCTGGACGTCGTAGCGCGTCGCCTCTGCTGCCTGGGCCAGTGCCGCGAGCTCGAAGTTGGCAGTCGGCAAGAGGCTCGTCGTTGCCCAGTAGGTGATGTCGGTCGCGGCCTCCCACCCGATTCCACTCGGGACGCCGACGGTCCGCGGGCGCGTGCCGTTCGCGCTGACGGCGCCGCCCTCGACGATGAGCGAGAAGGCGCGACTGGGCACGCCTCCGAGGCTGTGGGCATTGCACACGCCGTCGCGCTGTCCCGGAGCGCAGGTCGGGAGCAGGTCGACGTGGTCGGGATGTCCCTTGCTCCTCGGATTGCGGAGGTCACGCCGGGCGGTCCCCTTGGGATCTCCCTTCAGGAAGAGCCCTTCACCCATGAGGAAGTTGGCAGTGTCATCGGGGCTCGTGGCGTGCTCCGCCGACGCGCCCATCACGTCCGCGAAGGACTCGTTGAGCGCCTCGGAGAGACCACTACGTTCCAGGTTCGACGTATGCAGGATGACCACGTGCCCGACCTCGTGGGCGGCGACGTCGTAGGGGCCAGAGAAGGGAAGGGAGGTCGGCAGCGCGGGACACCCGCCGTCGCCGAACCGGATGCGGTCGAACACCGGGTCACGTACGAAGCGGGTTCCTGCCGAGCAGCCGATGAGGGCTCCGGTTCCGAACCGCGCGTGCACGATGGCGCGCACCTCGAGCTTCAGCGGGTCGGGTCCCGTCCTCGGGCCGATTCCGCGAAAGTAGGCGTAGGCGTTGCGGACGTTGAAGCTCGCGTCGGCTGCGGCGCCGTCGGCGGTGGAGCCCGGGTCCCACTGCGTGAGATCACGCGACTCGATCGTCACCCCCGTGGTCTCGCTCTGCGTGACGACCGGACCCGCAGAGTCGGCCGTGACCATCTGGAAGACGCCGCTCTTGCCGGTCACCGGGGTGACGCTGATGACCTTCGTGTCCGTCGCATCGTGTGCCTTGAAGAACCGGCTTCCGGGCACGAGCGTATCGATCTCGGCGGACATCTCGCGCAGCGCCGTGACCGCCCCGGTCGTCGCGTCCACGGTCACCTCGGGGAGCTCGCACTCGCCGCCCGCGCCTTCGACGACGACCTGATAGACGAGCGCGACGGGCTCGTCGGGAAGTGACCGGACGCCCAGGGTGGGGCGCTGGGCAGCTTCCTTGCCGCTGGCTCGGCCGCACCGGGTGCGCACGTGCGCGAGCGCCTTGTCCATCGCCTCGCCCTCGGTGACCACCGGCGTCGCGTCGGTCGTCGCCACTCCGTCGCGGAATCCCGTGATGAGCCAGTAGAGCGAGCCGTCCGCGGTGAAGTGGGCGGTCGACGCGGCGCCGAACACGGGGAGCTTCGTGCCGGGGAGCTGGTGGGCGAAGCGGACGTGCACGTTGCCGCGCGGGTCGGTGGTGCTGCCCTCGACCACGATCTCGTCGGCCCTGCCGCTCGCGTGCAGCGCTCCCTTGTAGTGCTCGAGAAAGGCGCGCGCCATTTCCTCGGGCGTACCCGAGCCGAGGTGGACCGGCCGCTCCGGCGCGAGGAAGCGTACCTCGTGGTCGCGGGCGTCAATGTAGACGGTCCAGCGAACGCCGGTGTCCTTCTCGAGCTGCGCGCCGAGGTCGGGCGGCGTGGGGTCGCTCGAGCACGCGGCGAGGGCGCCGAGCGTGAGGGTGAGTAGAGACAGAGGGAGACGCCGGCGGCGATCGTGCATCCTCGTGCGCTCGGCCGCTCGCGCCCGCGGTTGCGTGGCGCTCTCTGATCACCCGAACGGGTGACATCCGCGTTTTCGCACAACCGGGCGGGAGGTCGGGCGACCGGCCACGCAGCCCCATGAAGCCCTCCAACCAGAAGGCCGCCGTCCGCGGCGCGATCTTCGCCGAGTACACGCTCCTCGTCGGCACCGTGGCGCTCGTCACCGTCGCCGCCTTCATCGGGCTCGGCGTCGCGCTCGTCTCGAGCTTCGAGGCGCGGCGCGACCTCGTCCTCTATCCGTTTCCGTGAACCGGGCATTTGCCACTTACCCAAGAAGAGAAGCAGGAACAATCATGAAGAAGAACATCAAGAGCACGATCCGTAACCTCGCGCGGGCCACGCGCGGCGCGAACATGGTCGAGTACATCATCCTCGTCGGCATCGTGGCGCTCCTCGCGGTCGTGGGTTTCCAGGCGTTCAGCAAGAGCGTGCAGACGACCGTGCAGACGCAGGGCACGACCATCGAGGGCGTGCAGGCCAACGGCGCCGGCAACCTCGGTCACAACTGAGCGGCGCCTGACGCCATGCTCCCCTCCCTCGCATTCGCCGTGGTCCTCGCTGCAGCTGCGGCCTGGTACGACTGGCGCACCGGCCACATCCCCAACCGGCTCACGCTGCTCGGGCTCACGGTCGCGATCCTCGGTCACTTCGTCCACGGGACGTTGACGCGCGGGCTCGGCGCGGGAGTGGAGCACGCCGGTCTCGCCGTCGCCGGCGCGCTGCTCTGCGCCCTGGCACCCCTGCTCATGCACTGGAAGGGGGCCATGGGCGGCGGCGACGTGAAGCTCTTCGCCGCGCTCGGTGCATCCCTCCTGCCGCTCGGCGGGCTCGAGGCCGAGACCTACGGCTTCGTCGCCGCGATGCTCCTCGCGCCCGCGAAGCTCGCGTGGGAGGGCACGCTCCTCCGTACGGCCGGGCGCACCCTCGCGCTCGTGGCCAATCCGCTCCGCCCGCGCGCCGCGCGCAAGGCGATTCCCGCCGAGATGATCACGTGGTTCCGCCTCGGGCCCGCGGTGTTCCTCGGCACTCTCGCGACCCTCATCGTCCACGTCTTCTCGTACCGGGCCAATCCGTGAAATCCCGTCCCGCCTTTCTCGCTCTGGTCACCGGGCTCCTCGCCGTCGGGCTCCTCGTCCTCTACCTGCGCCGCGTCGAGGAGCAGGCGTCGGGCGGCCGCCGCGTGCAGGTCCTCGTGGCCATGCAGGTGATCCCTCGAGGTACGCCGATCACCGAGGCGATGCTCGGGACGCGCGATCTGCCGATGGCCTACGTCGACGACCGCGTCGTCCGCGCCGTCGAGAAGGACAAGCTCCTCGGGCTGCGCGCCACCAGCACCATTCCCATCCAGCAGAGCCTCGTCTGGAACGACGTGATGGCCGTGAAGGACGACCAGCGCGCGCTGTCGGCCCTCGTTCAGCCTGGCAATCGCGCGACGCCCATCCGCGTCCAGATCACGGACGTGCTGACGCTCGTGCACCCGGGAGACTTCATCGACGTCCTGTGCGTTTGCGGCGAGGCGAAGGAGTCCACGGTGCTCCTCCAGCGAGTGCTGGTCCTCGCGACCGGGATGGAGACCACCTCGGGCGGCAAGGACGCGCCGGGCCGCGCCACCGTGCTGACGGTGAGCACGTCGCTCCAGGAGAGCCAGCTCCTCTCGGTCGCCATGGAGAAGGGGAAGCTCAGCGCGATCGTCCGCAATCCCAACGATCAACGCATCACCGACGCCCCCGTGGACGTGACCTCGGCGGCGCTCACCGACACGAGCCGGCGCCAGGCGCTCCAGAGCCCGCGACGCCGTAGCAACATCCCTGCGGGCCCGACCGAGCTGAAGGACCGCAAATGATTCCCGCCATCCGTCACACCTCCGCCGTCCTGCTGACCGCCCTCGGTCTCCTCGTACCGTCCGCGAGCTCCGCGGCTCCGACCCAGGACCGGAGCACCTCCGGCGCCGGGACCGCCGACACGGCGGGCGAGAACGAGGTCGTCCTCGCGGTCGGCGAGAACAAGACGGTCTCCGCCAAGGACGTCCGGAACTACTCCGAGGGCTCCCCCGGCGTCATCGACGTGAAGCTCACCACCGACAACAGCCAGTTCGTGCTGGCCGGCCGCAAGCCTGGCTCGACGACGATGCTGCTCATCAAGAACGACGGCACGCAGGTGACCCTGACGATCCACGTCTTCGCCCGCCCGCCCGGCGTCGTCGAGAAGGAGCTCAACCAGCTCCTCGACGGCCTCAACGGAGTGCACGTGAAGCGCGTCGGCGCTCGCATCGTCATGGACGGGGTCGTCGCCACCGACGTCGAGATGAAGCGCGTCCAGCACATCGCGACGCTCTATCCGAACCAGGTCGAGTCCCTCGTCACCCTCCCGGGCGGCGGCGGCGGAACGAGCGCGGCGGACAGCAAGTACATCGTGCGCATCGACTTCTACTTCGTTCAATACGACAAGAACTCGTCCTATGGAGTCGGCCTCGGCTGGCCGGGGAGCATCGGCGGCGACCAGGTCGTGAAGAGCACGGTGACCTTCGACTTCATCGGCGGTAGTCGCGCCGCCACCGCCGCCATCACGAACCAGCCGATCCCGCGGCTCGACATCGCGAGCCGCAAGGGCTGGGCCAAGGTCCTGAAGCAGGCCACCGTCGTCACCAACAATGGCGTCGAGGCGAACTTCCAGAATGGCGGCGAGCAGAACTTCACGGTCAATACCGGTCTCACCGTCGGCGTGCAGCGGATCCAGTTCGGTACCGACGTCACGGTGCTCCCGCGCTACAACCCGCAGAAGCGCGAGATCGAGATGAAGCTCGTCGCCGACGTGAGCGACCTCACGGCATCCGCCGGCGCCACGTCGCTGCCCGGGCGCACCACCAGCAAGCTCACCACCAACATCACGTTGCGACTCGGCCAGTCCATCGTGCTCTCCGGAATTCGCACGAAGTCGCAGGCCCACTCCGTCACCGGCCTGCCCGGTCTCTCGTCGATACCGGTGCTCGGCCTCCTGTTCGGTTCGCATGCCGACGAGGAGCTGCAGACCGAGGGAGCCATCTTCGTGGTCCCCAACGTGGTCGAGGCGGTGCCCACGCAGACCTCGGAGATGGTCGACTCGGCGATTGCCAAGTTCGAGGGCTACAGCGGAGCGCTCGACAAGACCAACGTCTACGACAAGCGCCCCGGCGCGCAGCCGAGGCTCTCGCGATGAGCGCGGTCGCATTGCCGTCGGTCGAGCTGCTCGTCCGCGTGGAGCACGAGGGCGCGGTCGAGGAGCGGCGGCTCGTCGTCACCTCGGGCGTCGTCACCATCGGCCGCGACAAGCGGTGCACGGTCCCGCTCCCCACCGGATTCGCGTCGCGCCAGCACGTCTCCGTGGACGTCCGCGACCTGGCCGACGGCACGATGGCCGTGACCGACACGTCGATGAACGGCACCTCGGTCGGGCGGAGCATCGTCAAGCAGAGCACCGTGCGGACCCCCGCGGGCACGCCGCTCGGGGTCGGGCCGTTCGTCATCGTCATCGATCGCACGGAGAGCCCGCGCCCGGCGCCTCCTTCACCTCCGGCCGCCCTCCAGCTCGTCCCCGAGGCAGCGCCGCGGTGGGAGGCGGAGAACGCGGTCCGCACCGAGATCCACAAGCTGCTCCTCGAGCACCTCGATCTCGCCGCCGTCGACATTGCCAAGTACGACGATCCGACGCTGCGTCCGCGCGTGCTCGCGGCTCTCCGCACCATCGTGACGGGCCTCGGCGACCGCATCCCGGCCGACGTCGACCGGGACCTGCTGGTCGGCTCGCTCCTCGACGAGGCCATCGGGCTCGGCCCCGTCGAGCGTTTCCTGTCCGACCCCACGGTCAACGAGATCATGGTGGTGGACCCCGACACCATCTTCCTCGAGAAGGGCGGCAAGCTCGTCCGGGCCGACGCCCGGTTCACGAACGATGACCGCGTGCGGGCGACCATCGAGCGCATCGTCACGCCGCTCGGCCGCCGCATCGACGAGTCGGTGCCGCTGGTCGACGCGCGTCTCGCCGACGGCTCCCGCGTCAATGCGGTGATCAGGCCGCTCGCGCTGCGCGGCGCCGCCATCACGATCCGCAAGTTCGGCCGTCAGGGCTTCTCGATGGCGCGTCTCGTGGAGCTCGGCGCGCTCACCGAGCGCATGGGGCAATTCCTGCTCCGGAGCGTGATTGCCAAGAAGAACATCGTCATATCGGGCGGCACCGGCAGCGGAAAGACCACGCTGCTGAACGTGCTCTCCGGGGCCATTCCCGCCGACGAGCGCATCATCACCATCGAGGATGCCGCCGAGCTCCAGCTGCGACAACCCCACGTGGTCTCGCTCGAGACGCGGCCCGCGAACATGGAGGGAAAGGGCGAGTACTCGATCCGCGATCTCGTGAAGAACGCCCTTCGCATGCGGCCCGACCGCATCGTCGTCGGCGAGTGCCGAGGGGGCGAGGCGCTCGACATGTTGCAGGCGATGAACACGGGTCATGACGGCTCGCTGACCACCACCCACGCCAACTCCCCGCGCGAGGCGGTCGCCCGGCTCGAGACGCTCGTGCTCATGGCCGGTCTCGACCTGCCGGTCCGCGCGATCCGCGAGCAGATCGCCGGCAGCGTGCAGCTGATCGTCCAGCAGTCGCGCCTGTCCGACGGCACGCGGCGCGTCACCGCGATCAGCGAGGTGGTCGGCATCGGCGACCGGGGTGACGTGGAGCTCGTGCCGATCTTTGAATTCGTGCGCACCGGGACCGGCGCCCACGGCAAGGTGCTCGGCGAGTACCGCGCCACCGGCTTCCTGCCGACGTATCTCGACCAGTTTCTCCTGATGGGGCTCGTCGGCGAGGACGAGGATTACCTGTGAGCCCGCTCCTCGCTTCGCGCGCCGACGGGCTCCTGCTCTCCGCCCTTGCCGGCATCGTCGGGGTCGCCGCAGCCCTCGGGGCCTACGCGGTGGCGTCCGAGGAGACGGCGGCGGCGCGGCTCTACCGCCGCTACGTCCACCATCTGGATGCCGAGCTCCGGCTCCTTTTCCGCGCGCCCGTGGGTCGCCGCATCGCTCAGGTGCAGCTCGCGGGTCTTGCGCTCGTCGGCCTCGCCAAGATCGCCGTCGACATGCCGTATGCGGCGCTGTGCGCGGTGGTCGTGGCGCTCGGTCCCTCGTTCAAGCTGTGGCGCGACCGCCGAGCACGCGTCGCGCAGCTCGAGGCGCAGGTCGACGGATTCGTGATGTCGCTTGCCAATTCGCTGAAGACCGTCCCGAGCCCGGCGGCGGCGCTGCAGGCCACGGCCATGACGCTGCAGCAGCCGACGAAGCAGGAGATCGAGCAGATCCTTCGCGAGATGCGCGTCGGGTCCACCCTCGAGGACGGGCTTCATGCGATGTCGAAGCGGGTGAAGAGCCGCTGGGTCGACGTCGCCTTCTCGGCCGTCCTCATCGGGCTCCGCGTCGGCGGCAACCTGCCCGTGGTGCTCGAGCGCACCGCCAGCACGATCCGCGAGATGAACCGGCTCCTCGGGGTCGTCCGGACGAAGACCGGGGAGGGGAGGATGCAGCTCTGGGTCCTCGCCGTGTTCCCGCTGCTCATCGTCTTCGGTTTCAACGCGGCCCAGGACGGCTACTTCGATCCGCTCCAGCACTCCCTGCTCGGGCAGATGGCGGTTGGCGTCGCCGTCATCCTCTGGGTGGCATCGCTGCTCGTGGCCCGCAAGGTCCTCGCGGTGGACGTATGAACGCGCTCGTCGCCCTCGAGGTCGCAGCGCTCGTGCCCGCGTTCGTGTGCGCCGCGTCCCTGACGTACTGGGCGGCCGGGGCGGCCATGCCGACGGGGGTTCGCACCGGCGTGCGCGGGCTGGTTCGGCAGCGGACGCTCGAGCGAGGCGGCGCGTATGCCCGGCTGGAGCCGCTCGTCCGCTGGATCGGGCAGCGTGTCCACGGGCTTCTTTCGCCGCAACTCCGCGGGTCGCTCGACCGACAGGTGGTCATGGCAGGCAGTTACCTCGGACTCCTCGCGGAGGAGCTCGTGGCGCTCGGGCTGCTCGGGTCGGCGGCGGGGCTCGTCGCCGGCGGCCTCGCCAACCTGGTCGTGAAGGTCGGGCCGATGCTCGTCGTGGCGGTCGGCGTCTTCGGGGGCCTCGCCCCGTTCCTCACGGTGTCGAGCCACGCCAGCGAACGTTCGAAGGCGATCGGGCGCCGGCTCCCCAGCGCCGTCGATCTCCTCGCGCTCAGCATGAGCGCCGGGCTCGACTTCCCGAATGCGCTCCGGCAGGTGGTCGAGAAGTCGGGCACCCCGAACGATCCGCTCATCGAGGAGCTCACGTTGGTCCTCCAGAGCCTCTCGCTCGGTCGCACGCGGCGTCAGGCGCTCGAGGAGCTCGCCGAGCGCGCCCCGCTCGACGCGGTCAACGAGTTCGTGGGAAGCGTCGTGCAGGCGGAGCTCCGCGGGAATCCCCTCGCCGAGGTGCTGCGCATCCAGGCCGAGGTATCGCGCCAGCGTCGCACCGTCGCCGCCGAGGAGGCGGCCGCCAAGGCTGGCGTGTCCATGATCATGCCGCTCGTCCTCGTCTTCCTCGCCATCCTCATCCTCATCGTCGGCCCGATGGCCATCCGCCTCTCGCAGAGCGGGATCTGAGAACGTCATGGAGACCTTCGCATTCGACATCCTCCACGCCGACGGGCGACGCGAGCGGACCGCCGCGGGATCTGTGCGGATCGTCATCGGCAGCGGCGCTCATTGCGACGTCCGCCTCTCGGCGGACCAGGCGGCGTTCGAGCATGTCGTCATCGAGCAGGCCGCCGGCCTCCCGCCGCGCATCGCCGCCCTCGTAGCGACGCCCCCGAGCAGCCTCGACGGGCATCCGGTCGCCGGTCAGCTGCCGGCCAGCGGTCTGCTGGTGGTGGCCGCGACGCGCATCCAGATCACCTGGGTGGCGCCGCAGGCTGCCGTCAAGGCGCCGGCCCTCGGCCCGGCGATGATCGGAAAGCTCCTGGTGGTCGCCGGTCTCGCGGTGGCCATCGTGGTCGTCGCGACCCGCGGGCCCGCGCCGCCGCCGCCCGTCCCGACCTCCGTGCCCGAGCTCTTCGCGCCCGCTCCGGAGCGCTGCTCGCGCACCGACGCGGTCGAGGCACGCGCCACGGCCGACGATCACCGGGCCCGCGCCGAAGCGGCCCGCGAGCGGAGCCCCTTCGACCCTCGGGAGGCCCGCATCGCGATCGAGGGCTACGATCTCGCGGCGGTCTGTTACCGCCAGGGGCAGCTCGCCGACGCCAGCGAGGAGGCGGCCCTCAATGCTCGCCGCCTCCGCGAGGAGACGACGCTCGATTTCCGGGCCCGGCGCCTCCGGCTCGAGCGCCTTCTCCTCGTCGACGACCACGAGCTCGCCGCGCAGGACGTGGCGGTGCTCGCGGCGCTCACCGACGGTCAGTCGGGCGCGTATCCGCAATTTCTCAGGAGCGTGCAGCAGAATCTCAAGAACCGAAACGTGGAGAAGAAGCGATGAACCGGGCGCCACGTTGTTTCCTTTTGATCGTGCTGGCGTGCTCGGCGGGCTGCGCCTCGCAGACGAAGCTCCAGCGGGGCGTCACGGCGCTCCAGGCCGAGTCGGCTCCGGACGAGCTGATGGCCCGCGGCGACCAGTTCGCGGCAGTGGGGGACATGACGCGTGCCGAGCAGTACTTCGCCGGTGCGCTCCGGTCGAACGGTGACGCGCCGTTGCTGGTCCGCAGGCTCGTCGCGGTGTGCGCCGCCGACGGCCGCTATCCCGTTGCGCTGGAGTATGCCGACGATTACCTCCGCAACCACCCGCGCGACGTTGACGTCCGGTTCGCGGCCGCCACGCTGCGCATCGCGGTGGGGGACGAGAAGAAGGCGCGTACCGAGCTGGCGCTGGTGCTCGGATCGAAACCGGCCTTCGCCGACGCGCACTACACACTTGCGCTGCTCGAGAAGGGTGACGGCGACGTGATGGCTGCGGATCGCGAGTTTCGCGCCTATCTGGCGGTGTCCCCCGAGGGCGAGCACCGCGAGGTCGCCCGCGAGAACCTGATGAGGAGCGTTCCGTGATCTCCACCAAGATATTCGAGAAGACCCTCCTTTCGTTCTTTGCGCCGATCCGTCCGTATCTCGACGATCCCACGGTGAGCGAGATCATGATCAACGGCCCCGACTGCATCTACGTGGAGCGGCGAGGCCAGCTCGCGCGCGTCGACGCCCGGTTCGACGGCCCCGAGGCGCTGACCGCGGCCATCCGCAACCTGTCCCAATACGTGGGCAAGCCGATCAGCGCGAGCCGGCCCATCCTCGAGGGGCGGCTCCCCGACGGGTCCCGGGTCGAGGCGATCCTGCCGCCTGTCTCGCCCGACGGTCCGCACGTGTCGATCCGACGGTTCTTCAAGGAGGCGCTCACGGTCGAGCGCCTCGTCGGCTTCGAGTCCCTCACGCGTGACGCGGCCGACGCGCTGCAGGCGTTCGTGGTCGCCAAGTGCAACATCCTGGTCGCCGGGGGCACCGGGAGCGGGAAGACGTCGATGCTCAATGCGCTCTCGGGCTTCATCCCGGACGGCGAACGCGTGGTGGTGATCGAGGACTCGCGCGAGGTGCAGTTCCAGAAGCCGCACGTCGTGCAGCTGGAGGCGCGGCCGGCCGATGCCCACGGGGAAGGGGCGGTATCGATCCGTGACATCTTCCGAGCGACGCTCCGGATGCGTCCCGATCGCGTGGTGGTCGGCGAGATCCGCGGGGGCGAGGCGCTCGACATCGTCCAGGCGATGACGAGCGGACACGGCGGCTGCATGGGCACGCTGCACGCCACGTATCCGCGGGACACGCTGACCCGCATGGAGACCATGGCGATGATGAGCGACGTCGAGATGCCGCTCGCCGCGATGCGCGCCCAGATCGGGTCCGGCATCCAGATCATCGTCCAGGTGGCGCGCCTCCAGGATGGGACGCGCAAGGTCACGCACATCACCGAGGTCGCCGGGTTCGATGCCGTCACGCAGGCCTACGTGCTGCGCGATCTGTTCGTGCGCCGCTACGCTGACGTGGTCCACGGGTGCGCGGTGCAGAGCCGGCTCGTCGCGACGGGCCTCGTGCCGGCGTGCAAGGCGCAGCTCGACGAGCACGGGGTGAGTCTTCCGGGGGCCATGCGGGGCAGCGCGCGCGGCGAGGAGGTGGGTCATGAGCGGAGCCTCTGAGCGCGACGACATCGTCCTCCGGCTCTTCGACGGTCGCGGCGCCGAGCGGCGGGTGCTCACCGGGGGCCGCGCGACCGCGCCGCTCACGCTCGGCCGGGCCGGGGACTGGCGGATCGACGCAGCGATGGTCGCCGACGTGCACGTGATGCTCGCGTACAACGGGCGAGTCCTCTACGCGTGCGCCGTGCCGGGACAGGTCGCAGCGCTCGGCGGGGCGGCGCTCGGCACGAGCTGGGTCGAGGTCGCGCTGCCGATCGAGCTGCGATTCGGGGGCGCGCGCGTCGGCATCGGCCGCCGCGCCGCGCATGATGCAGCCACGGAAGCCCTCGCCAACGACGACGAGGTGACGTGCATCGACGACGGCGTCGCATTCCCCGTGTCGCGCGCCGCCGCCCACGAGGAGGCCACCTGCTACGACGAGGACCGCCTCCGCGAGGCGCTCCGGCACGCCATCCCGGACGGCGAGTCCACCTGCGTCGCCGACGTGGCGATCCCGCGGGAGGCGCGGCGGCCGGAGCCTGCGCCGCCGGTCATGACGTTCGAGCGCCGCGCACCGACGCTGCTCATGCGGCCTTCCGCGTCGGCTGCGGTTGCCGTCGCGCCGCCGTCGCCGTCGCCGTCGCCGTCGCCGTCGCCGTCGCCATCGCCGTTGCGAGTGCCGGCGATTGCCCGCGCGGCGCCGTCGGCATTCGAGGCGCTGCCCGCGAGCGCACGGACCCTCGCGTCGCCTGCGGTTCCGCTCTCCCGCGCGCCGGAGTCCTGCATGCCGCCGACCATGCCGAGCGACGGTCTGACGAGCGGCGCCCCGGAGCCGTCGCTCGAGGCTCCTCGGCCTCGCGCCGCGACCTCGCACGCCGCTCTTCCCGACGAGACCACCGCGCGCAAGGCCGACGGGCGCGCGCCGACCGCCGACACGACGCCTGGCGAAACGCTCCTCGCGAGGGTGCGGGAGCAAGTCGGTCAGCTGTCGGGGCCGAAGAAGGCGATCGGCGTTCTCCTCGTCCCGCTGCTGGTCCTCGTCCTCGTCGTGGGGCGGCAGCCTTCGCCGGCCTCGGCCGCAGGGCCGCGCACGGCGGCCGCCGAGCCTCGACGCGCGGCGCCGAAGCTGCCCGTCAACCAGCGGGGAGCGGCGGGCGTGCGTCCGGCGCTCGAACCGGCGCCTGCGGCGATCGCCGCCTCCGCAGCGCCGGTCGTGCCGGCGAGGAGGAAGGCGGCCGCGGATGCCCTCCGCGACGCGCGCACCGCCGAGCGCCACGCGCTCGACACGGCCGCGACCGGTGACGCCGCTGCGGCGGCCGCCGAGTACGACGCGCTCGCCGTGGCGCGTCCCGAGAGCCTCGCCTTCCGCGAGGCCGCGCGCATCCTGCGGGAGCGCGCCACCTCGCGCGTCGACTGACGTTCAGCCGGGCGGCCAGCGGAGCGAGCGTCCACCGAGGACGTGCACGTGGATGTGATGGACGGTCTGGCCCGCCGCTTCCCCGTCGTTCACGACGAGGCGGTAGCCTCCGCCCTCGAGGCCCAGCTGACGGGCGACGGTGCGCGCGGCGAGGATGATGTGTCCGATGGCCTCGGCCTGTTCGTCGCCGAGCGCGCGGATCCCGCTCACGTGCTGCTTCGGGACGACGAGGACATGGGTGGGCGCCTGAGGATTGATGTCACGGAACGCGAGCGCGTGCTCGTTCTCGAACACGACGTCGGCGGGGATCTTCTTCTCGACCACACCACAGAAGAGGCAGCTCATGGCCGCAGCGTATCCGCCGCGCGCCGCGCGGTCAGCCCCGGTTCACCCGAGCCGCGCGATGGCCTCGGCGAGCCGCGCCGCTGCGGGCGGGTGCGCGCCCAGGAAGAGAAACGGCTCGATGAGCTCGAGCTCCATGAGGCGGATGCTGCCGTCCTCGTCGCGGATGGTGTCGACGCGTCCGTAGAGCAGGCGACTCTCGTACGGGGCGATCACGCGCTCCGCGAAGGCTCGCTCGTCGTCGGCGATGGGAAGGGCGCCCGAGAACTCGGGCGCGGTCGTCTCGAAGCGCGGCGCCTTGCGGATCGCGTGGCTCAGCGCGCCGCCCACCCACACGAGCGATCGCTCGCCGTACGTCTCGACGACCGGCATCCAGGGCTGGACCATGACGTCACGCTGTGCGGAGAGCGCGTCGAGAAACGCCTGCGCCGCCGTACGCCCGGGCTCGTCATGGAGGCAAAAGCGCTCCGTCCGGAAGGATCCGGCCGAGACGAGCGGCTTCACGACGACCTCGCTCCATCCGCGCTCGGTCGCCAGATCGGCGAGTGAGCGACGTTCCCCCTTCGCGACGATGGCGGTGGGGACGATGGCGACGCCCTGCGCCTCCAGCTCGAGGAGGTACGACTTCCGGGCGTTCCACGCGAGGACGTCGGCAGGGTTGAGGAGGCGCGCGGCGCGGCCCACCCGCGCGGTCCACGCGAGGAACGCCTCGACGTCGTGGAAGTAGTCCCACGTCGAGCGCACCACCACCACGTCATGGTCCTCGAAGCGCGCGGCGGGGTCGTTCCACGCGAGCGATTCCGCGACGATGCCTCGCTCGGCAAGCGCCGCCAGCAGCACGGGATGGTCGACGTCCGGATGAGGCGGCTTCTGGCAAGTGGCGATCGCTACGCGCATGGCGGTGATACTAATGAATCAGCGCGGCTCGATCTCGTCGATCCCTGCTCCGCGCGCACCCTTGAATCCTCCCGGCCCGCCCCGCGACACCAACGGGCTCCGCCGCGTCCTGCTGGCGAAGGCCGCCGCAGGGATCGCGCTGGGCCTCGCGGTCGGCGCGGGCTTCTGGCTCCGCGCCCGAGGCCTCGACCTGGGCGACGTGGCGAACGAGCTCGGCCCGGCCCCTGGATCAGCAAGGAGTTCCCGGCCCGCTGCCGCACGTTCGATGCCGCGAAGATCGCGCAGGCGGTCGCCTCGTTCCCGACGAAGCTGCTCGACTTCTGCATGGACCGCTTCGAGTACCCGAACGTGCTCGGCCAGAACCCGCTCATCGTCGTCACCTACCGCGAGGCCGATGCCCTCTGCCGGTCGTCGGCGAAGCGGCTGTGCGGCGAGAGCGAGTGGACGTTCGCCTGCGAGGGCGAGGAGGCGCGGCCTTACCCGTACGGCTTCGCGCGAGACGCGAGCGCCTGCGTGGTCGACCGCGACTGGCGCCCCTTCAAGGAAGGCGCGCTCCAGCCGCGCGACGGCGAGGGAGCCGCGCGCGAGCTCGACCGGCTGTGGCAGGCGGAGCCGTCCGGCTCCCGGCCCTCGTGCAGGAGCCCGTTCGGCGTCTACGACATGACCGGGAACGTCGACGAGTGGACGCGCTCGGCGCGCGCGACCGGGCGCGCGTCGGTCCTGAAGGGGGGCTACTGGGGCCCGGTGCGCGCCCGCTGCCGTCCGGCGACCCGCGCGCACGACGAGGACTTCGTGGCGTACCAGCAGGGCTTCCGCTGCTGCGCCGATGCGGATGGCTCCGTCGCCGCGCCGGAACGCGCCACGCTCGAAGCTGCCGCGAGACCTCCGGCGTCCACGCCCGACCAGGCCGCCGGAGCCAGCGGACGCGGCCGCGACCTGACCGCCGAATGGTCGTCCCGCGCCCGTGACGACGGCGACGAGGAGGAGGCCCTCGGTCGCGCTCGCGTCGCGCTCCGCTGCGACCTCGCTCGCGAAGGCACCGGGGCGGCACGCGGGCTCCCGGTCGTCCATGCGTTTGCGCTCCTGATGGCGGTCGCCGTGCTACGAGGTCGCCATGGACGTCGACGACGATCTGCTGCCGGCCTCGGCGCTGAAGACGCGTCGGTCACGGGATCTCCAGGTCGAGCTCGCGACGCTGGCTCGCCCCGGTGAGCTGAGCGAGATCCGCGACGGTCACCTCCGCTGCACCGCCTGCGCGCACCGCTGCGTGCTGGCAGACGGGCGCGTCGGGGCGTGCGGCGTGCGCGATGCGCGCGGCGGTCAGGTGTTCGCGCCGTTCGGCTACATCGCGCGCCGCTACGTCCGTTCCGTGGAGACGAACACCGTCTATCACGTGGAGCCCGGGTCGAAGTCGCTGACGTTCGGCATGTACGGCTGCGATCTGCGCTGTCCCTACTGCCACAACTGGCGGCTCTCGCAGGCGCTCCGCGAGGATGTGGCCGGCGAGGCGCCCATCCCGATGACGGCCGCCGCGCTCGTCGACGAGGCGGTGGCCGCCGGATGCCGCGTCGTCTGCGCCGCGTACAACGAGCCGATGATCGCCGCGGAGTGGGTGAAGGCGGTCTTCACCGAGGCGCGTGCGCGCGGGCTGCGGACGATGGTCGTGTCCGACGGGAACACGACGCCCGAGGCGCTCGCGTACCTCCGCCCGGTCACCGACGTCTTCCGCGTCGACCTGAAGGGCTTCCTGCCCGAGCACTACAAGTCGCTCGGGGGCCGGCTCGAGCCGGTGCTCGAGGCGATCGTCGAGGCGCGCCGGCTCGGCTACTGGGTCGAGGTCGTCACCCTCGTCGTTCCGGGCTTCAACGACGACGAGCACGGGCTCCGCGGGCTCGCCCGGAAGCTCGTCGCGATCGACCCCGCGCTGCCGTGGCACCTCAACGCGTTCCAGCCTCGCTACAAGCTGAAGGACCGGCCGCCGATGGCCCCCGACGTGCTCGTGTCGGTCGCCGGATCGGCCTTCGCGCGCGGCATGAAGTTCGTCTACGTCGGGAACGTCACCGGGGTGTTCCAGGAGCTCGAGCACACGCGCTGCCCGGGCTGCCACGGCACGCTGGTCGAGCGCACGAACTACGTGACGACCCGCTCACGCCTCGCCGGCGACGCGTGCCCGGACTGCGGCGAGCGGATCCCGGGCGTCTTCGCGGCAGCGCGAGGAGACGAGCCCCGCGTCTGATCCGCGGTCACCCTCCCGGCGCGAGCAAGCGCTCGATGGCCGCGCGCATGTCCTCGTAGCTCTGCTCGCCCTTCGCGTACTCACCGCCCGGATGCACGTGGCGAACGACGCCTTGCCGGTCGAGCAGGAAGCTCACGCTCGTGAACCTTCGCTGCTTCGCGCTCGGCTCCCACCAGCGGTTCAGCGTGCGCCATTCCGGGTCGACCGCGACGGGGAAGGTGAATCCGTACTTGGCGGACGTTCGATCGACGACGGAGAGGTCGAGCGGCCCGTCGTCCTTGTGGTGGTACATCCCGACCACGACGAGCCCGCGGTCCGCGTATTCGCGCGCGAAGTCGCGGAGCGCCGGCGCGGTCGTCGAGCAGTAGGGGCAGCCCGACGTCCACCACCGGACGAGCACGACCTTGCCGCGGAGCGAGGCGAGCGTCAGCGGCGGCGAGTTGAGCCAGTGCGTCGCCTCCCACTCGGGGGGCCTGGTGCCGAGGACGTCGTTGCCGTCGGCGAGAGCCTTCGGTTCCGCCGGCTTACCGGCGGCGGGCGCCGGAGGAGCGCTCGAACAGGCGACGACGAGATCGACGACGAGAACGAGGCCGAGAATGGGAATCAGCCTGCCGGGACGCATCATGGCTCAACCCCGCGAGATCCTTCAGAGGTGCAGATGGGATTTGAACCCACATATGCCGGTTTTGCAAACCGGTGCCTAACCACTTGGCTACTGCACCCGAACCGAGCCCGATGACGAGCCCGAAGGCGTCCTAGTTACTGCGTCTTGTCACTCCAGTGCAAGCCCCTCGCTGGGCTTCCTCGAACGAGGCCTGTAAGCTGGACCCGGTGGGAGGCGGGCCCCAGGACGACACGAAGCCGGCAGCGGTGCCGCAGGAACCCGACAAGAACCTGGCGGGAAGGCTTCCTGCGAGCGTCGCCGCGGCCCACCCCGGTCGCGATGACGTGGAGGAGGGGGACGACACGACGACCGTGGAGGCCGGGCCCCCCGCCGTGAGCGAGGCCGACGCCGACGACCGCACCGCGCAGCCGCAGCTCTCGCCCGTGTCGTCCTCGCGGCGTCCGCCCCCGCCGCTGCCGTCCGCCTCCGCTCGCCCGCCGCTCGGCGCGCTGACCGACATCACCGACGAGCTCGAGGACGAGGACGACGACAGCATCACGACGATGGCGCCGCGTCTTCCGGCGGGCCTCGTCATGCCGGGCAGCGTCGAGATCCGTACGTTGCGCGAGGACGACGACGACGACCTCGACGAGACCGAGGTGCGCACGATGCCGGGCGGCTTGCCGTCCAGCAGCGACCCACCCACGGACGTGACCCCCGCCACGTCGAGGCGCCTCGTGCGTTCACCGCGTCCCGCCGCAGGAGTGCCCGCCTCGGCGGCGCTCCCCCAGGGGAACGACGAGGACGACGACGACAGCGGCACGACGCAGGCGCAGCCGCTTCCGCCCGAGGCGCTCGACGCCGACACCCAGCGGGTCGTGGTGCCGGACGACGCGCGCGACGCCTCCGGAGGCCGGAAGAACGAGCCGCGCCCGTCGCTCGCCGACACCGTCGATGGGCCGACCAAGAAGCTCCGACGGAGCGACGCGCCCGCCCGGCGTTCCGCGCCGGCCCCGACGCCCGCGCCCGCGCCGCCCGCCGACCACGAGCCCGAGAGCATCACGTCGCAAGCGCCTGCGCCTCTCACCAACATGCTGCGCGTGATCACCGCTGACGATGGCCCGCGCGTCCCTCGGCTGCCCGCGGCCGGTCCCGACGAGGACGACGACGACGAGGGCGCGGCGGGTAACCACACGGCGGTGATGCCTGGCGCGCCGCTCAAGCGAATGGCAGACCAGCTGGTGGCCGCGCAGCTGCCGGCGCGCGTACGACCCACCGGCCCGCGCGTCACGCTCCCGTCGCGCGGGGCCGCGTCGCCGCCCGAGTCGCAGGGCGCCGTCGTGTCCCCCGCGCTCGAGAGCCTGCGCGCGACGCGGCCGGCGCCCGCGGAGCTCGCGCCGTCGGGCGGCCATCCGGTGGCGGTGGCGGGCGGCGGAGCCCTCGGGATCGCCAGCCTCGAGGCCTTCGCGACGACGGCGCACTCACCCGGCGGGGCGCCGCCTGCGCTCGGACCGCCGCACGGCTCGTACCCGCCGCATCCCTCGCAGGGGCCCCATACCAGCGCCAGCGGGCCCTCCGGATCGCTCGCGCCCGCCACCGCGCCGACGCAGGCGCGCGCGCCGAGCTATGGCCTGCTCGTCGCGGGCGTCGCCGCCGTGTGCCTGCTCGTTCCCTTCGCGCTCTTCGTCATGCTGAAGGCCGCCGACGAGGCGCCCGCCCCCGCCGCGGCACCGCCGCCGAGCGCCGTTGCGCGGAGGGTCACGGCGAGCGGAAGCGCCCCGAGCGCTGCGTTGCTGCCGTCCTCGTCGGCGTCGACGGCGCTCTCGGCGAGCGCGCCGTTCCCGAGCGCGAGCGCCAGCCACGGCGCCCGCAGCGGCGGGAGCAGCGGCAGTGGCGGCAGCAGCGGCAGCAAGGGGCCAGGCCGCCGCTGAGCGGCTCGCGCCGGGCTCAGGCGCCCGGCGGCTTCAGGACCTCGACGCCGTTCATGTACGGGACGAGCGCCTTCGGCAGCGTGATCGACCCGTCGGCGTTCTGGTGGTTCTCGAGCAGCGGGATCAGGATGCGCGGGCTCGCGATCGCCGTGTTGTTGAGCGTGTACGGGTACGCCATCGAGCCGTCGGCCAGCCGCACGCGGATGTTCGAGCGGCGCGCCTGGAAGTCGCCGAGCGTCGAGCACGAGTGGGTCTCGTTGTAGGCGCCCTTGCCGTCGGTCCGGCCGGGCATCCACGACTCGACCTCGTGCTTGCGGGTCTGGCCGAGGCCGATCTCGCCGGTGCACGCGATGGCGACGCGGTACGGGATCTCGAGCTTCTCGAGGATCGCCTCGGCGTTCCCGAGCAGCTGGTAGTGCTCCTTCTCGGCGACCACCTCGTCGGGAACGCAGAACACGACCTGCTCCACCTTCGTGAACTGGTGGACGCGGTAGAGGCCCTTCGTGTCCTTGCCGTACGCTCCCGCCTCGCGGCGGAAGCAGTTCGAGATGCCGGCGTAGCGGATGGGCAGCTCGGCGGCGTCGAAGGTGTCGTCGCAGTGGAGCGAAACGAGCGGCACCTCGCTCGTCCCCACGAGGAAGAGCTCGTCCTCGGTAATCGCGTACGCCTCCTCGCGGCCGAGCGGGAAGAACCCGGTGCCGGTCATCGCGCGCTCTTTCACCATGACGGGTGGGATCACCATCGTGAGGCCGCGCGCCACGAGGGTGTCGACCGCGAGGCGCGTCACCGCGAGCTCGAGGATCGCGCCGACGCCCATGAGCGCGTACGAACGGCCGCCCGCGAACTTGCGCGGCCCGTCCCAGTTGACCATGCGGTGCAGGGTCATGAGCTCGACGTGATCTCGCGCCTTGAAGTCGAATGCGCGCGGCGTGCCGACCTTGCGGATCTCGACGTTGTCCTCTTCGCCCACGCCGATCGGCACCTCGGGGCGCGGGATGCTCGGGACGCGCAGCATGAACGCGTCGAACTTCTTCTGGGCCGCGGCCGCTGCCGGCTCGAGCTGCTCGAGGGCGACCTTGACGGCCTTGCCCTCCTCGATGAGCGTGGGGCGCTCTTCCTTGCTCGCCTTCGGGATCAGGGCGGCGATCTCGTTCTTGCGCGCGCGCTGCTTCTCGATCTTCAGGATCGTCTCGCGGCGCTCGCCGTCGGCGGCGAGGAGCTCGTCGAGATCGAGCTCGACGCGCTTGTTCTTGATGGCGGCCCGAACGACGTCGGTGTTCTGACGGATGAAGGCGATGTCCAGCATGACAGGCTGGACCTTAAACGAAAACGGCGCGCTTTTGGGCGCGCCGTCTCGCTCGTTTGCGTTTGCGTTTGCGCGGGCGTCAGCCCGGCCGGGTCACTTCGAGTAGAGCTGAGCGGCGATCACGCCGGCGCCCGCCTTGGCGGTGACGATGAACTTCGCCTGCGCCGGGAAGGGGCTGATCGGACGGAGGCACGCGGTCTTGCCGCCGATGGACGCCTGCGCGCCGGTCTGCGAGCTACGGCCGATGCTGGGCGCGAGGCCCGGAACCGGGGTGACGTACTGCATCTCGAGGCCGACCGACGTGACGCCGGCGCCCTGCGCGACGAGCGTGTAGCACTTGCCGGGCTGGAACGTGAACGCGCCCTCGAGGGTCTGGCCGGTCTGGAAGTTACCGGCGATGACCGCGCCGTCGCGCGCCATGCCGGGGGCCTCGGTGTTCGCGAACATGCCGAGCGGACCGGTCGCGAGCGCCGCGAGGTTCGGGTCGAGCGCCTGCGCGCTGCCGCCGGAGGCGCCGCCGCTGCCCGCGGGGGCCGGCTGACCGAGGCCGGGGATGCCGGGGAA
>JAQBQL010000154.1 GCA_028287035.1 Labilithrix sp. | reverse complement strand
GCGCGCCTGCTCGTCGTGCCGGTCGGCCCCGAGGCGCCGCGAGCGCGCGTCGACGGCGCGCCCGTGACGCTGACGCTGCATCCCCCCGACGCTCCTCCGGACGCGCCACGCGTGTGGGTCGCGGAGCTTCCCGCGGCAGGCGCCCAGGTGCACGTGGAGCTCGACGCCGGCGCCGCGTTCTGGGTCGTGCGCCGCGCCGAGGAGATCCCGCCGCCGCCGCCGCAGCCCTGGGTGCCGGACCCGTCGAGCACGCCCGGAGCGCCGTGAGGCAGGCGCCGAGAAGCGGCCTTTGACGCCGCTTCCGCATCGAGGCTAGAGTCGCGCCCGTGAGCGACGAAAAGACGAGCGAGGACGAGAAGAAGGACGCGCTGACGGCAGCCCTTTCCGAGGGGACGCCCGAGGAGACGCGCGCCGAGACGAGCGAAGAGCCCGTCGGCCTCGCGCCTGGCGAGGGCGACGCTGACGACGAGGAAGCCCTCGACAGCGCCAGCCCCGAGGCCATCGCTCGTCGCGTCGCCGCCCTCGGCGACGAGGACCAGGAAGAGGCGCGCTCCCGCGAGGAGGAGCGCAAGCTCGCCGAGCGCCGCGCCGGCACGAAGAAGAAGACCGCCAAGAAGGGCGGGCTCGAGGTCGCCGCGTCCAAGAAGCTGTCGAAGATCGGCACCCGCGCCGAGCCGAGGCGCACCACCGCCGTCGCGCAGGACGCCGACCCGCTCATCGAGCGCACCGCCCAGGTCGGCGAGTGGGCGAAGCGGAACCAGAAGACGGTCCAGATCGTCGGCGCGCTGATCGCGGTCGCGCTGCTCGGCGTGGCCGGCTTCCTCTACCGCGAGAACAAGCAGGAGACCGAGGCCTCGGCGCTCCTCACGAAGGCCGTCGAGGACGAGCGCGCCCGCGTCGGCGAGCCGCCCAAGGAAGAGGATCCCGAGAGCACGGCGGAGGCGCCGCTCTCGTTCAAGACCTTCGAGGCCCGCCGCGAGTCGGCGCTCGGCAAGTACCGCGAGATCGAGTCGAAGTTCCCGAAGACGGGCGCCGCCATCCTCGCGCGCCTCGCCGAGGGCTCGCTGCTCCTCGACAAGCGCGAGCCCGACGCCGCGCTCGCCGCCTTCAACGACGTGAAGGGCTCCGCGCTCGCCGCCGCCGACAAGGAAGTGCGTGGCCGCGCGATGGAGGGCACGGGCTTCGCCTACGAGCTGAAGGCCGCCACGAGCCCGGACGCCGCCGCGAAGAACCTCGACGACGCGCTCAAGGCCTACAAGGAGCTCGAGAACCTCGACGTCCGCGGCTTCAGGGAGATGGCCATCTACCACGAGGCCCGGGTCACCGAGCTGAAGGGCGAGAAGGACAAGGCGAAGGAGCTGCTCGTCGGCCTGAAGGACCGCCTCGCGAAGAACGAGGACGGGACGATGGCCTCGATGAGCCAGAACCAGCCGCCCGAGTTCCCGTACCTGAAGGAGGTCGCGCTCGACCGCCTGCGCGCCATCGACCCCGCGGCGGCGCCGAAGGTCGCTCCTCCGGCTCGGAATCCTGGCGGGAGCCAGCTCACGCAGGAGCAGATCCGCAAGATGATCGAGGACGCGCAGCGGAAGCAGAAGTCGGCGCCGGCGGGGAGCGGGCATTGAGGCCGTCGGTCCTCGGCCTCGTCGCGCTCGTCGGGCTCTCCGGCTGCGGCTTCGCGGACGTCCTCCAGGGCGACCGCACGAA
Organism: Labilithrix sp.; assembly: GCA_028287035.1. Next base: position 27,521 of record JAQBQL010000154.1, on the reverse strand, counting down.
CCCCGAGGTGCCGAGCTGGTACAACCGGCCGAGCGGCTCGATGAGCGTGTTCGCCCATCGCACGCTCACCGCCGGCTCGCGCGCGAGCGGCGAGGAGTGGGAGCGCGGCCGCCCCGAGATCGACCCCGTCCGTGACCGCGTGTTCGTCGGCTCGTCCGACCACGGGCTCTACGCGCTGCGCGCCGGGGACGGCTCGACCATCTGGCGCTACGAGACGCTGAACGTCGTCCAGAGCGAGCCCCTGTACGACATCGAGATGGATTATGTCTACTTCGGCTCCAACGACGGCGCGCTCTACTGCGTGAGCGCCCAGACGGGGAAGCTGATCTACCGCTTCGACACCGGCGCCGAGGTCTCGCGGAAGCCGGTGCGCGTGGGCGAGAACCTCTTCTTCTCGAACGCCGCCGACTACCTCTTCTCGATCGACCGGCGCACCGGCAAGCCGCGCTGGCAGGTGCACCGCACGCCGGCCCTCGGCATGGAGATCAGCGGCCACTCCGGCGCCGCCGTCGACCCGCGGAGCGGGCTCGTCTACATGGCGTTCTCGGACGGGCACGTCATCGCGTACGACGGCCGCGACGGCGCCGAGAAGTGGACGCCCGTGGACCTCTCGGCGGAGGCCGAGCAGGCCGCCGGCGAGGCGCCGCGCTACCTCGACGCCGACACGACTCCCGTGCTCGACGACCACCCGCAAGGCCGCGTCGTCTACGTCTCCGGCTACGCGGGCGGCGTCTACGCGCTCGATGCGGCGACCGGGGCGCGCATCTGGTCGAACGACAAGGCGGTCGGCGTCACCGATCTGCTCCTGTGGCGCGAGCCGGCCCACCGGCCGAACCCGAACGGCCCCGACCGCGACGGTCCGATGGTGCCGGAGCGGAAGCTGCTCGTCGCCTCGAGCTCCGCGTATGGCCTGGCGGGCCTCGACCCGTACACCGGCCGGACGGTCTGGCGGAACAAGCTGCCCGAGGGCGGCGTCACGGCGCCCGTCGCGCTCTCCGGGGCGCTGCTGGTCGGCACGAGCCGCTACGGCATGTTCCTGATCTCGCCGCGCAACGGCAAGGTCATCGACGGCTTCGACCTGAACACCGGGTTCTCCCAGACGCCCGGCGCCTATGGCGGCCGCGCGTACGCGCTCACCAACGCCGGGACGTTCATCGGGCTCGCGGTCACGCCGCCGCTCGCGATGCGTCGCCCCGACGAGCGCGTCAGCGTTCATCCCTGAAGGCGCGTGCCGCCTGGGGGCGGACGCCACGACACGAGAGGGCTCCGGCACACCCGCACGCGACGCGGGGGCTGCCGGAGCCCTTTTTTACGGCCTTTCGTCGCCCTTCGAATTTCGCATAAGATGCATTATGTCAACTTCGGGCCAGGGGGTGCCGGCAGGACCAGGTCGAGGATCGACACGTCGACCCAGCGGCCGAACTTGAAGCCGACCTCGCGGATGCGTCCGGCGTCGGCGAACCCGAGCCGCCGGTGGAGCGCGAGGCTCGGGGCCTGATCGGACGCGACGTGCGCGAGCATGACGTGGTGGCCAAGGGTCGTGGCGCGCGCGATGAGCTCGGTGAGGAGCTGACCGCCCACGCCGCGGCCGTGCTGGTCGTGGCGCACGTAGACCGAGTGCTCGACGGTCCGGCGGTACGCCTCGCGCTGCCGGTACCGGTTCAGGCTCGCCCAGCCCGTGACCCGCCCCCCGGCGACGCGCGCCACGCCGGTCTTGCCGCCGCTGCTCGGGGGGTCGTCTTCCTCGAACACGACGACCGGATGCTCGGGCCCGTGCTCCTCGAACCAGCGGCGCCGCTCGCCCGCGGTCGTCGGCTCGATCTGGAACGTCGCCGTCGAGGTCAGGACGAAGTGATTGTAGATCTCGTCGATGGCCGCGAGGTCGAGCCCGGTGGCGTCACGGATCGGCATGCTCCACAGCGGACCCCGGCCCGCGTTTCGGATCGGTTTCCGGCCGAGCGTGCGCTCGCTGGCGGCGAACCCTTGACACGGAGCGGCACGCGGCGCGAGCGTGTCGCCGATGGCGGTCGCCGAAGCACCCGCGGCGCGACCCTCCGGCCATGGCCGCGGAACGATCGTGGCGAGCGCTGCGCACGGCGCGACCACCCTCGAACGCCTCACCGCCGCGAGCCCACTGCGGTTCCTGCGCCCGACCTTGCCCGGGAGCCGCGCCGCGGACGTGTGCCTCGTCACGCTCGGCGGCGGTCTCATGGACGGCGACGTCCTCGATCTGGACCTGACCGTCGGTCCCGGCGCCACGCTCCTCGTCTTCACGCAGAGCTCCACGAAGGTGTTCCGCGGCCGCAGCCGCCAGACCATCCGCGCCGACGTCCACGGCACGCTCGTCCTGCTGCCCGACCCGGTGGCGTGCTTCGCGGACGCAGACTTCACGCAGCGCGTGGACGTCGCGCTCCACGGCGAAGGCTCGGCCGTCCTGCTCGACGGCTTCACGTCCGGGCGTCCCGCGTACGGTGAACGGTGGTCGGCGGCGCGGATCGCGCTCACCACCACGGTCACCCGGAACGGAGTGCTCGCGGTGCGGGACGCGCTCGTCCTCGACCGCGCCGACGGACCGCTCGCGCCTCGTCTCGATGCGTTCGAGGCGTTCGCGACGCTCATCGCCATCGGGCCGCGCGTCGCGCCGGTGCGCGCGGGCGTGCTCGCCGCGTCCCCGCTCACCGCCGCCCTCGTCGCCGCGCCGAGCGCCATCGCCGGCCAGGCCGACGCCGCCATCGTCCGCATCGCCGCCACCCGCCCGATGAATGCGCTTGCCGAGGCTCGAGGCCGGCTCCGGGACCTCCTCGCGATCGGCGTCGTCGATCCCTTCCTGTCGAGACACTGACCATGCACCTCTCCCCTCGCGACATCGACAAGCTGCTCCTCCACAACGCGGGGTTCCTCGCGCAGAAGCGCCTCGCGCGCGGTCTCCGTCTCAGCTACCCGGAGGCGGTGGCGCTCATCGCCACGCAGCTCCTCGAGCTGATCCGCGACGGCCACGGCGTCGCCGCGCTCATGGACACCGGGCGCCGCATCCTCGGCATCCGCCAGGTCCTTCCGGGCGTGCCCGACCTCGTGCACGAGGTGCAGGTCGAGGGCACGTTCGAGGACGGCACGAAGCTCGTCACCGTGCACGAGCCGCTCACGCTCGAGGACGGCGACCTGCGCCTCGCGCTCCACGGCAGCTTCCTGCCGGTGCCGGACCTCGCGGTGTTCGGGCCGACGCTCGCCGGGCCGGCAGCGGGGCACGTCGAGGTCGTCCCCGGCGAGATCGAGCTCTACGCGGGCCGCGCGCGCACCGTCCTCGAGGTCACGAGCGCCGGCGACCGCCCCATCCAGGTCGGCAGCCACTACCCGTTCGCGCGGGTCAACTCGGCGCTCCGGTTCGACCGGGAGCTCGCTCGCGGCAAGCACCTCGACATCCCGGCCGGCACCGCGGTCCGCTTCGAGCCCGGCGAGACCCGGACCGTCACGCTCGTCGATGACGCCGCGCCCGCCGAGGTGAAGGCATGAGCCGCATCGACCGCCGCGCCTACGCCGCGCTCTACGGACCGACCACCGGCGACAAGGTCTCGCTCGGCGACACGGGCCTCGTCATCGAGGTCGAGCGCGATCTCACCTCGTACGGCGACGAGTGCGTCTTCGGCGGCGGCAAGGTGCTGCGCGATGCCATGGGCCAGATGCCCGGGATCGGCGACGACCGCGCGCTCGACGTGGTCATCACCAACGCGCTCGTGGTCGACTGGACGGGCATCTACAAGGCCGACATCGGCATCAAGGCGGGCCGCATCGTCGGCATCGGCAAGGCCGGAAATCCGCGGGTGATGAACGGCGTGGACCCGTCCATGCTCGTCGGCGTCACCACCGAGGCGGTGGCCGGCGAGGGCCTCGTGCTCACCGCCGGCGGCATCGACTCGCACATCCATTTCATCTGTCCGCAGCAGGCCGACGAGGCGATCGCGAGCGGCATCACCACCTTCGTCGGCGGCGGCACCGGCCCCGCCACCGGCACCAAGGCGACGACCTGCACGCCGGGCGCACGCCACATCGAGCTGATGCTCCTCGCGACCGACTCGCTACCCGTGAACGTCGGGCTCACCGGCAAGGGCAACACCTCGCAGCCCGAGGGGCTCGTCGATCAGATCCGCGCCGGCGCCCTCGGCCTCAAGCTCCACGAGGACTGGGGCACGACGCCGGACACGATCGACACGGCCCTCGCCGTTGCGGAGGAAGAGGACGTCCAGATCACCATCCACACCGATACCCTGAACGAGTCGGGCTACGTGCAGGACTCGATCGCCGCCTTCAAGGGCCGCACGATCCACACGTACCACTCGGAGGGCGCGGGCGGCGGCCACGCGCCCGACATCATGCGCGTGGTCGGCGAGCCCAACGTCCTCCCGAGCTCCACCAACCCGACGCGCCCCTTCACCGTGAACACGCTCGACGAGCACCTCGACATGCTCATGGTGTGTCACCACCTGAAGAGCACCATCCCGGAGGACGTCGCGTTTGCCGAGAGCCGCATCCGCGGCGAGACGATCGCCGCCGAGGACGTCCTCCACGATCTGGGCGCGATCAGCATGGTGTCCTCGGACAGCCAGGCGATGGGCCGCGTCGGCGAGGTGATCTGCCGGACCTGGCAGACCGCCGCGAAGATGAAGGAGGAGCGCGGGCGGCTCGCCGGCGAGCGCGGGCAGAACGACAACCTGCGGGTCCGTCGCTACGTCGCCAAGTACACGATCAACCCGGCCATCGCGCACGGGTTGGCCCACGAGATCGGCTCGGTCGAGGTCGGCAAGTGGGCGGACCTCGTGCTGTGGCGCCCGGGGTTCTTCGGGCTCAAGCCCGAGCTCGTGATGAAGGGCGGCTTCATCGCCTGGGCCGAGATGGGCGACCCCGGCGCGTCGATCCCGACGCCGCAGCCGTCGTACATGCGGCCGATGTTCGGCGCGCGCGGCCGCGCCAACGGCGCCTCGAGCATCGCCTTCGTCTCGCAGCGCGCCGTCGCCGAGGGCAACGTGAAGGGCCTCGGCCTGCACAAGCGCGTCGAGGCGGTGCGCGGGTGCCGCGGGATCGGCAAGGTCGACATGAAGCTGAACGACGCGCTCCCCGTGATGCGCATCGATCCCGAGTCGTACGAGGTCTTCGCGGACGGGGCGCTCCTGCGGTCGGTCCCCGCCACGCGGGTCGCGCTGTCGCGGCTCTATTCGCTCTTCTGATGACCTCGTGGCTCTTCCTCCAGCTCGTCGACGGCGGCTTTCCGTCGGGCGGCTTCGCGCATTCGCAGGGGCTCGAGGCCGCGCTCCACCTCCGGGGGCTGCGCGAGATCGACGGCTACCTCGACGAGGCGCTGTGGCAGGCCGGTCGCGCCTCGCTGCCGTTCGTCCGCCGCGCCTGCGAGCAGCGTGGTGAAGGGGCGGCGCTCGCCCAGCTCGACGCGCTCTTCGATGCCTCGTGCACGAGCCACGTCGCGAGCCGCGCCAGCCGCGCGCAGGGTCGATCGCTGGCGAGCACGTGCGGGCGCATCTACGACGATCCGGCGGTGCAGGCAATCGCCGACCACGCGCGGCACGGCCCCGCCCACCATGCGCCGGTGTTCGGGGCGGTGCTCGGCGCGCTGGGCATCGACCCGGCAGACGCCGTCACCGGGTACCTGCACGGGTGCGCGCGCGGGCTCCTCTCGGCGGGCGTGCGGCTCGGGCTCCTCGGACCCCTCGAGGCGCAGCGGCTCCTCGCCGAGCGCCGCGGCCTCCTCGAGCGCATCGCGCTTGCCGCCCGGGACGTCGTTCCCGAGGAGAGCGCGCAGGCCTCGCCTGTCGCCGAGCTGTTCGGCGCGCTACACGACCGGCTGGACGGCCGGCTCTTCCAGTCCTGAACCCCACGAGGATGCCGATGCCCCACGACGGACCCGACCACCATCACCACCACCCGCACGACGACCACGGGCACACGCACGAGAGGCTGGACGGTCCCGGGCTCTTCCGTGCGCGGCCGCCGCGCCGGCCCCGTGACTTCCGGCAGCGCGCGTTCACGGTCGGCATCGGCGGGCCCGTGGGGAGCGGCAAGACCGCCCTCGTGCTCGCGATCTGCCGCATGCTGCGGGACACGATGCGCCTCGGGGTCGTGACCAACGACATCTTCACGCGCGAGGACGCGGAGTTCCTCCACCGGCAGGAGGCGCTGCCGCCGGCTCAGATCCGCGCGGTGGAGACCGGCGGGTGCCCGCACGCCGCGATCCGCGAGGACATCACGCCGAACCTCGACGCGCTCGAGCAGCTCATGGCCGACGTGCAGCCCGAGCTGCTCGTCGTCGAGAGCGGCGGCGACAACCTCGCGGCGCAGTACAGCCGCGAGCTCGTCGACTTCACCATCTACGTGGTCGACGTCGCAGGCGGCGACAAGGTCCCGCGTAAAGGAGGACCGGGCGTGACGCAGAGCGATCTGCTCGTCATCAACAAGATCGACCTCGCCGAGCACGTCGGCGCGAGCCTCGAGGTGATGAAGCGCGACGCCGATCGCATCCGCCAGGGCGGGCCCGTGGTGTTCGCGCGCTGCAACGTGGGGCAGGGCGTCGACACCATCGTCGCGCATTTCCTGGCGGCGCGCTCCGAGGCGCTCGCGAAGGAGGCGGCGGGCGGCGTCTGAGCGCCGACCGCCGCGCGCGGCATCACTGGATGTGGTGCTCGGCCTCCGAGATGCCGGCGATGGCCGGCACCGTCGACGGGTTCGTGAGCTCGGGCTGCCCCTCCCCGGCCGGTCCCGGCGCGAGGTCGGTGCCGGTCAGGGTCGGCCGATCGCCGCTGTACGCGAGGGCGATCGAGGGCCCGGGCGCGCCGTGCCCGCTCGCGCCGCCGCTGCCGCCGGACCCGCCGGTTCCGCCGTCCCCGGTGATGTGGATGGTCATCAACGCCGGCGGGGTCCCGCTGAGCTTCTTGCGGGTGAGGCCCACCAGGCCGGCCTGGCCCGGCGTTCCGATCGTGCCGAGCGTCCCCTTGCCGGCGCGACCGCCGGCCGCGGACTCGAGCCGCGACTGCTCGAACGTGACAGCGCTGCGGACGACGAACGCCGCGATGCTCGCGCCGCCGCCGGTTCCGGGCGTGCCGGCCTGGCCCGCGCAGCCGCCAGCCCCGCCACCCGCGCCGCTCGCGGTGATGTAATAGCCCGAGCCCGGCTGGGCCGAAACGTTGCCCGCCGCGTCCCAGAAGACGGTCGTGGCGCCGCCGCCCCCGCCACCCGCACCGGGGCTGCCGCCCGCGCCGGCGGTCCCGTTCCCGACCGCGAATCCGTCAGCGGTCAGGAGCCACTGCCCGTTGGCGCCGTTCAGGCCCGGAGTACCGTCGCCGCCGTTGGCGCCGTTACCGCCGTTCGTCCCGCCGGCGCCTGGAGCCGCCCCGCCGCCCGCCTGGCCGTCCTGCGGCGGGATCGAGGGATTGAGGATCATCCCTCCGTCCAGGAAGATCCGAGGCGCCCCGCTGACGCCGCCCGCGCCGCCCGCGCCTCCGAGCGCGCAGGTCGCAGTCCCTCCCGGAGCGGAGCTGGTATTTGGCCCAACGCCGGCGTTCGTGCAGAAGGTGGGCTTGAGGAGCCCCGCGCACGGGGCGTACTGGTCGCGAGCGTTCCCGGGCGCCGAGAACGTGGCCGCGTTCGTTGCGGCCGCCGCGCCGTTCGCGCCCGGCGCTCCCTTGCCGGCCCGCGCCACGAACGCGCTGAACGTGAGGTTCTTCGAGTCGCGGACCGACAGGGCGATCGAGGCGGGGGCGTCCGCCGCGGCGAGCGCGTCGAGATCGGGCGCCTGCACGTCGAAGCCGGCGATCCGGGTGGGCAGCGTGATCGAGGCGGCGGTCATCGCCGGCGACGTCGGCGACACGATCTTCGCGTTCGCGGCGCCGCGGACCCACTCCTTCGTGCAATCGAGGTACCCGAACATCGAGACGCCATCGACGAGCGTGACCGCCTCGGCATACGTCTCGGCGCAGGCGTTGACCGGGAGGTTCTGCGCCTTGGCGAGGGCGATCGCGTCGGCGAGCTTCTTCAAGGGATGCGCCGCGCTGCCGGTCGCTCCGTCGAGGCCGAGCGAGGCGGACACGTACACGCCGGCGACGGCCGTACCGCCGACCGGCGGCACGTTGGTCGCGTTGTCGCTGGGCGTCTGGCCGTTGTTCGTCGGCGCGTCGCCCGGCGGCGTCGCCGCGGGGGGGTCGCTCTCGCCCGAGAAGGCTCCGCAGCCGGCGACCAGCAGGCAACCGACGGTGATGATCCCCTTACGCATTGGTCACTCCTCACGCTGAAATTGTCATTTGCAGTCTCGCCGCGAGCGGTCGCGACGGACACCCCCACGCCCGGCGCCCCAGAATCTGCTGGGACCGTGACGTGAAGGCAAGCACCTTGTTGTGAGCAGCCTCCTCGGCCACCTTCTCCGGCGGTTGCCGGAAAAGTGCGTCTACCCCGGGAGCCCCCACAGCTCGCGTTTCTGGGCCCGGTGCATCAGCGTCTTCATCGCCTCGAGCAGCGGCCGCCCCTCGTGGAGCACCAGGTACACCTGCTCGGTGATGGGCACCTCGACGCCCACCTTCTGCGCCAGCCGGTAGGCGGCCCGGGCGGTCAGGTAGCCCTCGGCGACGGTGCGCTGCTCGGCGACGTACCGGGAGGGCTCGATGCCCTCGGCGATCTTCATCCCGAGGGCCCGGTTACGCGACAGCGCGCCGGTCGACGTGAGGATCAGATCGCCGACGCCGCTCAGCCCCATGAAAGTCAGCGGATCGCCGCCGAGCGCCACCCCGAGGCGCGCCATCTCCGAGAGGCCGCGCGTGACCAGCGCCGCCCGCGCATTCGTGCCGAGGCCGAGGCCGTCACACGCGCCCGCCGCGATGGCGAGGACGTTCTTCATGGCGCCGCCGACCTCGACGCCGACCGGGTCCTTGCTCGTGTAGACGCGGAAGAAGGGCGAGTGCAGCGCGGACGCGACGTCGGCGAGCGCCTCGTCACTGCGCGACGCCACGACCACGTCGGTGGGCAGCCCCGCGGCCACCTCGCGCGCGAAGCTCGGGCCGGAGAGCACGCACAGGGCCGCCGCGTCGTGGCGGGGCATGGCACGCGCCGCCACCTCGGTCATGAGGGCGCCGGTGTGCTCGTCGATCCCCTTCGTGGCGATGACGATCCGCGCTCCGGGTTCGATGTGCTCCGCGAAGAGCCCGGCGATCGTGCCGAGGAATGCCGACGGGGGCACGAGGACCACCAGCTCCGCGCCGCGCGCGACGTCGACCGGCGACGACGAGGCCCGCAGCCCCGGCGGAAGCGCGACGCCCTCGAGGAAGAGGCGGTTCTCGTGCGCCTCGTTGACCCCGAGCACCACGTCGGGCTCGCGCGCCCAGAGCATGGCGTCGTGCCCCTGCCGCGCGGCATGGGCGGCGAGCGCGGTGCCCCACGCGCCGCCGCCGATGACCGCCACCTTCCTGGGCGCGCCCGGGGAGCTCACGTCTGCTCGTTCATGGGACGCATGATGATGTTCACGATGCGCGAACGCTCGCGCGGCAGCACCGCGAGGACCACCGCCTCCGCCACGTCCTCGGCGGTCGAGAAGCCCTTCATGTTCGCGCCGTCCGGGGTGCGTCCGTCGCCGAGCGCGAAGGACGTCTCCACGCCGCCCGGGCAGACGAGGCTCACCTTGATGTTGCGCTCGTAGAACTCGCGGTCGAGCGACTGCGAGAGCGCCACCTGGGCGAACTTCGACATGCAGTAGATGCCCTCGTTCGGGTAGCCCTGGAGACCGGCGACGCTCGAGACGTTCACGATGCTGCCGCCGCCCTGCGCCAGGAGCAGCGGGATGATCTCCTTGCAGAAGAGCCACGTCGACTTGGCGTTGGTCGCCATGATCGCGTCGTAGTCGGCCTCGGTCCACTCGAGGAAGGGCCGATAGCCGCCGATGCCGGCGTTGTTCACGAGGATGTCGATGCGCCCGAGGGCGGCGTGCGCATCGGCGACCGCGGCGGCGACCTCGGCCGACTTCGTGACGTCGCAGGTGACGGTGTGGCACCGGACGCCGAGCGCCGTGACCTCCTTCGCGAGCGCGTCGAGATCCTCCGTGGTGCGGGCGACGGCGACGATCGCGGCGCCCTCCCGGGCGAGCGCGAGGCAGCTGGCGCGACCGATGCCGCGGCTGGCGCCGGTGACGAGGGCGACCTTCTTGTCGAGACGCATGAGCGAGACCTCCGTGATGAGCGTAACCCGGGTGAGATGCGGTCAGTTCCGTGAACGCCGCCGGCCGCGGTCGATCGCGACCGCGACGAGGATGATGAGGCCGGTGACGATCTCCTGCACCCAGCTCGGCATGCCGAGGTGGACCGCGCCGGTGCGGATGACGGTCATGAGGAGCGCGCCGAGGACCGAGCCGACGATGCTCCCCTCCCCGCCCGCGAGCGGCGCCCCGCCGATGACGACGGCGGCGATGACCTCGAGCTCGAGGCCCGCCGAGTCGGTCGGATCGCCGACGGTGAGCGTCGAGAACTCCATCACCCCGGCGATGCCGACGAGGAGGCTGGAGGCCGCGTAGACGAGGATCTTCACGCGGCCTGCGTCGATCCCGACGAGCCGCGCGGTGGCCTCGTTCGAGCCGACCGCCACGACGTGCCGGCCGAAGCGCGTGTAGTCGAGGACGAGCGCCACGACCACCGCGAGCAGGAGCGCCGCCCACAAGCCGGGAGAGGCCAGCGAGGCCTCGAGCACGCGGTCGAGGCCGCGCGGGTCGCAGTCAATCTTCTGCTCGGAGGCGAGCCCCTTGGCGGCGCCGCGGAGGGCGGTCATCGCGCCCAGCGTCACCACGAACGGCATCATGCGGAAGCGCCCGACGAGGACCCCGATCACCGCCCCGATCGCCGTCGCTGCGAGTATCGCCACGAGCACCGCGGTGACGGGGCTCGCGCCGCCCCGCAAGAGGCGCGCGATGACCACGGTGGTGAACGCGACGAGCGAACCGATCGAGAGATCGATCCCGCCCGTGACGATGACGAGCGTCATGCCCAGCGCGCATATCGCGACCACGACCGTCTGGCGGCCCATGGTGAGCAGGTTCTGCGTCCGGAGGAACGAGTGCTCCGGCGTGATGACCGCGAAGAGCGCGTACAGCACGAGCAGCGCGGCGAGCGGTCCGAGCCACGCCGGACGACGGCCGCGCTGCAGCGCCGCGAGCGCGCTCACGAGGCGACCTCGAGGAGGAGGCTCTGCTCGTCCCAGTCCGTCGCCGGGCGCGGCTCTCCGAGGCGGCCGTCCTTCAGCAGCGCGATGCGGTCGCAGGTGCTCACGAGCTCCTCGAGCTGGCTCGAGACGAGCACCACCGCCTTGCCGCGGCCCGCGAGGTCGCGGAGGAGGCTCAGGATCTGCGCCTTGCTCGCCACGTCGACGCCGCGCGTGGGCTCGTCGACGAGGAGGACCTCGTGATCCTCCCGCAGCAAACGTGCAATCTGCACCTTCTGCTGGTTGCCGCCGGACAGCTCGCCGGCGGGCTGCGCCGGGCCCCGGCTCTTGATGGCGAGCTCGCCGATCCAGCGGGCCGCCTCGGCGAGCTCGGCGCGCGGTGAGACGCGCCACGAGCCGCGGGGCGAGAGCGCCACGTTGTCGGCGATGCTGCGCGCCAGCATGAGGCCCTCGCCGCCGCGGTCCTCGCTCAGCATGCCGATGCGCGTCCCGGCCTTGCGCTCGGCGGTCAGGGTGGCGCGGAGGAGCGACGTGCGGCCGGAGCCCACGAGCCCCGCGATGCCGAGGACCTCGCCGCGCCGCACGAGGCCGCTCGCGCCCGCCGGCTCCCCTGCCCCGCTCGCGCTGGCGGGCCGCGCGGCGAGCGCCTGCCTCGCGGGACCGAGCATGGCCTCGACCAGGACCGAAGCTTCGGTGGTGCGCGCGTCGCCCTGCCCTTGCACCTTGCCGTCGCGCAGCACCGTGTAGCGGTCGGCGTGCGCGCGGACGTCGCCGAGGAAGTGGGTCACCAGCACGACCGCTAGGCCGGTGGCGCGGAGCGCCGCCACCCGTTGGAAGAGCCGCGTGGCATCGTCGTGGCCGAGGCTCGCGGTGGGCTCGTCGAGCACGAGGACGCGCGCCGCCGTCCCTTGCGCGAGCGCGCGGGCGATCTCGACGAGCTGCTGGTCGGCGACCCCGAGGTCCCCGGCGCGGGCGTCGAGGCGGAGGCGCCCCTCACCGGCCACGAGCGCCGTAGCTCGCCGCGCGCGCTCGCGTTCCTCGCCGCGGCGGAGGAGGCCGCCCGGGCCGGTCGGCTCGATGCCGAGGACGATGTTCTCGGTGACGGTGAGGTGCGGGCAGAGCGTGCGCTCCTGGGGCACCATCACGACGCCGGCGGCGCGCGCCGCTCCGGCATCGCGCGGCGCGTAGGGCGTGCCGCCGAGGAGCATCGCGCCGCGATCGGCCTGCGCGATGCCGAGCAGGATGCGCACCAGCGTGCTCTTGCCGGCGCCGTTCTCGCCGAGGAGCGCATGCACCTCGCCCGCCGCCACCTCGAGGTCGATGCCGCGCAGCACCGGCTGGGAGCCGAACGCCTTCTCGATGCCCGCAACCCTCAGCACCGCACGCTCACTCCCCGAGCCACGTCTTCAGGTCGGGCGCGAGCAGCTGCTTCACCTCGGGATCGTCGAGATTCTCCTTCGTCACGAGGCGAGCGCCGGTGTCGATGCGCCGCTCGACCTTGCCGCCGCGCAGGTGCTGCACGAGCGTCTTCACGGCGACGTACCCCATGTCGAACGGCTTCTGCACGACGAGCCCGTCGATGTCTCCCTCGCGCAGGGCGGAGGTGAGCTTCTCCGACGCGTCGAACCCCACGAACCGCGCCTTGCGCGCGACGCCCGACTTGCGCAGCGCGAGCAGCATGCCGAACGTCGTCGACTCGTTGGGCGTGAAGATGCCGTTCACCGCGCCGGTCTCCGCCTTCTGCGAGAGCAGCAGGCTCTCCGCCTTCGCGAACGCGCTCTCGGTGGTGGCGCCGCCGTACTGGTTGTCGCTCGTGACCGTGAGCCCGGGTCGGGCGCGGATGCCGTCGAGGAACCCCTTCTCGCGGTTCTGCGTGCTCGCCGAGCCTTCCTGGTAGCGCATGACGACGACGTTGCCCTTGCCGCCGAGGAGCTTGTCGACGTGATCGGCGGCGAGCTTCCCGGCCGCGACGTTGTCGGTCGCGACGAAGCTGACGTGCTCGTCGCCGGCGAGATCCGAGTCGAACACCACGGTGGGGATCTTCGCTTCGCGCGCCTGCTTCACGGGCGCCCGCAGCGCGCTCTCGTTCAGCGGCGCGAGCACGAGGCCGCTCACGCCCTGGGCGACGAAGGTGCTGACCACGTCGACCTGCGCCTTCAGGTCGTCCTCCTTGATCGGGCCCTTCCACACGATGTCGACGTCGAGCTCCTTCGCGGCCTTGAGCGCGCCGGCGTGGACGCTCTTCCAGAACTCGTGCGTCGTGCCCTTGGGAACGACGGCGATCCGCAGGCGCGCCCCGCCGTCGCCGCCCTTCGGCGCATCCTTCGGGCAGGCGCAGAGGAGCGCCGAGAGACCGAGCACGATCGCGAAGGCGCGGCGATTCATGGCCGCGATCCTAGCGACCGCGAGGCTGACGCTGTGCGTCGATCGCGGTCAGATGAGGCCGGGTGTCGTGAGCACGGCGAGCTTGATCGAGAGCGTCACCTGGCCCTCACCGCGCATCACCGTGAGCTTCACGACGTCGTCCGGCTTGTGCGTGTCGAGCGCCGTGTAGAGGTCGTCGAAGTGGGTGACCTTGGTTCCGTCGATGCCGACGATGACGTCGCCGAGCGCGATGCCGCGCCGCGTGCGGACGAGGCCCTTGAGGCCCGCCTGCGCCGCCGCGCTGCCATCCGGGACCTGCAGCACGATGACGCCTTCGAGGCCGAGGCGGCGTTCGAGCTTCTGCAGCGGGTCGACGCCGACGCCGATGCCGACCTGCTCGGCGCGGCCGGTCTTGATGATCTGCGGAACGATGCGGCTGATCGTGCTGATCGGCACCGCGAAGCCGATGCCCGCCGAGCTGCCGCTCTTGCTGTAGATCATCGTGTTCATCCCGATGAGCTGCCCCGACGAGTCGAGGAGCGGGCCGCCCGAGTTGCCGGGGTTGATGGCGGCGTCGGTCTGGATCATGTCGCGGATGGTGACGCCGCCGGCGCCCTGCATCTGCCGCCCGAGCGCGCTGATCACGCCCGTCGTGAGGGTGTGGTCGAGGCCGAACGGGTTGCCGATGGCGATGGCCTTCTGGCCGACCTCGAGCTGGTCGCCCTTCGCGACGCGGATCGGGACGAGCAGCTTGGCGGGCGCGTCCACCTTGAGGACGGCGATGTCCTTGCGCTGGTCGACGCCCACGATCTTGGCCTCGAACGTCTCCTGGTCGTGGAACGTCACGGTGACCGAGCGGGCGCCCTCCACCACGTGGAAGTTCGTGACGATGATGCCCTGGGCGTCCCACACGAAGCCGGAGCCCGAGCCTGCCGGCACCTCCTGCAGGGTGCCCGCGAAGTAGTCCTCGACCACGCGCGTCTGCGTGACGAACACCGTGGACTGCGCGACGTTCCGGAAGACCGCGATGGTGTTCTTCTCGTCCTCGATCCGCGCCGACGGGGGGAGCGGCGGCACCGGCGGCGGCGTGGCGCTGGCGGTCATCGTGACCGGCGCGTGGGCGTCGCCGAGCGGCTGCGCCTTGGGGCGGCACGTGGTGAACACGACGACGAGCAGCACGCCCCAGGCGAGGCTGCGGCTCGTCAGGGCGCGGAGGAGGGAGTGGGTGACGCGGGTGTTCATGGGCGCTCGGAGGCCACTCTAGCGTCACTTTCCCGGGCCCGGGACGGTCTCCTGCTCGGGGGCCGCGGCAGGGAGGACCGTGTTCGTTCGTCGGCGCTCGGCGTGTGCCGAATCGACCACGGTCGGAGAGGCAGGCTGGCGCAAGCCCCCGTTGCGGCCCGCGCTGGGCCGCCCGTCATGACCGCGGCGCAGCACGAGAATGCCCGTAAAAGCAGGGCAGAACGCCCGTTGCCGTGCGTCCTGCGCAAGCCGACCCCCCGGCGGCGGGCCGAGGCGGCACGACCGTTGCTCGGTCGGCCGCTCACGATGCTCGACGAAACTTCCTTCACGCGTGGTCCGACGGCCTCCTCCACGACGACCGAGACCCTCCCCGCGCCGCGGCGACCGAGCCGCGGGGTGCCGGTGCGCGCCTTCGCCGGGTACGTCGGCGCCGCCACGACGCTCTCCGCTTCCGGGATCGAGATCGCCCGCGCCTGGACGGCCCCCGTCAGCGCGCATGCCGGCGGCACGGAGGTGCTCGGCGGCACGGTCGTGGCGCTGCTCGTCCTCGCGAGCGTCGGCCTGGCGGCCCGCGTCCACGAGCTCGGGGGCGTGACGGTCGCCTCCTCCTTCGGTCTGCTCGCCTACGGGGTCGCCCTCGTGCTGCAGGCGCAAGCGGTGGGCGCGATCTTCGTCGGCCTCGCGCCGATCGTCGGGATGCTGGCGCATGCGGCGTTCCTCGCGCCGCCGGCCGCCCCCGAGCCGCCGACCAGCGCTAGGATCGACATCGCATGGGCGATCGCGAAGAGCCGAGCGAAGGCGCGCCAGGGGACTGCACGCGCTGCGGAGCGTGCTGCTTCTCGGAATCTCCACGGCATGCTCGCGTGACCGGCGACGACCACGCGAGGCTCGGTGACGATGCCGAGGCGTGGATCACGTGGATCGACAACCGCGCGTTCATGCGCCTCGCGCGAGGTGAGGCCGGCGCCCCGAGCCACTGCGCGGCGCTCGTGGTCGACGCCGATCATGGCACCTTCCTCTGCGCGCTCTACGAACGACGTCCGCAGGTGTGCCGCGATCTGGAGCGCGGGAGCGGCGGCTGCGCCGGAGAGCTCGCAGCGAAGGGCGATCGCCCCGCGCTCGTCGTCGCCGCCGCGCTCAGCGCTCGAGGACGACCGAGTCGATGACCGGGTCGTCGCCCGCCGCGGTCAGGCCGTGCGTGTCGAGCACCAGGCGGCGCCCCTCGAGCGTGAGCACGCCGTAGAGGCCGTCGTACGGCGTCCCCGGACCGAACACCGCGGCGCGCTCGACGAACGGACCTTCGCCGACGGCATAGGGATCGGCCCCGGCGCCGGCATTCACGACGTAGACGGTGCCCTTCCCCGCCGGAACGACCGCGGGGAGGCCGCGCGGGTCGCTCCCGGCGTTCAGCGTGCGGGTCCGCTCGTAGGCGTGGTCGTGCCCGTTCACGACGAGGTCCACGTGGTGGCGGTCGTAGAGGGGCGCCATCCTGCTCCGGAGGTCGAGCACGTCGGAGTCGGTCGCGTGCGTGGACGTCGTGTAGAGGCCGCGGTGGTGCACGACCACCACGAACGGCGTCACGTCCCGGTGGCGGTCCGCCTCGGCGAGGTCGTCCTCGAGGAACCGCTGGATCTCGACCGCTTGCGGGGTGCCGGCAAGGAGCGCGAGCGGCTGGTCGTCGTAGACGACGAAGTGCGTGTTGCCGGCGTCGAACGAGCCGTACGACTCCGCGAAGGGCCCGGTGCCGGGCGAGGCGAAGGAGCCGTAGAAGCGGACGGCGTCGTTCTCGTGGTTGCCGGCGACGAACAGGATCATCTGCTGGCCGAGGGTGACGAAGCGCGCCGGGTCGGCCGGATCCTTCCAGATGGCGCCGAGCCAGCGGTCGTAGAGCGACTGCTGGGTCCCGGTGAAGACGAGATCGCCGGTCGTGATCTGGAGGTTCACCGCGCGGTCGCGCATGCGCTGCTCGGCCCGCTGCCACACGTCCACGCGGTCGCGGGCGTCGCCGAGGATGCCGACCGTGATCTTCCCGGTGGCCGGGACCGTGGTGAAGGTCTGCGGCGCGCTCCACACCTCGGGGGTGCCGCCGCCGACCTGGTAGCTGTAGGTGCGGCCCGGCTCGAGGCCGCACACGTGCACCTCGTGCATCGGCGTTGCTGGCTCGGTGCTCCCGAAGCCATTCTCGGGCGCGGGCGTCGTCCACGAGTAGCCGCGGAGCTCGAGCGCCGGAGCGCCCACCGGAGCGATGCGCACCCGCGCGGCGCGGCTCGGGGTCGCCGTCTCCCACGTCAGGACGGCGGTGCGCGAGGGATCGGCGTACCCGGGCGCGCCGTGGACGGTCGCGCCGCCGAGGCCGAGGCGGATCCGCAGCGGCTCGGCGCCTGGCGACACGTCGTCCTCCGCGAGGTCGACGAAGCCGAGCGCCGCCGGCGGCGACACGTCGTACGCGCAGCCCGCGCCGCGGTAGACGAACGAGGTCCCGGGCCCGGCGTCGCTCGCATCGCCCGAGCTCCCGCACGCCACCGGCGCCAGCGAGGCGCCGGCCAGCGCGAGGACGAGGGCGCCGAGCCCGGCCAGCGTGCGACCTCCGGCGGTCACGCGCGCTCTACTCCTCGCCCATGAAGGGATAGACCACCGCGCGCGGCGGCAGGTACGTCTCCTTCACGATGCGCGGCGAGACCCAGCGCAGGAGGTTGTAGGCGCTGCCCGCCTTGTCGTTGGTGCCGGAGGCGCGCGCCCCGCCGAACGGCTGCTGGCCGACCACCGCGCCGGTCGGCTTGTCGTTGATGTACATGTTGCCCGCGGACTGCCGCAGCCGCGTGACCGCCTGCGCGACCGCCGCGCGGTCCTCGGCGAAGACCGATCCGGTGAGGCCGTAGGGGCTCGTGCGGTCGACGAGGTCGAGCGTCTCCTCCACCGCGGTGGGCTTGCCGTCGTCCCACACGTGCACCGCGAGGATCGGGCCGAAGAGCTCCTCGGAGAGCACCGCATGCCCCGGATCGCTGACCTCGGCGATGGTCGGCGCGCAGAACCAGCCGGTCTCGCGCGACCAGCCGCGGCCCTCGTGGAGCTTCACCCCCGCATCGCTCTTCAGGCGATCGCGCCAGCCGGTCAGGCGCGTCCACGCGCGCTCGTTGATGACCGCGCCCATGAAGTTCCGGAAGTCGCGCACGTCGCCCATGCGCAGGTCTCCGAGGTGACCGACCATCGCCTCCTTCACCTTCGGCCACATCGACCGCGGGACGTACGCGCGCGAGGCCGCCGAGCACTTCTGGCCCTGGTACTCGTACGCGCCGCGCACCAGCGCGACGGCCAGGGACTCGGCGTCGGCGCTCGGATGCGCGAAGACGAAGTCCTTGCCGCCGGTCTCGCCGACGATGCGGGGGTAGCCGTGGTAGCTCGCGATGTTCTCGCCAACGGTCTTCCAGATCGACTGGAACACGCGCGTCGATCCCGTGAAGTGAACGCCCGCCAGCGAACGGTGGGCGAGGCAGGTCTCGGCGATCTTGGCGCCGTCGCCGTGGACGACGTTGATGACGCCCGGCGGAAGCCCCGCCGCCTCGAAGAGCCGCACGAGGTGGTAGGCGGCGAGGCTCTGGTTCTCGGCGGGCTTCCACACGACGACGTTCCCCATGAGCGCGCAGACGCTCGGCAGGTTGCCGGCGATGGCGGTGAAGTTGAACGGCGTCACCGCGAGGACGAACCCCTCGAGCGGCCGCAGCTCGAGGTCGTTCCGGAACCCCGGCGGCGAGATCGGCTGGTGCTCGGCGAGCGTTGACCCGAACGCCACGTTGAAGCGGAGGAAGTCGATGAGCTCGCAGGCCGCGTCGATCTCCGCCTGATAGGCGGTCTTGCTCTGGCCGAGCATCGTCGCGGCGTTGAGGACCTGGCGCCACGGCCCGGCGAGGAGCTCGGCGGCGCGCGTGAAGATGCGGGCGCGCTCGTCGAAGCGCATCGCCGCCCAGGCGGGCGCGGCGGCGAGCGAGGCCTCGATGGCCCGTGCGGTCAGCGCATGGCCGGCGTCGTGGCCCGTCGCGAGGTGGAGGCGGTGGTCGTGGGGCGCTCGCACCTCGAACGGCTCGCCCTCGCGGACCTCCTTGCCGGCAATGACGTGGGGCACGTCGATGTGCTCGCCAGCCTGCTTGGCCAGCTCCGCCTTCAGGCGCGCCTTCTCGGGTGACCCGGGGGCGTAGCTCAGGATGGGCTCGTTCGTCGGGATGGGCAGCTTCACGGGCAGATCGAGCATGCCCGCGAGCATAGTCCGAAAGATCGGGCCGCCAATCTCTGCGGCAGCGCCGGGACAGACGTGCTTATAGATGACGCACCATGGCGCGCATCTTCCGTACGCTTCCCGACCAGGGTCAATCCATCGCCATCGCGTTCTCGGGAGGCCTCGACACGCGGTGCGCCGTCGCGTGGCTGACGCGCCGCGGCCTCGTGGTCCACGCATACACGGCAGACCTCGCGCAGCCCGACGAGAAGGACGTGCGCGACGTGCCGAAGGAGGCGCTCCGTCACGGCGCCTCGGGCGCGCGCCTGCTCGACTGCCGTGAGGCCATCGCGCGCGAGGGCATCATCGCGCTCCAGTGCGGCGCGTTCCACCTGTCGACCGCCGGGAAGAAGTACTTCAACACGACGCCGCTCGGCCGCGCCGTGACCGGCACTGCCATCGCCCGCGCCATGCGTGAGGACGGCGTCGGCATCTTCGGCGACGGCAGCACGCACAAGGGCAACGACATCCAGCGCTTCTACCGCTACGGGCTCATGATCCAGCCCGACATGCGCGTCTACAAGCCCTGGCTCGACGCGACGTTCGTGAGCGAGCTCGGCGGCCGCCTCGAGATGTCGCGTTTCCTCGAGTCGGTGGGGCTCCCCTACTCGATGAAGGCCGAGAAGGCGTACAGCACCGACAGCAACATGCTCGGGGCGACGCACGAGGCGAAGGACCTCGAGCAGCTCGACCGCGGCATCACCATCGTCGAGCCCATCATGGGCGTCGCCTCGTGGAAGAGCGACGTACGGATCGAGCCCGAGCGCGTGAAGGTCACCTTCGAGCGCGGCATCCCGGTCGCCATCGGCGGCAAGAAGCTCGGCTCGCTGGCCGAGGCGATCCTCGAAGCGAACGCGGTGGGCGGCCGGCACGGGCTCGGCGTCAGCGACCAGATCGAGAACCGCGTCATCGAGGCGAAGAGCCGCGGGATCTACGAGGCGCCGGGAATGGCGCTCCTCCACGTCGCCTACGAGCGGCTCCTCAGCGCGATCCACAACGAGAACACGCTCGACCAGTACGTGCTCCTCGGCCGTCGCCTGGGCCGCCTCCTCTACGAGGGCCGCTGGTACGACCCCGAGGCGCGCCTCCTGAAGCACGCGCTGGCCGGCGGCATCGCGGCGCACGTCACGGGCTCGGTGGAGCTCGAGCTGCGCCGCGGCGACGACTACTCGATCCTCTCGACGGAGGCCGAGGCGGCGACGTACTCGCCCGAGAAGCTCTCGATGGAGAAGAGCGACTCGCTCTTCACGCCCGAGGACCGGATCGGCGCGCTCGAGATGCAGACGCTCTCGATCCTCGACGGCCGGAGCATCCTCCAGCACGCGCAAAAAGCGGCAGCCACTCCAGGGCTGCCGCTCGATCTCGACCTGGGCTGACGCGCGTTCAGCGCGGGGGCTTCACGCCGCTCGCGACGCGCGACACGAGGGCCACGAGGACCATCGGCGCGATCACCGCGGCGCCGATGGCCCAGGGCCCGGCCGCGTAGAACTTGTAGGGCGGGAACGCGACGTAGCTCGCGAACACCGCGAGCGGCGAGAGCAGCCCGGCGACCCAACCGCGGCCGCCGGCCGGGAGCGTGCGGACCTTCACGCCGAGGAGCGCGAGATCGGTGACGATCAGGATCGCGCAGTAGACGAAGGCCCAGATCGACGCGATGAGAAGGCCCGCGGCGATGCCGAGGCCCCGGAAGAAGAGGCCATCGATGTGGAGCAGCGCGACGGCGATCACCGCGCCGTACGCGGAGACCCAGGGCGCGACCAGTGTCGGGGTGAGCCAGCCGGCGACGGTCGGCCTGACGTAACGCTCTGCCATCGGGAAGATCTCCTCTGTGCTCTCAGTCTACGCACGTGCGGAGAGAAAGACGCCTGATGCTGGAATTTATTCCTCGCTCGAGCTGGCGCGGTCGGTCCGCCGCTCAGAGCAGATCGAAGGTGTGGCGCTTCACGAACCGGCCGTCGCCCTTCCGGCCGAGGTACGTGCCGTTCTCGACCACGACCTTGCCGCGCGAGAGCACGTGGGTGGGAGCGCCCACCACCTCGCGACCCTCGTACGGCGTGTAGTCGACGCGCATGTGGAGCGTGCGGTCGCTCAGCACGTGCCGCTTGTCGCCGTCCCACACGAGGAGGTCGGCATCGGCCCCCACCGCGATCGTCCCCTTCTGCGGGTAGAGCCCGAAGATCTTCGCGGGCGCGGTCGAGGTGATCTCGACGAAGCGGTTCATCGAGATGCGGCCCTTCCGCACGCCTCCGTCCCACATGAGGTACATGCGGGTCTCGACGCCGGGCATGCCGTTCGGGATCTTCGCGAAGCTGTCGCGGCCGAGCTCCTTCTGGCCCTTCATGCAGAAGGGGCAGTGGTCGGTCGAGACGACCTGGAGATCGTTCGTCTTGAGGCCGCGCCAGATGTCCTCCTGCATCTCGGCCGGGCGGAGCGGCGGGGTGCAGACGTACTTGGCGCCCTCGAAGTCGGGGCGCGCGAGATCGTCCTGCGACAGGAAGAGGTACTGCGGGCACGTCTCGGCGTAGACGGGCATCCCGCGGTCGCGGGCCTCGGCGACGCGGTGGAGGGCGCGCGGCGCCGACAGGTGGACGAGGTAGACGGGCGCGTTCGCCATCTCGGCCAGGCAGATCGCGCGGAACGTCCCCTCCTCCTCGGCGACCTGGGGGCGCGTGAGCCCGTGGTAGATCGGCGCGGTGTGGCCCTTGGCGAGGGCCTGCTGCACCATGATGTCGATCGGGATGCCGTTCTCGGCGTGCATGCAGATGAGCGCCCCGAGCTCGGACGCCCGCTGCATGCCGCGGAAGATCTGCCCGTCGTCGACGAAGAAGACGCCCGGGTAGGCCATGAACATCTTGAAGGACGTGACGCCTTCGCTGACGACCTGGGCCATCTCGTCGATGGTGCCGTCGTTCACGTCCGTCATGATCATGTGGAACGCGTAGTCGACGGCGGCCTTGCTCTCCGCCTTGGAGTGCCAGAGGTCGAGGCCCTTCCGGAGCGCCTCGCCCTTCGTCTGGATCGCGAAGTCCACGATGGTGGTCGTCCCGCCGTGGGCAGCGGCGCGCGTGCCGGTCTCGAAGTCGTCCGAGGACGCGGTGCCGCCGAACGGCATGTCCATGTGCGTGTGCGCGTCGATGCCCCCCGGCATGACGTACTTGCCCGACGCGTCGATGGTCACGTCCCACGGCCCCGCCGGCGCGGCGTTGGGGCCGAAGATCGCGGCGATCTTGTCGTCCACGATCGCGACGTCCGCGAGGTACGTGTCGACCGCCGTGACCACCGTGCCGCCCTTGATCAGTGTGCGCGTCATGAATCGCGAGCATAACGCCAAAGCCCGGCCTCGATGGAAGAGGTCGCTCGAGGTGCGCCGCGTCACAATCGGCGAGGTCGTGCTCGCCGGCGGCCCGGCCCGCGTTACGATGTGACATCGATGCCGAGCGAACCCGACGCGCGCGACGACAGCGCGAAGACGCGTGAGATCATCGCCGAGAACATCCGCCGCGTCGAAGAGCTGCTGCGGTTTCTTCCCCTCCCGGACGGCACGGTGCGCGACCTGAAGGAGAAGATCGCGCTCGTGCGGACCATCCTGCTCGAGCAGCGCGCCCCGGCGTTCGCGCTCGTCGGCCGGCGCGGCGCGGGCAAGTCCTCGCTCGTCAACGCGCTCTTCGGGAGCAAGGTCGCCGAGGTCGGGCACGTGAAGGCGCAGACCGGGCGCGGCACCTGGTTCGACCACACCTCGGAGCGCGGCGCGATCTCGGTGCTCGACACGCGCGGCATCCAGGAGGGCTCGACGCCCGCCGAGAAGGACAGCGCGAAGGACGCCCTCGCGTCCATCCTCGTCGAGCTGAAGCGAAAGGTGCCCGACGTCATCGTCTTCCTCGTGAAGGCGACCGAGGCCGACAGCGCGATCGACGCGGACCTCGACGCGCTCGAGCGCGTGTACGCGGAGCTCGAACGCGAGCACCGGTTCCGCCCGCCGCTCGTGGCGGTGGCGACGCACTGCGACGTCCTCGAGCCGAAGGCGGTCCGCCTCGACCGGCCCGAGGGCGAGAGCACCGAGGACCTCGACGAGAAGCTGCTGCGCGTGAGCGAGGTCGAGCACCACCTCGAGACGAAGATCAGGGAGCGCCCGAAGCTCGCGCCGCACCTCGTCTGGACGCGCGGCGTCTCGACGTACCTGTCCTTCAAGGCGGACGGCGCGGTCCGCGCCGACGAGCGCTGGCGGGTCGACGAGCTGGTCGGCGCGCTCTTCCGGCACCTGCCCGACGCCGGCAAGGGCACGCTCGTCCGCATCGCCCGGGTGCGCGGCCTCCAGGAGGAGCTCGCCAACAACCTCACGCGCGCCACGGCGGCCATCTGCGCGGGCGTCGCGGCGCTGCCGATCCCGGTCGCCGACGTCATCCCGATCACGACGCTCCAGGTCACCCTCGTCGCGGGGATCGCCTGGCTCTCCGGCCGTCCGCTCGACCGGAAGGCGGCCCTCGAGTTCCTCGGCGCGATGGGCGCGAACGTGGGCCTCGGCTTCGCGTTCCGCGAGGGGGCACGCGCGCTCATCAAGTTCGTGTTCCCGGGCGCGGGGTCGATGGTGTCGGGCGCGGTGGCGTTCGGCGGCACGCTCGCGATCGGCGCCGCGGCGCGGAACTACTTCCTCCGCGGCGTGACCATCGACGAGGCGAAGAAGTCGTTCAGCGACGTGCAGAAGAAGGCCGAGAAGGACGGCCTCACGCCGGACGGCAAGCCCCGCAACGAGTGGGACATCAACTGAACGACGACGCCCTTCCCCGCCTCTCCGCGGAGCTCGAGACGGCGCTGCTGCGCGAGGTCGGCGGGACGTACCGTCACCTCGCGCAGACCTACTTCCGCGGCGGCCTGAGGGCGCCGCAGTTCGAGCTGGTGCAGTCGCGCGCGCGCCTCGGGCGCTGGATCGAGGCGACGCGCACGATCGAGCTGTCACGGCCCCTCGTCCTGGAACAGCCGTGGGGCGTGGTCCTCGAGGTGCTGAAGCACGAGATGGCCCACCAGTACGTCACCGAGGTGCTCGGAGAGCGCGGCGAGACCGCGCACGGCCCGCGCTTCCGCGCCGTCTGCAGGAAGCTCGGCATCGACGCGGCCGCCGCCGGGATGCCCATCCCGCGCACCGAGGACGTGCCCACCGAGCAGGGCAAGATCGCCGAGCGCATCGCGCGGCTCCTCGCGCTCGCCGGAAGCCCGAACGTCCACGAGGCCGAGGCGGCAATGGCCGCCGCGCAGCGCCTCCTCCTGAAGCACAACCTCGAGCTCGGCGCGGCGCGCAGCGCGCACGGCTACGCGTGGCGTCACCTCGGCACGCCGACCGGCCGGACCAGCGAGGCGGAGCGCGTGCTGTCACTCCTCCTCAGCAAGCACTTCTTCGTCGAGGCGATCTGGGTGCCCGTCTACCGGGCGGCCCTCGGCAAGCGCGGGAGCGTGCTCGAGATCTGCGGCTCGCCGGAGAACGTCGAGATCGCCGAGTACGTCCACGGCTACCTCGTGCAGACCGCCGAGCGCCTGTGGGACGAGCACAAGGCCGCGCATGGCGTGCGGGGCAACCGCGATCGCCGCACGTTCCTCGCCGGCGTCATGACCGGGATGACCGACAAGCTCGCGCGCGAGGCCAAGAAGGCGGAGAGCGCCGGGCTCGTGTGGGTCGCGGACGCCGACCTCGAGGGGTTCTTCCGGAGCCGACACCCGCACGTTCGCCACGTGCGTTACGCCGGGCAGCGGCGCACCGACGCCTACCTCCACGGGCGCGAGGCCGGGCAGAAGATCGTGATCCACAAGGGCGTGAAGGGCGCGGCCGAGGAGCGCGGGCTCCTCCTCGGCCCGCGCCGCTGAGCGCTTCGCGCTAGGCTGGCTCGCATGGGGTGGCTTCTCTTCGCGACCGACCTCGGGCGCTGCGGGCTCGCCTGGAACGAGCGCGGGCTGACCGGCTGCCAGCTGCCCGAGGTCGATGCCGCGGTGACCGCCCAGACGCTCTGCGCCCGCGCTGGCGAGCACGGCAATCCCGCGGCGGAGAGCGAGGCGCCTGGCTTCGTGCGCGAGGCGGTCGCGCGGCTGCAGGAGCACCTCGCCGGCCGCCCGCAGGACCTCGCCAGCCTGCCCCTCGATCTCGCGCGCGTGTCGGCCTTCAACGCCGGGGCGCTGCGAGCCGCGCAGGCCGTGCCCGCCGGCCAGACCGCGACCTACGGGGAGATCGCCGCCCGCATCGGGTCGCCGGGGGCCGCGCAGGCGGTGGGGCGGGCGATGGCGACGAACCCATGGCCGATCGTCGTGCCCTGCCACCGGGTGGTCGCGGCCGGCGGGAAGAGCGGCGGGTTCTCGGCGCCGGGCGGGCTCGCCACGAAGGAGCGCCTTCTCCGGATCGAGGGCGGGACCCTCCTCACCGGCGACGCCGCGCGGCAGACCTCGCTCTTCGACTGAGCCTTGCCGTCATCAGCTGGCTTGCGCGAAGGATTGCGCATTGATGCCGCGAGGGCTCAGTCGACGGTAGGCCACATGGTGGCGTATCCTGCGAGGGCATGGCGCGCCAACGGCGACCCGGGGAGCACGAGCTCGCCGAAGGGACGCGGCTCCTCGGCCGGTACTCGATCCTCGACCGGATCGGGAGCGGCGGCATGGCGACCATCTACCGGGCGACCGACGACCGCCTCGATCGCGTCGTCTGCATCAAGCTTCTCCGCACGACGCTCATCGAGGGGTCGGGCAGCGACAACACGAGCGGCCGCGCCGTGTACCAGGCGACGTACTCGCACTTCCTGAAGGAGGCGCTCGCCCTCTCGAAGCTGTCGCACCCCAACACGCTGCGCATCTACGACTTCGGGTACCTGGACCGGGACGCGCACGCCGCGGGCCCCTCGGAGAACGGCGCCCCGTTCCACGTGTCCGAGTACCTCGACGGCGGGAACCTCGAGACGCACGTGCGGATGCGCGGCGCCATCCCGCCCGAGGAGTCGCTCGGGATCCTCGAGGCGATCAGCGGGGCGCTCGCGGAGGCGCACGAGCACAACATCATCCATCGGGACATCAAGCCGTCGAACATCCTCTTCGCGCGCGTCCGCGGGGAGCTCGTGCCGAAGCTCGCCGACTTCGGCATCGCCCACAGCGACCTGAAGAAGGCCGGGAGCGCGGCCGGCGAGGAGCCGGTGAGCACCGTGGCCCTCTTCTCGCCCCGGTGGGCAGCGCCCGAGCAGCTGTGCGGCTCGGCCGAGGGCGCGCGCACCGACGTCTACGCGCTCGGCCTCGTGTCCGTCTACATGCTGACCGGCAAGGTGCTCTTCGGCGACGACGACGTGCGCGTGACGTTCAACGACCGCGTCCGGAGCGACGCCATCGTCGCGAGCCGCCTCGCGCAGATCGAGCTCGCGCCCGAGGTGCGGCGCGTGCTCACGCAGTCGATGCTCGCGCGCCCCGACGACCGCATCGCGACCGCGCCCGAGCTCTTCGAGGCGCTCCGCTTCGCGCTCGAGGTGCGGCCGAAGTCGGGCGTCGCTCCGTTCCGCAGCAGCGACGCGCTCTCGGCCCCGTCGATCGTGCCGAGCGCGCCCAGCCTCTCGGGCGGCTCGGGCGCCCCGTCGGGCCCGCTGCCACCCGCGTCTTCTCCCGGCACCTTCCCGTCGGCGGTCGCGCCGTTGCCACCGCCGCCGCTGCCCTCGTCCTCACGCGCCATCGCGCTGTCGCTGGAGGTGGAGGGCGGCTCGAGCGGGGCGCGCGCGCATCCCGCGCCCGAGCGCGTCGCGCAGTACGGCGAGCGCCGCGTTCGTTACGTGCAGGTGCACGAGCGTCTCGACCTCTCGTTCGTCGACGAGAGCGGCGCCCCGGTGCGCGTCCGCGTGACGATGCTCCCGGGCCAGAGCCAGAAGGTGAACGTCAAGGGGCTCACCTGCTTCGTGGCGCGTCCCGGCCAGCGGCCCACGCCCGCGCTCAGTGTCTCGGAGGACGGAACGTGCGAGCTCTGCACCGCGCATCGGACGCCGCTCGGCGAGCTCTCCTGGTCGTTCGGTCAGCCTGCCCAGGGCGGCCGGCTCTTTGTCGTGGACGGTAGGCAGCTTCTGGTACCCTTCTCGGAGGGTCAGCAGTTCCTCGCTCTGCTGCTGGGCGGCGGAGCGGACCTGATCGTGATGTGCCGGCGCTGAGCGCCGCTAGCCAAAGGACTTTCGTGTGACCCAGAGGGAAGCGCCGCCCCGGCTGAAGGGGATCGACGACGACGAGGACGAGGAGAAGACCTCCGTCGGCGCAGCACCCGACGCGGAGGCGGCTCGCGCGCCGGCTCGGCCCGCCGTCGGCTTCGGCAAGTTCAACACGCCGACCGCGTTCACGCCTCATCAGGGGCACGCCGTGCCGGGACCCGCATCGTCCGGCGCGCATGCCGCGCCCTCGGTCCCATCCGGCCACGCCGCGCAGCCCGCGCCATCCGCGCAGCCCGCGCAGCCCGCGCAGC
>JAQBQL010000144.1 GCA_028287035.1 Labilithrix sp. | reverse complement strand
GCCGGCACGGCGCCCTCGGGCGGGTGAGAGCGCGCCGGCTTCGCCCGCGGCGAGCTCGGTCGTGACGCGCTGACCGGCGGCCCGCTCGGGCGCTGCGGGAGCGGCGGAGGACCAGGACGTGACGAGCTCCGCGCGGCTGCCGACGCCCGCGGCGGGTCCGCGAACGTCACCGGCGGAGCGCTCGTCGCGCGCGGCGCCGGCAGCCCGGCCGGGCGCATCGGGGCATCCAGCGTGGGGGCCTGCTTGCCCCCGTCGCCGAGCGCGCCCATGCCCGGGCTCGTCGCGGGCCGCACCGGCTCCTCGCGCGTCGGCTCCTCGCGCTCGGTGGGCACGCGGCTCTTCGCGGGCGGCCACGACTGCGCGACGAGGTCCGGTGAAGGCACCGAGACGGGCGGCATCGGCGGCGGCGCGAACGTGGCGGTCCGCGGGGGCATCGCCGCGGCCGGCAGCCCCTCGACGAACATCTGCGCGCGTTCCGGCGCGGCGCCGACCGCCCGCGCGAGGATGCGCTTGGCGCGGAGCAGGAGCCCTTCGTCGACCCCCGGCGCATCGACGAGGTCGCGCGCGTAGGGCATGGCGCGCCGGGGCTCGCCGGCATCGAGCCACGCTTCGGCGGCGAGCAGGCAGAGCTCCTGGAACGAGGTCATGGAAAGAGCCAGCGCCGACACGCGCTCCGCGATGAGCTTGGGCGGCTCGAGCGAGAGCGCGAGCGACGCCCGCGCGCGCAGGTACGTGGTCCCGGGCGTGCGACCCCTCGTGCGCTCGGCCTCCTCGACGGCGTCGAAGATGTTGTCGAGCTGAGCGAGGTCGAGGCGCGTCTCGATCGCCCACAGCTCGGGTTCCGCGAGCGGGCCGCGGTCCGGCATCTCGCGGACCGCGATCGCGCGCTCGAGCGAGGCGTAGAGCCCGCGCGCCTCCTCGTCGTTCGAGGCGTCGGCGCGGGCCCGGATGAACGCGATGACGTCGGCGCGCGCGAGCTGCTCTTGGATGTCGGGCTTCGGGGAGCCCGCCGCGAGCGCGGCGAGAGCGACGGGAAGCGGCGCGGGGTCGGACAGCGCAGGACGGCGGTGCGTGCGCTCGCCGGGCTTGCGATGCTTCGTCCAGGTGTCGGTCGACAGGAAGACCGTCGTGTCGTCCTCCTCGGCCTCGAGCAGCGCCGCGAGGTACACCGCCTGGAGGAGCGGCCCCGCGCCGTCGATCCCGAGGTCCGCCGCGAGCTGCGGAAGATCGAGGAAGACGCCGTGGTACGTCGCGCCCGTCGCATCGTAGGTGTCGGCCTGGAAGAGCTCGAGGGGGCCGAGGTACCCGGCGATGTGACGCACGCCGGGCCCGCGGGCGTAGGCGGTCGCGATCACCGGCTGCGCAGCGACCGCGCAGGCGCGTGCGAGCCCGGCGGTGATGCCCACCTGCGCGAGCCGCGCGCGCGCTCGCGACGCGGTGGTCTGGTACCCGTGCTCGCGCACCCGCCCCGGCTCGCTGGCCCGCAGCTCGATATCGGCGATCTCGAAGAGGAGGTACTCGGCGTCGGGCGGCGCGTTGCTGCGCAGCACCACGCGGTCTCCGACGAGCAGCATGCAGGTCGTCGTCGGCGCGCTGCTCGTCGGAGGCGAGGGGCCTCCGGATGCGCGCGCGTCGGCTCCTGCGGGCGGCCGCGCGGAATGGCTCACCCCCTCAGTTCTACAGCGCCGCGCGCGCCGCTGCGCCCATTTTTCTCGCCCGTCGCGCGCGCCCCCGCTTATATCTGTGACCCATGCGCATCCGCGTCCAGCTCGGCTCGTTGTTCTTCGGAACCGCTCTCCTCGTCCTCGCCGCCGCGTGCGGTAAGAAGCAGCCGCCGAAGGAGCCGATGATCACGGAGACGATCTCGGACGCGGGCGAGGACGCGGCCGACGCCGCGCCGCCCGCTCCGAAGTCGCTCTACGAACGCCTCGGCGGCAAGGAAGCCATCGCCAAGGTCGTCGACTCGTTCGTGAACAACGTCGTCCACAACGACACGATCAAGAAGCGCTTCACGAAGCTCCCCAAGGAGCGCGTCGAGAAGTTCAAGGCGAACATGGTCGCGCAGATCTGCAAGGAGACCGGCGGCGACTGCGAGTACACGGGCAAGTCGATGAAGGATGCCCACAAGGGCATGAAGATCACCGACGCCGAGTGGAACGCCACGGTGAGCGCCCTCAAGGCGGCCCTCGACGAGAACAAGGTCGGCGAGAACGAGCAGAACGACCTCATCGCCGCGATCGCGCCGATGAAGGACGACATCGTCGAGGCGAAGGGCAAGAAGAAGTGAGCTGACCGTCCACGAGGACGAAGCGCGAAAGGCGGCGCCCCGCGAGGGGTCGCCGCCTTTTTTCACGCGCGTTTTCACACGCGCGACGCGCCGCTCACTCCGCGGGGGGAGGAGCCGCTGCGCCCGCGCCGTCGAGCCCGATGCCCATGGTCGCGCCGTTCGGCAGATCCGCGGGGTCCTCGACCGCGCGCTTGTACCCGCACTCCTTGTCGGCGCAGGCGATCATCGGCTTCGCCTTCGTGCCGGCGAGGACCAGGAACTTCGCATCGCACTGCGGGCAGGGCTCGGGGATCGGCTTCTGCCACAGCTTGAAGTCGCACTTCACGGTCTCGTCGTTGTAGCGGCTGCAGCCGTAGAACGTCTTGCCGCCCTTCTTCTTGGGGCGGACCTCGATGATGTCGCCGCCGCACTTCGGGCACGGCACGCCGAGCGGCACGGGCCGCGCGTTCTTGCAGGCGGGGTAGCCCGTGCAGGAGAGGAACTCGCCGTAGCGACCGCTGCGGATCGACATCTTCTTGCCGCACTTCTCGCAGTCGATGTCGGTCTCGCGAGGCGGGGCCGCTCCGCTGCCGTCCGCGCCCATGTCGCGCGTCGCCTTGCACTTCGGGTAGTTCGAGCAGCCCGCGAACCAGCCGTTCTTCGACCAGCGCTTCGACAGCTGGCCGCGCGGCAGGGAGCGGAGCTTCTCGTCGGCGCCGTCGGGACCGCACGTGTCGCAGAACTCGCCGACCATCTCGACGGGATCGGGGTTCCAGCGCTTGCCCTTCTTGCCGATGTCGAGCTGCTCGCGGAACTTCTTGTAGAAGCGGGAGAGGAGCACCGTGCGGTCCTCCTTGCCGGCCTCGACCTGATCGAGCTCGTCTTCCATGCTCGACGTGAACGTCGGGTCCATGAACTCGAGCTCGCTGCGCAGGAGGCCGTCGACGACCATCTTGCCGAGCAGCGTGGGGCGGAACGAGCGCCCGTCGACCTTCTCGACGTAGTCGCGCGCCTGCACCTTGCTGATGATCTCGGCGTACGTGCTCGGGCGACCGATGCCGCGGTCCTCGAGATCGCGGACGAGCGATCCTTCGTTGTAGCGGGCCGGCGGCTGCGTGAACTTCTGCTCGGCGAGCACGCCGGGCGGTACCGCGAGATCGAGGGTCTCGCCCTCCTTCAGCTCGGGAAGCGAGGCCTCGCCTTCCGGCTCCTCGGGCTTGCCGCCGGCGCCTGCCTCGGCCGCCTTGTCCTCGGGCTCTTCGCCGCCCGCCTGCTGCTCGGCGCCGTTGTCGCCGCCCGCGGTGTAGACCTCGAGCCAGCCGGCGAACTTGAGGACGCGGCCGCTCGTGCGGAGCGTGTACGCGGAGTCCTTCGCCTTCGCCTCGATGTCGATCGACGTCTGGTCGAAGATTGCGTCCTTCATCTGGCTCGCGAGGAAGCGATCCCACACGAGCTTGTAGAGCTTGAACTGCTCGTCCTTGAGGTGCTTCTTCACCGTCTCGGGCGGGTAGTCGAGGGACGTCGGCCGGATCGCCTCGTGGGCCTCCTGCGCGCTCTTCTTCGACTTGAAGACGTTCGGGTCCTTCGGCAGGTACTCCTTGCCGTACTTCGTCTCGATGAACTCGCGCGCCGTGCCGACGAACTCGGGAGAGACGCGGGTCGAGTCGGTACGCATGTACGTGATGAGGCCGACCGACCCGAGCTCCTTGCCGAGGTCGACGCCCTCGTAGAGGCCCTGCGCGACCTGCATGGTGCGCTTGGCGCCGAAGCCGAGGCGGTTGACCGCGTCCTGCTGAAGCTTGCTCGTCGTGTACGGGGCGTATGCCTTGCGCTTCCGCTCGGCGGTCGTGACCTTCGCGACGCGGTAGGCGGCGCTCTGCAGATCGTTCCTGACGCGGGCGGCGGTCTCGCCGTCCTTCACGTCGATCTTCTTGCCCTGCTCCTGGGCGAGGCGAGCGGCAAAGGGCTGCTTCTTCGCGGCGTTCGCCTTCGTGAGCTGCGCGCCGATATTCCAGTACTCCTCGGGAACGAACGCCTCGATCTCGCGTTCCTTGTCCACGATCAGCCGGAGCGCGACGCTCTGCACGCGGCCCGCCGAGAGGCCGAACGCGAGCTTCGACCAGACGAGCGCCGACACGTCGTAGCCGACGATGCGGTCGAGGACGCGGCGAGCACGCTGGGCGTCGTAGAGGTCCTTGTTGAGAGCCCGCGGGGAGGCGACGCCCTTGAGGACGCCGTTCTTCGTGATCTCGTGGAACTCGACCCGCTTCGCCTTGAGCGGCTTGCCGGTGAGCTCCTCGGCCAGGTGCCAGGCGATCGCCTCGCCCTCGCGGTCGGGGTCGGTGGCGAGGAGGATGTCGTCCGCATCCTTGGCGGCGGCCTTCAGCTCGGCGAGGACCTTCTCCTTACCCGGGACGATCTCGTAGCTTTCCTTGAAGCCCTTTTCGATGTCGATGCCCATCTTCTTGGGCAGGTCCTTCACGTGACCCTTCGACGCCAGGACCTCGTAGCCCGAGCCCAGGTACTTCTTGATCGTCTTGGCCTTCGCCGGTGACTCGACGACGACGAGTGTCTTGCTCATGGCGGTTCTCGGGTCCCCACACGTGCGGCTTCGTGGCATGCCCCAGTGGGCGGCCAGAAAGCCGAATAGTCCCATGGGGTTAAGTCACCGAGGTGCGGCGAAAGAACCCGTCAGGGCCCTCTACTACTACGTCCTTGAGGGACAGCGTCAAGAGCGCCGTTACGGCGGAGGCCGCGTTGAGGGTGGTCCGGTCGGCGATTTCGTCGATGTGCTCGGGGGTGGCGGAAGTGACCGAGAACACTTCCTTTTCCTGCTCCGACCAGGAGGCTGTGAAGAGGGGCCCGGGAGGGGTGGCAAGGACCGTGCGCGATTTCGAAGCGGGAGCGCACTTTCGGTCCCTACGGTTCAGCTCCGGACCGAGCCCGAGCGAACGGGTCAGCTGGTCGAGCGAGCCGAGGGCCTTCGCCTTCCCGAGCTCCACGTCGAGCACCGATCCGGCGAAGCGGAGGTCACCGAACCGCGACGTCGTGACCCAGACCGGGCGCCGGAACGAGTGGCCCCAGAGCACCGTGTTGCGCGAGCCCGACTTGAGCCGCGCCTGGATGACGACGACCGCCTCGCTGAGCCCGACGAGCAGGCTGTTCCGGTAGATGAAGTTCCGGGTGTCGACCTCCGCGTCGTCCTCGAACGGCCAGATCATCCGGCTGTCCTCGGACGCCGCCACCGCCTCGAAGAGCTCGCGGTGGCGCGGGGGCACCACGCGCGCACGGCCCGAAGGCGCGACCACCCACGTCGCGCCGCCCGCGGCCATCGCCGCGCGGTGGGCGGCGGCGTCGACGCCGATGGCGCCGCCCGACACGACGACGATGCCGGCCTTGGCGAGCGCGGTGGCGATCGTCTCGGCGGCGGCGATCGACTCGGCCGTCGCGCTCCGTGCTCCCGCGATCGCGACCGCGCGACGGGCGGGCAGCGGCGCCCTGAGGGTCACGACGGGAGGCGGGTTCGGGATGCGCTTCAGGGCGTCGGGATAGCCGGGATCGTCGAACGTGTAGCGCACGGTGCGGTCGCTCATCGGCCGCCGTCCTCTCCGGCGCGCGCGGCGTTCTCGGTGCCCGCGGCCATCACCACGGTGGCGACGCGGCTGGCGGCGCCGGGATGCTGGGCCGCGTAGCTCGGGACGAAGCGTGCGGGCAGGGCGGCACGGTCGCTGTCGAGCCTCACGAAGAACCGCAGGAGCGCGAGCGCGCCCGCCTCGCTGCGACCCGCCGCGACGACACGCGAGGTCGCTTCGGCATCGCGCTCCGCCGCGCGCCCCGGGTACAGGGTCGACGCCGCGACCGTGGCCCACCGCTGCTCGGCGGCCGTCCACACGTCGTCGCCGTGCTCGTGCGTCGCGGTCGGCCGTGCGCAGACGAGATCGCCCGCGCGGAGGTGCGCGAGCTCGCGTGCGAGCACGAACGAGAGCGCCTCGCGGAGCCGCGTCTCGCGCGCGTCGCCCGACGCGGCGGCGGTGAAGAAGCCCGCGGGAGGCGGCAGGAGCCGGCGCCCCCGCACCTGCGAGCGAGCCACGAACGACGCGTAGTCCTCCACGGTGCGTGATCCCGACTCCTCGTCCTGCGTCGCGGCGCGCGCCACGTTCGCCGCGAGGCGGAGCATCGCGTCCGAGAGCACGATGACGTAGTCACCGTCGTCGTCGCACGAGGCCATCGCGCCGGGGTCGGCGGCGTTGTCCTCGAACGCGACGTAGAGCCCGACGAGGCGTCGCTTCGACGCCGCGTCGAGACCCTCGAACAAGCGCTTGCCCTCGTTCACGGCGGTCTGTCTCAGCTCCTGCACCTCGAGCTCCGGCGCGATCTCGTCGGCGGCCGCGCGTCCCTCCGCGGCGCCCGCGACGACGGCGCATGGCACCGCGAGAGAGAAGAAGGAGAGCGCAGCTCGGACGATGGACGACGGGGCTGTCTTCACCCCGTGCTGGTCGGCCGCGCGCCGCGCCGGTTGCGTGCTCGTGCGCGCGTGCTCGCCGTCCCGTCGCCAGGCGGCAAGTGCGCGGACTGATGAAGCTTATTGCCGGACGAACTTGAACGGGATGTTCACGGTCGTGGTGGAGCCCGGCGCGCTGAACATCCAGGTCTTCACCTGGTTCTCGATGCACTTGGCGACCACCGGATCGTCGCCGCTCGAGGACGTCCCGACGACGTTGCCGGCCGGCCCGACCTGCGCGCTCACCGTCACGTTGACGCTCGACTTCTGATCGCCGCCGCGCTCCCAGCACGTCCGCTTCACGCCGCTCTGGTGCGAGGCGACGACGCGCTGCACGGAGGACGAGTCGAGTCCGCCGCCGCCCGCCGAAGGACCGCCTCCGGCGCCGCCGACGTTGGGGCCGCCGCCGCTCGGCACGAGACCCCCGAGGTCGAGACCTTGCTTCGGGGTCGCGGCGGGCGCGGCGCTGCCGCCGTTCGTCTTCGCGACCGAAGCGACCTTCGCGGCGCTCGACGCGCTGGCCGCGGCGCTCGCGCTGGTGCTCGGCTCGGCGCTCGCGCTGGGCAGCGGGACGTCGTTGCTCACCGTGGCGGTCGCGGCGCTGCCCGTGCTCACCGGCGGAGCCTGGATGATCACCGTCTGCGGCGGAGGCGCCTGCTTGAACACGAAGAACGCCGCCGCCGCGCCGAACGCGCCGGTGAAGAGGAGGATCGGCCAGAACCAGAGCGGGACGCCGCGGCGCTGGGCCGGCGCCATCGGCATCATGGAGGGCGCGCCTCCTGCGCCGGCCAGGCTCGTCGAGGTCATCGCGCTGCTGCCGTCGCTCGCCGGCGCCGCGAAGGGGGAGGCGGCGGGCGGGAGCGCGAAGGGGTCCGCGACCGGCTCGGACGCGAGCGGAGCGGGCGCGACGAGCGCGGTGGGGACGGGCGCCGGCGTGAAGAGCGGCGCCGACGCGAGCGCCGCCGCGGCGGACTTGCCGCCGGCGTTCGGCAGCTGCGTGCCCGGGTGCTGCGGGCTCTCGTCGATCGCGCTGCCACTCGCCGCCGTCCGCAGCGGCACCACGTTGCTGCGGGCAGGCTGCGCTGGGCCGAAGCCGGTGACCGCGTTCATCCCTGGTGTCGAGCCGGGACGCGGCGCCCCCGGAGCCTGGGGCCGCGCGGGAGCGGGCCGCGCCGGCGGGCTCGATACGCGCGCATCGGGCGGCGGCGGCGTTCCCACGAACGACGGACGGTTACCCTGCGCGGCCTCGCGCACGAGCGCCGCGAGCTCGGGGATGCTGCGCACGGGCCGCCACTCCTCGAGCCCTTCCTGCCAGCACAGCGAATCCTCGGTGACGGCGCCGCCGGCGGCCTTGCGACGGAGCTCCGAGATGCGCACCGGACCGACCGGCACGCCGTTGATGGCCACGTACCACTCGTCGGTCACGCTCAGCTCGACGGCGCCCTGGCCGGGGGACGGCAGCGGCTGCCCGTGCGGCGGCTCCGACACGTGACGCTGGAAGGCCCCCGCGAGGGCGCCCCCTTGGTTGTGCTGCTGCCCCGTCTGACCCGAGGCGGTCGGTACGCGCGGCTTCTGCGGCGGCTTCTGCTGCGAGAGGCTCGTGGCGAGCCCACTCCGCGCGGGCGCCGGTCGCGCATCGGCGGACGCTCCAGGCAGGGACGTCGAGACGCTGGTCTCGGTGACGGCGGCGCGGACCTCGATCTGATGGCCGCACTTGCGGCACTTCATCCGCACGGTCTTGCCCGCGACCTTCTCGTCCGCGATCTGGTACTTCGCCTTGCAGTTGTCGCAGAGGAACTTCAACGGGGCCCCGTGATCGTGCGGTGAGGATAACCGCATTCCGGCCAGGCCGGAACGCTTCCGAGCAGGTGTTTACGGACGTGAGCGCGAAACGTTCGACGCTTCAGAGCAGCTTCACCAGGTGGGCCTTGATGGACGCGCGCATCTCGGCCTCGGGCGCGACGTGGACGCAGCGTTCCCACATCTCGACCGCCTTGTTGCGAAAGCCCGCCTTCTCGTAGAGGACCGCCAGGTTCTTCAGCGCCGGGAAGTGCCGCGGGTTCAGGTCCACCGCGCGCTCCAGCTCGGAGATGGCCTCGTAGATCTGCCCGCGCTTACCGTGTATCAGCGCGAGGTGGTAACGCAATCGGTAGGCGAGCGGGTCGACCCCGATCCCGCTCTGGAGCAGCGCGACGGCGGCGTCTATCTCGCCCCGCTTGTAGGCGGCGATGCCGTCCTCGAGGTACTTCGAGGCGCTCCGGTTGATCTCCTCGGGGTCAGCCGGGACCGCGCCCCGTCCGCTCGCCGGGCGCTCGAGTAGCCGCGTGCACTTCGCGAGCAGCTCGGCGATGCGGAACGGCTTCTCGATGTAGTCCTCGATGCCGTAGCTCGCCTTGAGATCCTCGGCGATCCGCCAGCCGCGGTAGACGGCGCTCATCATCAGGATCGGGATCGCGCCGTACTTGTCGCTGCCCTTGATCCGCTTGGCGATGTCGAATCCGTGCAGCTCGGGCAGCATCGCATCGAGCAGGATGAGGTCGGGCGCTTCCTCCTTCACGAGGCGAAGCGCCAGGAGGCCGCGGTCGGCCTCGATGACCTGATGGCCCTTGTCGGTGAGCAGGCGTCGAACGAGCTTCCGGATGTCCTCCTCGTCGTCGACGACGAGGATCTTCTTGCCCGAGCCGCCCGCGCGCGGCGGGGTGGTCATGCCCGCGGCGGTGCGGACCTCCTCGCTCATGACCTCGATCTTCGACACTTCCTCGCCGAGCTCACCGAAGTCGCTGGTCGACAGGTTGCCTTCGGCGGCGGCCTCCTCGAGCTGCTCGTCGACGACCACCGATTCCGCGTCGGGCTTCGGGCCGGCGGTCGCGCCGATGCGGGCGAGCGCCTCCGCGGGAGCCTGCGGACCAGCGTAGTGCGGCTGGCCGAGATCCTTCGCGTCGTACGCGTCGCGGATGGTGCGCTCGAGCGTGCTCGTGATCGCCACGTACGGGTACACGCGCCGGCCGGTCACGAACTCGAGCTCGTCGATGACGCGCTTGTCCCGCGGGTTCGCCATCGCGAGGAACAGGCGATCGTCGCGCGCGAGCACCGGCAGGATCCGGCTCGACTCCGCGACCTCGCGCGGAACGAGCTCGAGGTAGGCGATGGGGATCGCGATCTGGTTCAGATCGATGCCGGGCACGCCGAGCTGCTCCGAGAGCGCACGCAGCACCTCGGTCTCCGAGACCGCTCCGCTCTGCGCGATGCGCGAGGCGAGGGGGACGCCGTCCTGCGCGGTCTTCTGCTTCTCGAGCTGCTTGTCGAGCTCGTCTTGAGAGATCAGCTTGCGCTTGAGAAGAATGCGTCCGATCTGCTTCTTCTCGTCCGTCATCGAGCCCGTTCAGGGTAACCCGCGATGCGCCCCGGGATCACGCATTAGTGCCGGCCGGTCAGCCTTCCCCCGCGGCGAGGCGGCTCAGGGCCGCGGCCTTGTAGGAGGCCCAGGTACCGTTGCGGATCGCCGCGCGGGCGCCGGCGGTGAGCTCCGCGTAGTAGTGCAGGTTGTGGACGCTGAGCAGGCGGAGGACCGTCATCTCACCCGCGAGGAAGAGGTGGCGCAGGTAGGCGCGCGAGTACCCACCGCGGCAGCAGGGGCAGCCGCACTCCGGGTCGATGGGCCTCGAGTCCAGCTTCCACTGCGCCTGCTTCACGACGACGCGGCCGAAGCGCGTGAGCGCCTGGCCGTTCCGCGCGTTGCGGGTCGGGAGCACGCAGTCGAACATGTCGACGCCCGCGATGCGCCGCCCGTCGAGCACGTAGCCCTCGCCGCGGGCGATGAAGGGCGCGTAGGCGGCGAGCTCCTCGCACTCGTTGGCGTCGCCGTCCCAGGCGATGAGGGTCCCGTCGGTGTTGGCGAGCAGAAGGTGCGTCAGGCCCGCCCGGTCGCGCTGCGCGGAGAGCAGAAACCTCAGCGCCGTGGCGAGGTCCTCGGAGCGGCGGCTGCGGCGGTCGGACCCGGAGGCGTGGGCGGTCGGCATGCCGTCGACGTTGTCGCATCGACCCGGGGGGCGCCCACTTTTCGACAGCGCGTCAGTTGGACGGCGGGCCGACCTCGTCGCCCTCGCGGATGACCCGCAGGGTGTCGTCCACGTAGGCCGCCGCGCGCCCCTCGCGGATGGCCCCGC
Organism: Labilithrix sp.; assembly: GCA_028287035.1. The sequence goes on along the minus strand of JAQBQL010000144.1, from coordinate 8 downwards.
GCATCCCG
>JAQBQL010000096.1 GCA_028287035.1 Labilithrix sp. | reverse complement strand
TTTCTCGGGCCTCTTAGTTGGGCGTCACCACGGCCGGCTCGGCGGCCGGCTTCGGCGTCAGCTTCTCTTCGAGAGCCGCCTCGAGCACCTGGTCCATCTTCGTGCAGGCGATGAACTCGAGCTCGTTCTTGATCTCGGCCGGCACCTCGTCGAGGTCCGCCTTGTTGCGCTCGGGGATGAGCACGCGCTTGATGCCTGCGCGGTGCGCCGCGAGGACCTTCTCCTTGAGACCGCCGATGGGCAGCACGCGGCCGCGCAGGGTGATCTCACCGGTCATCGCGACGTCGTGGCGGACGCGAACGCCCGTCAGCATCGAGACGAGGGCGGTGAACATCGTGACGCCGGCGGACGGTCCGTCCTTCGGCATGCCACCCGCGGGGATGTGGATGTGGATGTCCGTCTTGTCGAGGAAGTCCTTGGCGATGCCGAACCTCTCCGAGTTGGAACGGACGTACGAGAGAGCCGCCTGCGCGGACTCCTTCATGACGTCACCGAGCTGCCCCGTGAGCTGGAGCTTGCCCGAGCCGTACATCTTCGTCGCCTCGATGAAGAGGATCTCGCCTCCGACGCTCGTCCACGCGAGGCCCGTCGCGACGCCGGCTTCTTCCGTGCGCTCCGCGACTTCGCTCGTGTAGCGCGGCGCGCCGAGGAACTCGATGACGCCCTCCTCGTCCTTGATCTGACGGGGGGTGAGGTCACCCTCCGCGATCTTCACCGCGACGCCGCGGATGACGCTCGCCACCTGGCGCTCGAGGGTACGAACACCTGCTTCGCGCGTGTAGTGGTCGATGATCGAGTCGACGGCGCCGTCCTGGATGTCGAGCATCTCCTTCGTGATGCCGTGCTCCTCGATCTGCTTGGGGATGAGGTGCTGGCGCGCGATGGCGAGCTTCTCGTTCCGCGTGTAGCCGGGGATCTCGAGGATCTCCATGCGGTCGCGGAGGGGAGCCGGGATGGGGTCGGCCACGTTCGCGGTCGCCACGAACATCACGTTCGACAGGTCGAACGGGATCTCGAGGTAGTGATCGGCGAAGGTGTTGTTCTGCTCGGGGTCGAGGACCTCGAGGAGCGCCGCCGCGGGGTCGCCGCGGAAGTCGTGGCCGATCTTGTCGACCTCGTCGAGCATGAAGACCGGGTTGATCGTCCCGACCTTCTTCATGCCCTGGATGACCTGACCGGGCAGCGCGCCGACGTACGTCCGGCGGTGACCACGGATGGCCGCCTCGTCGTGCACGCCGCCGAGCGAGATGCGGTGGAACTTGCGTCCCAGCGAGCGCGCGATCGAGCGGCCGAGCGAGGTCTTGCCGACGCCGGGGGGGCCGATGAGGCAGAGGATCGGGCCCTTCTTGTCCTTCTTCAGCTTCCGGACGGCGAGGTACTCGAGGATCCGCTTCTTCACCTTCTCGAGGCCGTAGTGGTCCTCGTCGAGGACCTTGCGGACCGCGGCGATCTCGAGGTTGTCGGGCGTCTGGTTGTGCCAGGGCAGATCGAGGATCCAGTCGAGATACGTACGGACGACCGTGTACTCGGCGGAGCCGACCTGCATGTTGCGGAGGCGCTTCAGCTGCTTCTTCGCGACGCCTTCGGCCTCGGTCGGGAGCTGCGCCTTCGCGATGCGGTCCTCGATGCCGTCGAGGTCGCCCTGGTCGCCGTCGTCCTCGCCGAGCTCCTCCTTGATGGCCTTGAGCTGCTGGCGGAGCACGTACTCGCGCTGGTTCTTCCCCATCTCCTCCTTGATCTGGGAGTTGATGCGCTCGCGCATCTTGAGGATCTCGAGCTGGCGCGTGAGGAGGCGCAGCACCTTGCGGATGCGCTCCTTGGCGTCGATGGTCTCGAGCAGCTGCGCCTTCTCCTCGACGGGGGCGTCGAGGTTCGCGGCGACGAGATCCGCGAGCGCGCCGGGCGCCTGGATCGAGTCGATGAGCGACCCCGCCTCGCGCGGGAGCTCCGGCATCAGCTGGATGACCTGCTTCGCGATGTCGCGCAGGCTCATCGAGAGCGCCTCGGCCTCGTCGTCCTCGGCGGCGGCCGCCTCGAGCTTCTTCACCTTCGCCTTGAGGTACGGCGACGTCTGCGTCACGTCCTGCAGCTTGATGCGGGTGAGGCCCTGGAGGATGAGCGAGTAGTTGCCGGAGCTGTGCTTCAGCGCCTTCAGCACGCGCGCCGCGCAGCCGACCTGGTGGAGGTCGTCGGCCTGCGGATCGTCGGTCGCGGGATCCTTCTGGGCGAAGATCGCGATGACGGGTGAGGGAAAGTTGTCGACGTCTTCGACGAGCGCGACCGACTTCTCGCGGCCCACGTCGAACGGCGCGACGGCGCCGGGGAACAGCACCGCGTTACGGATCGGGAGAACGGGGAGCTCGTCTCCGAACTGGACCTGCTCCTCTTCCTTCTCGGGTCGCGCTCCTGCAGAGCCCTTCTTCTCGGACATATGAGTCTACCTTCCATGACACCGGCTGGTCGGGAGCCGGGACTGATTCGCTAGCGTAAGACTTTTTGAAGCGTCTCAAACAGCCAAATTCGACGCCTACCTCTCGCCAGGTCCGCGTACGCCATGGACGGCGCGAGAAGGCTCGAGCGTATGGATGCAGAGGCCCGTCAGGACCTTCGGATAGAAGAAGGTGCTCTTCTGCGGCATGACCTCGCCCGCCTCGGCGACCTCGCGGACCTGCGCCACCGGGGTCGCGTTCATGAGGAAGAGGACCTGCCCTTTTCCGCTTCGCAGCTCGCGCAGCGAGGCTTCGCCATCCTGCGCGTAGTAGATGTTCGTCTTGGCCGCCTGGGCCTCCGGGGTGATGCCCAGCACCGGCTCGAGCAAGCCCATGTGGAGGAGCGCCACGTCCGTGCGGCGCAGCGGCGCCGGCCGCTTTCCGAGGACGGGATGCCCGGCCAGGTCGGCGTCCTTCTTCAGCGAGAAGAGCGTCGCCTTGCCGTCGCCGGAGCACGCGACGAGGCTCGGGGCCGTCTTTCCGGCGTCGGCGAGCGCCGCGGTGAGCACCTCGGCCGAGGCGCCGCCGGGGAGCGGCGTCACGTCGAAGAGCGCCCTGGCGCCCTCGGCGAGCTCGTTGAAGTCGAAGCGCGGGAGCGAGTGGACGTGCCGGTGGGTCGGGAAGACGACGAGGTCCGGGTCGTCGCCGTTCGCGAAGAACACCATGAAGTACTGGTGCTCGCCGCCTGGCACCGCCGCCTGCCCGCCGGCGGCGCGCGCCGCCTCGGCGGCTTCCTTCGAGTAGCGAAGGGCCGTCTCGTAGCGATGGTGACCGTCGGCGATGAGCAGCGACGACTTCGCGACCCCTTCGACGATGGTGCGGATCGCCTCGGGGTCGGTGATCCTGGCGAGCGCGTGGTGGACGCCGTCGGCGGTCTCGAAGGACGCGAGATCGCTGGCGCGCTCGAGGGCCGCGTCGAGGCTGCGCGCCGGGTCGCGGTACAGCATGAAGCCCGGCGAGAGGTTCGTGCGCGTCGAGCGGAAAAGCTTGAGGCGGTCCTCCTTGGGGCCCGAGAGGGTGCGCTCGTGCGGGAGCACGATGCCCTTGTCGAGCTCCTCGAGCTTCACGAGGCCGAGGAAGCCGCGCCGCGTGATCTTCGCGCCCGAGCCGCCCGCGCCGGGGGCCGCGAACGTCTGGTCGTAGCGGTAGAACGCCGGCTGCTCGTCGCGGACGAGGACGCCGTCCGAGCGCCACGCGGCGAGGAGGTCGGCGGCATGCGCGTACTTCGCGTCGCCCTCGCCGTCGGGCAGGATCAGCTTCACGACGTTGTGCGGGTGGCGACCGGCGAGCGCGGCGCGCTGCGCGCCGTCGATGACGTCGTAAGGGGGCGCGACGACCGAGGCGAGGCCGCCCTCGGTGGCGAGCTTCGTGAGGTCGTAGCGGAGGGGCGTGAGGGGGGCGATCTCGGCCATGGCCGGCACTCTGCCCGGTTTGTGCGGGCGCCGGAAGCCGAGAAGCTCAGTGCACGCAGCGAACGTTCAGCGGCGTCGTCATCGGCACGAGCTTCGTCGTGCCGCTCGTGAACTCGACGGTCCACACGTTGCCGGCCCCGTCGGTGGTGCGGGTCAGGTACGGCGCGTCGGTGGGGGTGTACCGATCAGGGAAGGCCCGCGGATCGATGGCCTTGTCGACGTACTTCAGGTCCTCGTAGGCGCGGTGGGGCAACTCGTCGACGAGCGTGAGCAGCTCCTTCACCGTGGGCACGCGGCCCGCGCCGGGGAACACGGAGAGGGTGCAGTAGTCCTCCGCGTCGGCGGTGGTCATCTTGGTGACCCGCTGGCGGTCCCAGTTGAGGCCGGTGAACGTGTCCCTGATCTCGGTGGAGTTGCTGTCGAACTGCGCGTACTGGAGGGGCGGAGCGCCCGGCATCTCCGCGGCGACCGGCAGCGCGATCGCGAGCACGGCAACGACCACGCCAGAGTTTCGCAGGAAGCGCTTCAGCATCGGCATCATCCTTTCGCCTTCACGCAGAGCACGGCGGCGCGGTCGGCGGCGCCCGCCTTCCGCGGCTGCACGACGCCGCTCTCGAAGTCGACGACCCAGTAGCTCGGAGCGTTCGGGTCGAAGGGGCGGAGCTCCGACGAGGTCCACACCTTCACGTTCGAGATGGCGAAGCCCGGGTCGACGAACGGCCCCGTCTTCTGCCCGAAGTCGAGCAGGGTCACGAGCTCGATGCGCGTCGGAAGGCGCCACGGCCCGTTCGTGGCGAGCGCGGCGCACGCCGCCTTCGCCGCCTCGTGGCTCGCGCTCTCGGCGGTGATCTGCTTCTTCCAGACGAGCTGCGTGACGAGATCGCGGCGCGCATCGGGCGACACGGCCTCGTACGAGAGCGGGTTCGGGAGGAACCCCGCGTCGGAGGCGTAGTTCGGCATCGGCCACTGCGCCCACGACGTGGGACCGGCACCGCGGGACTCGTCGATGACGTCGGCGCCAGTGTCGAGCACGTCGGGATCGAGGACGTCGGGCAGCCCGCCGTCACCGCAGCGCCCGCCCGCGCAGTCGACCTTCTCGTAGTCCGAGAGGCCGAGGATCCCGTTACACGCGACGAGCGCCGGCAGCGCGAGTGCACCGAGGCCCGCGGCGACACGACGGCGACTCGGGCGGCGCGGGTGACTAGAACGTGCCATGGATGCCCACCCCTCCCGGCCCGAGTTCCGGCGTGAGGGTCGCGACAGCCCCGGGCCGCGGCGTGGAGCCCGAAGGGCGCGCCCCCGAGGACCGCGGCGCGGCCAGCACCGCGACGATGCCGACCGCCGCGCCGACGCCGCCGATCACGAAGCCGGCGGTCGAGACGTTGCCCCAGCCGCGTGCGCTGTCGAGCGCGCCGTGCTGCTCGGTCCCGCACTGCTTGTCGGGGCAGGCGGTCTCGAGGTCGGACTTCTTGCTCATCGCGACGAGCCCCGCGACGGCGCCGAGCCCGACGCCCACGCCGGCCACCACGAAGCCCGCGGTCGCGACGCCGTTCGACTTCTTCGGCGGGGGCGGCGGCATCTCTCGCCCGGGCGGCGGAGTCGTCGCGGGCTCCGCGGCGGCCTCGACCGGCGGCGCCTGCACCGGCAGCGTGATCTCCTTCTTCTCGCCCGGCGCGAGCGTGAACGCCGACCGCGCCTCGGAGCCGCTCCCGACGCGCGCCGCGATCTCGTGACGGCCGGGATCGAGCGCACGCCCCTGCCCGAGCGCGGCCACCGGCACCGTCGCGCCGTCGACCGTGACGGTGGGCTCGCGCCCCGCCGGCACCCCGGTCACGTGCAGCAGCAGCACCGCCATCCGGGCCTTCTGCTCCTCGGCGATGCGCGCCGCGTCGCTGCGGGCCTCCTGCGACCGCGAGGTCTCGCCGCTCAACGGGGGGATGCGGCCGACGCCGAGACACACCTCGCGCGCCTCGACCGGCTGGTCCAGCAATGCGTGCACCTTGCACAGATCTGCACCAGTGATCGGCGTGTTGCCGAGCGCGTGCGCGGCGCGGAGCTTCTCGAGCGCGCCCTTGAGATCGCCCTTGTCACGCAGGAGGATGCCCTGCTGGTAGAGCTGGCGCGCCGACTCGATGTCGGCGGCGGACCGCTGCGCGTGAGCGGTCCCGCCGAGCGTGACCGACCCGGCGAGCGCAGCCGAGAAGAAGAGAAGACGGGTTCTAGAAGATGTCATTCGAGGGTCGGGGCGCCGGCGCGGGCACATCGGGCGCCTTGGGCGAAGTCGAGGAAGCGGAAGTGGAGCCGGTGACTGCAGGATGTGTTCCGGCGCGGGGTCTTGCGGCCGGACGCTTGCCGAGCGCGCCCGCGGCGGCGCTCCCCGGCTCGCTCGCAGCGCCAGGTGCGGGGGCCGCGGGACCGCTCGCCGGAGCGGCCGGAGTGGACGAGCCGCCGGCGGCAAGCGCGGCGGCCGAGGGCTCGGCGTGCGGCGCGCCCGTAGCCAGCGAAGGCTCGGCGTGCGGCGCGCTCGAAGGGCCGTCAGCGGCGACGAGCGCCGCGCCCGCCGGCTTCTTCACCGCACGCACCACGAAGAACGCGACCGAGCTGGCGCAGGCGACGATCGCGAAGAGGACGAGCAGCCGGCTCCGCACCGAGCTCGCATGCGTCGAGCTCGCGAGCCCGGCGTCGGTCGCGGCGCCGCCGTCGAGCAGCGTGCGGTCGGCGAGCGCGACGGCCCTCCGGTTTCCCCCGGTGCCCATGCGCGCGGGCGAGAGCGATCGCGGCAGCTCGCCCCCGAGCGCGCGCGCCAGCTCCGTCGCGAGCTCGGTGGCCGAGCCGAACCGCTGGGCGACGTCGCGCGCGCAGGCCGACGCGAACCACGCGTCGATGGCCGCGGGAAGCGCCGGGTTCGCGCGCGTGGGTACGGGCAGCGGCTCGCTGTGGATCTTGATGGCGAGCCCGCCCATGGTCTCCGCGTCGAAGGGCTTCTTCCCGGTGAGCATCTCGTAGGTGACGACCCCGAGGCTCCACACGTCGCTGCGGTGGTCGAGGTTCTTCGCGCCGAGGATCTGCTCGGGGCTCATGTAGAACGGCGAGCCCACCATGCTGCCCGTCTTCGTGCCGCTGTCGATGGCGTTGCCGCTGCCGCCGAGGAGGTCGACGCCCTTGGCGATGCCGAAGTCGAGCAGCTTGACGAACACCTCGCCGCTCCGCCCGACGTCCGACAGGAAGATGTTCCCGGGCTTGATGTCGCGATGGATGATCCCCTTCTCGTGGGCGCGGTCGAGCGCGCGCGCGAGCTGACCGATGACCTCGAGCACCTGCTCGGGCGGCATCGCGCCCTCGCGTTCGAGGTGCTGGCCGAGATCGTGGCCGTCGAGCAGCTCCATGACGATGTACGGAATGCCCTCGTCGGTGATCCCGTGATCGAACGTCTGCACGACGTGGGGGCTCTTCACCTGCGCGGCGGCAGCGGCCTCGCGCGAGAAGCGCTCCTGCGCCTCCTTGCTGCCCTTCAGCCCGTGCGCGATGAACTTCACGACGACCTGCGTGCGGAGCGCGAGATGGTCGGCGACCCACACCGCGCCCATGCCGCCCTCGCCGAGAGGACGCACGAGCCGCACGCTCGGCGTCACCATCATTCCGACGAAGGCCTCTGACACGACGAAAGGATGCGTGAGCCCGCGATCTTCCGCAACATCTTCTCGGAGCGCGCCGACCATGACGTGACGGTCATGGTGGTGGCACAGGCCGCGCGCTGCCCGGGCTCACAAACCTGCAGGAGCGGGCTCCTCGGTGGTGCCCGCTCGCCTGGCGCGGCGAATGCTACTCTGCGGGCATGTACCGGACACCGCTCCTCGTGAGCGCCGCGCTCCTCCTCGCGGCCGGCGGCCTCGCCGCGTGCGGGATGAGCAGCGAGAGCGACTTCCTCGCCGGGGACAGCAAGCCCGGCGCCGCGGGGGACGCGGCCGCCCAGGACGGGGGCTTCGTGGGCAGCCCGAGCGACGGGATCGACCTGCCGCCCGTCGACAACGCGATCATCCTCGTGCACGCCGCGAAGAGCCAGGCCTTCCGTCTGTGCTTCACGAACGAGCTGACGCGGCGGCCCGCACCCGACTCCGAAACGATGCCCGAGGCCAACGTGGTCGGCGTCGAGGTCGGCGCGGCGGTTCGCCTGCCGCCCCTCGCGGGCGCACCGGGCGACGTCTACCTGTTCGACGAGCCGCTCATCCGCGCGTATTACCCGCAGTTCGGCGGCGCCGGTGCCGGGCCGACGTGCAGCGAGCTCCTCGCGTCGTCGAGCCTGAGCAAGCTCGGCGTGAAGGTCGCCACCATCACGAAGGATCTCCACCTCGGCGTGCACCTCCTCGTGCTCGAAGGTTGCCCGGCGAACGGCCCGATCAGCACGTTCACCACCGCCGAGTGCGGCAGCACGTGGACGCCGTCCGGCGGAAACCTGACGCTGACCGAGACCGAGCTGACGGGTGCGCGCCGCAGCGGCCCCGGCGCGCTGCCGGCGCAGGTGGTGAACCTCTCGCAGCCGCTCGACAGCCAGCGCGGCGCCCGCAGCGTGCGCGTCGCGTTCGGCGACCTCGCCACGCCCGGCGCGACGCTCACCCCGGTCGCGACCGACCCGCCGCTCTACGGCGGGGCCTTTCCCGCGGCGCCCGTGCCGCTCACCTACCCCGCGGAGGACCTCGCCACCTACGGGACGTACGGGCTTCGCGTCAGCATCGGCGGCAACGCCGACGGAGGCTCGGAGGACGCGGGGCCCGCGGTCGACGTGCTCGATCAGACGCTCGACGTGGTGCAGCGCCAGTCCTCGCCCACCGCGCTCCCGCAGGAGTACTACGCGGCGGCATCGAATTACGTGTTCCTCCTCCTCGGTGACCCCGCGCCCAGGCTGCGGGACGGCGGCGCCGACGGCGACGCGCGCCGCACGCTGCACCTGCTCGCGATCCCGGTCATCTCGCCCGACGCCGCGGGCGACGGCGGCTCCCCCGACGCGGGCGAGGGCACGCCGTGACGTGCCCCGGCGCGGAGCGCTAGGCTGAGCGACGTGCGACGGATCCGTCTCCTCGGCCTCGGCCTCTTCGCCGCCGCGCTCGGCGCTCTCGGCACGCTCGCGGCGTGCAGCGCCGCGGGCGACGCGGAGTCGATCGGCTTCGGTGGCGACGCCGCCGCGGGCGACGCGGGCCCGGCGCGCGACACCGACGCGAGCATCGGCGCGGCCCCCATCACGGTCGACGCGCTCGTGCTCGTTCATGCCGCGCGCTTCCCGCCGTTCCGCATCTGCTTCGAGAACGCGCCCGGCGAGCGGCCGTGGCCCGACACGGACGTGATGCCGAGCTCCAACGTGGTCGGCATCGATCAGGGCGCGGCGGTCCGGCTGCGGGCGCCGGCGCGACCGACCGAGCTCGGGCGCGCGTTCGTCTTTCCGGAGGCGTCGATCCGGATCCTCTACCCGGCGTTCGGCGGCACGCAGGAGGGCCCGACCTGCGGACAGCTCCTCGCCTCGAGCTCGCCGCACGTCGCGGACGCGGTGGAGGTCGGCACGGTCGACACGTACGTCGGACAAGGGGTGCATGCGCTCGTCCTCGAGGGCTGCCGCCCTGCCGCGCAGGACCTCGGGGCGTCGACCGCGCGTTGCGGCGCGTCGTGGGCGCCCGGGTCGGGGAACCTCGCGCTCCGCGTCGTGCCGCTGGTCGCCTACGACCGGCCCGCCGGGCCCGGATCGTTCCCGCTGCAGCTCCTCCAGCTCTCGCCCTCGGTCACGGCGGCGAGCGCGGGGCACGTGCTCGGCCTCACGTTCGGTCCGCTGGATGCCGGCGACGACGCGCTTCCGGAGCCGCTCGTCGAGGGCCAGGTGCCCTACGCGTCGCCCGTCCCCGACCCGCCGGCGGTCGTGAAGTACGACCCCGACGACCTCGCGGGCTACGCGACGAAGGGCCTCTTCGTGACGGTCGGCGCTCCCTACGACGACGCCGGAGTGCCGGTCGACGCCGGGCCCGACGCCGCGCGCCGGGTGATCGCCTCGGAGTCGCTCGAGGCGATCCAGCGTGCCTCCTCTGCGCAGTCCCTGCCCACCGAGTGGTTCGCGGCCGCGTCGAGCTACGTGCTCGTGAGCGTCGGCGAGCTCGATCCGCGCCTCGACGACGGCGGCGCCACCGACGCGGGCGCGCGCGCCCTCCACCTGCTCGCCATCCCGCTCGCCGCCCCCGACGCGGGCGCCGACGCCGCGCCCTGACCGGTCAGCGCGGCAGCGCGCGGTGACCGATGTCGCTCCGGTGGTGCTCGCCGCGCCACCGGATCTGCGCGACAGACGCGTAGGCGGCCTCGCGCGCCTTCGCGAACGAGGACGCCTGCGCGCCCACCGTGAGCACGCGCCCTCCCGCCGTGACGACGTGCTCGCCCTCCTGCCGCGTGCCGGCGTGCATGACGAAGGCGCCCGGCGGCAGCGGAGCGCCGAGCCCCTCGATGCGATCGCCCTGGGACGGCGCCGACGGGTAGTGCTCGGCGGCCATCACCACCGCGAGGGCGGCGCCGGGCTTCGTGCCCGCGCGGACGCCCGAGAGATCGCCGCGCGCCGCCCCCTCGAGGAGCGCGAGCCAGTCCCCGTCGAGCATGGGGACGAGCACCGTCGTCTCCGGGTCCCCGAAGCGCACGTTGAACTCGAGGACGCGCGCGGTCCCCTGATCGATCATGAGGCCCACGAAGAGGACGCCGCGGAACGGCATGCCCTCGGCGGCCATGCCGCGCAGCGTGGGGAGCACGACGTCGCGCATCACCTGCGCGTGCACCTCGGGCGTCACGACCGGCGCCGGCGCGTACGCGCCCATGCCGCCGGTGTTGGGTCCGCGGTCGCCGTCGAACACGCGCTTGTGGTCCTGCGCCGGGACGAGCGGCACAGCCCGCGTGCCGTCGCACACGACGTGGAAGCTCGCCTCTTCGCCGGGCAGGAGCTCCTCGATGACGACCTTCGCGCCGGCATCTCCGAAGCTGCGCGCAATCATCATGTCGTCGATCGCGGCGAGCGCCTCGGCCGCGGTGGACGCGACCACGACGCCCTTGCCGGCCGCGAGACCGTCCGCCTTCACCACGAGCGGACGCGCCGCGGCCTCGACGTACGCGCGCGCCGCGGCGGCGTCCTCGAACACCGCGAACGCGGCGGTCGGGATGCCGTGACGGCGCAGGAATTCCTTCATGAACGCCTTCGAGCCCTCGAGCTGCGCGGCGGCGCGCGTCGGGCCGAACGCGAGGATGTTCCGCGCGGCGAGCGCGTCGACGAGGCCGGCGGTGAGCGGCGCCTCGGGGCCGATGACGACGAGGTCCACGCGCTCGTGCTCGGCAAGCGCGACCAACCCCGCCACGTCACTGGCGGCGACCGCGACGTTCCTGCCGAGCTGCGCGGTGCCGGCGTTGCCCGGTGCGATCACGAGCTCGCAGCCCGCGAGCCCCGTGGCGAGCGCGTGCTCGCGCGCGCCTCCTCCCACGAGAAGGACCCGGCGCGGCAGCGTGGTGCTCATGACGCGGCGATACCACAACGGAGCCCCCTTCCGATATGCTGCGCCCGTGGCCGAGAACGCACGTCCGCCCGTTGCCATCCGCGTCGTCCGCCCGTGGGACACGGAGGATGCGCTCCTCGAGAACGAGCTCGAGACGATCGGCAAGACGAGCGTGGTCCTCATCGGCGCGCACCCGAGGCCCACCGGCGTCATCCTCCGGTTCGAGCTCGCGCTCGCGAACGGCACGAGCGTGCTGCGCGGCGAGGGGCGGGTGCTCGCGCACAAGGACAATGCCTTCCGCGGGCAGCCGGGGCTCACGTTGCGGTTCACGCGTCTCGATCCGAAGTCGAAGGCGACGGTCGACCGCGCGACCGCGCTCCGCGAGGCGGCGAGCGCGCACGCGCGACCGACCGAAGGTGGAGGCGCGCCGCCGGTGCCGATCCCTTCGCCGTCGTCGCCCGAGCTCCCCGCCGCTCCGCCGGCGGCGCCGTCGAGCGCCCCCCCCGTGCAGGCTCCGCTCGCGTACGTTCCGCCGTCGCCCATTGCCGACGCGCTGAGCGGCGAGACGCCTGCTCCCGGCGCCGCGCAGGGCCGTGACCCGATCGCGGCGGCGCAGGCGCAGGAGGCGCTGGTCGCCGAGGCCTTCGCGACCGTGCGCGACGCCGTCGCACCCGGCATCACCGGCCGCGAGCTGCACGTGATGACCTGCGACATCTTCGAGGCGGCCGGACACCGCACGCAACGCACCGGCCCCGGCGACGACGCCAGCGAGGGCTTCCAGTTCTC
>JAQBQL010000093.1 GCA_028287035.1 Labilithrix sp. | reverse complement strand
GCGCTGGCGGAAGCGGTCGCCGACGCGCTCGCCGACGGCACCGCATCGACCGCGATGGTGGCCGACGTGCGCGGCGGCGCGGAGAGCACGGCGGTCGGCTCCGCGGTGCTCGCCGAGGGAACGCCGGGGTCCCCGCCCCCGACCTTGCGCTTGGTCATCGAGAGGCCCGCGAACGCTAGCCCCACCACGGCGACGACCGCGAACGCGCCGATCGCGAGGGTCGTCGCGTGCGACCTGCCGCTTGCCTGACGCGAGCCGGTGTTCTGCCATGCGCCGTCGTTGAGCGCGGTGGGCTGCGGCGTGTTCGCGCCGAACGGGCCCGTCCCCTTCACGACCGGCACGTGCGCGCCCGAGCCGGTCCCGGCGAGCGAGCCCGGGGGTCCGTGCGAGGGTCCCATGCCGGCGTGCGCCGGGTGCGGGGGCGCCCCGTACGCGGGGGCGTAGGCGGGGCCGTAGTCAGGAGGCGGGCCCATGAGCCCGCCGTTCGGCGTGTGCTGCATCCCGGGCGGCGGACCGTACTGGCCGGACGGCGCCGGACCGCGCATGCCGCCGAGCTGCGGGGTGTTGCTCATCATCGCGGTCTGCGCCGCGAAGGGGGCGTTGGAGGCGCCCGCGAGGAGCGGGGCGAGCTCGCGTTCGAGCTCGGCGACCGACTGGAAACGATGCTCGGGACGGCGCTGGAGGCACTTGGCGACGATCGCCTCGAGAGCGGCGGGCGCCTCGGGCACGAGGGCGCGGAGCGGCGGCGCCTCGACCTCGAGGATCTGCGCGAAGAGCTCGCCGAGGTTCTCGCCCATGAAGGGGAGCTTGCCGGTGCAGAGCTCGTAGAGGATGACCCCGGTGGCCCAGATGTCCGCGCGCGCGTCGACGCTCTTCGAGCTGCGGAGCTGCTCGGGCGACATGTAGAGCGGCGAGCCGAGCATCGCCTTCGTCGAGGTGAGCGCGCCGGGCGCGACGCCGAGCGGGTTCGAGGTGCCGGCCTTCGAGATGCCGAAGTCGAGCACTTTGATGACGCTCGTGCCGTCGTGACGCTTCGCGAGGAAGAGGTTCGACGGCTTGAGGTCGCGATGGACGATGCCCTGCGCGTGCGCCTGCCGGACGCCGTCGAGAGCCTGCATGACGTACGCGACCGCGACCGCCGGGGGAAGCCGCCGCTCGCGCTCGAGGAGCTGCGCGAGGTCCTCGCCCTCGAGGAGCTCGAGGACCATGTAGGCGTAGCCGTTCTCCTCGTCGACGTCCGAGACGCGCACGACGTGCTCGTTCTGGATGTTCGCGGCGGCCCGGCCCTCGTTCACGAACCGCGAGGCGGCCTCGTGGTTCGCGGCGTCCGCGAGCATCACCTTGATGGCGACGGCGTGCCCGAGCTTGCGGTGCCGCGCGGCGTACACGGCGCCCATGCCGCCCTGCCCGAGCAGGCGCTCGAGGACGTACTTCCCGTCGACGACGTCCCCCGTCGTGGGGAGCTTCGCGGTCGCGGATGACGAGGGCGTCGACATCGGCCCCGGAGTCTACGGCCCCCCAAGTTCATCCACAAGCAATCGCCCCGCATGCGAGGACCATGTTGGAGGTTTGGGGGGGGAGCTCGAGGGGCGAAGCCCCTCGAACCTGTTGCTGGAGCCGCGAGTCGGGCTTGAACCGACGACCTGCGCTTTACGAAAGCGCTGCTCTACCGCTGAGCTATCGCGGCGGTAAGGAGCGACTCGTTTAGGCGGCGGGCGCGATTCCGTCAAGGGTTCTCGCACGCGTGCTCGCGATGCGGGTCGCGGCGAGGCGGCTGAGCGCCATGATCGAGTGCTGGGGATTCACGCCCAGGTTCGTCGGGAAGACGCTCGAATCGACGACGAAGAGCCCCTTCGTCCCGTGGACCTGGAAGTCGGTGCCGACCACCGAGGTCCCCGGATCGATCCCCATCCGCGCCGCGCCGAAGAGGTGCGTCGCGATGAAGTTGAAGCTGTGGGGATGGAGGGGAGCGTTCTCGAGGAGCTTCACCTCGTCGATGCTGCGCAGAACGCTCGGGACCCCGAAGACCCCCGGCCACACCTCCCGGGCGCCGGCCTCGAACTGCATGCGCGCGAGCAGGGCGCACCCCTTCCGCGCGGCGGCGAGGTCGCGCTCGGTCATCGCGTAGGTCACGCGATCGATGCCGCCCCACCCGGTCTTGACGGTGCCCTCCGCCTCCGCTCGCACCTGCGCCGCCCACACCGCCACGTGGCCGAGCTGCGCGAGGCGCTCGGTCAGCTCGCGACCGACGCCCGGGATCCGCGCGCCCGCCAGATCCGGCGGCAGCGAGATCGTCTCCAGCTTGAAGCGCTCGCTCCGGCGAAAATGCGTGCTCTCGGCGCCCTGCGTCGCCCCGAACGCCATGCCGATCGGCCGGTCGAAGAGCCCGCCGACCGCGAGCCCCGGATGCGCCTGGAAGTGCCGGCCGAGCGCCGCGCTGCGCACGCCGCTGCGGCGGAGCACGCCGGGCGTCTGCACGGTGCTCGCCGCGACGATCACCGCGCGCCGCGCGTGGATGGTGATCACCTGGCCGCTCGCCGAGCGTGCCCGCACGCCGGTGGCGACGCCGCCGCGCAGCTCGACGCTCTCGACCTTGCAGGACGTGAAGATGCGCGAGCGTCCCTGCGCGAGGGTCCACGGGACGTAGGTGATGCTCATGCCTTGCTTGGCGCCGTGCGGGCAGCCGGTGAGGCACATCGAGGACCCCTCGCACCCCTTGTCGTAACGGCGCATCGGCGCCGACGCGATGCCGAGCTTCGCGGTGCTCTCGAGGAAGAGCCGGTTGTTCTCGCCGAGGACTGCCGGGTCCACGGAGCGCACCGACAGGTCGCGCTCGAGCGCCTCGAAGTGCGGCTCGAGCGAACGCATCGACAGCTCCGGACCGAGCCCGAAGCGCGCCTGCCAGTCGTCGACCACGTCCTCCGGGATGCGCCACGCGATGGCCGAGTTGACGAACGTGCTGCCGCCGACGCATCGGCCCTGGAGCATCGGCATGAACGCGCCGCCCGAGAGCACCTGCATGCCCTGCTGGCGCATCACCCGGCGGAAGACCGTGTGCACGTCCTCGGTGATCTCGCGGGTGCGGAGCCACGGCCCCTCCTCGACGATGCCCACCGACAGGCCCGCCTGCGCGAGCGTGTACGCGGCGGTGCTGCCGGCGGCCCCGGAGCCGACGACCACGACGTCGAACACGTCGTCCGTCACGCGCGTCAGCTGGCCGTCGACGACCGCGCCCTCTGGCAGATCCTCGTCAGGCTGCCGCATGATCCGCCTCCTCGTCCGCGCGCTGCGCGCCGCGGCCCGCGACGCGCGCGGTGAGACGCGTGGCGCTCACGAGACCGTCGGCGCCTCGCTCGTCGGCCGCGCCCGCCGTCCCGCGGGCGAGCGGCGTCGTCATCGCGCGGCGCACCGCGGGCGACTGCACGTAGAGGAGCGTGATGACGGCCTTGAACGACAGCGCGAGCTGGCGGACCGCGTAGAGCCGGCTCCCCAGCAGCCGATCGAGCACGCGAATGCGATCGGCCTCGCCGATCGAGGCGATGGTCCCGAGCCGGCCGATCGTGAAGAGGGGCGCCAGCGCCACCATCCACAGCGTCAGGCGAAGGCCGACCGACTGCTCGAAGGGCGCATGCATCAGCACGTCCTCCAGAAAGCGTGCAGGATGCATCGAGAGGACCCCCTGCGGCAGGTGGCTGCCGTGCGCCCGTTCCGCCTCGCTCGCGTCCGGCGGCGCCGGTTCCGGGAAGATCGCCGCGGCGGCCGCGTCGGTCCAGGCGTTCTCGAAGGAGCTCAGATGCGGACGCATGGCATGCTCACTTTCCCCGGGTGGTCTTAGGCTTCCTGCTGTTCTTCGTGACGGGCGTGACGAGATCGGCGAGGCCCGCGGCGGCGGACGGCCTCGCGGCGGCCGTGCCGGCCTTTCCGGCGCCGGCGGGGCGGTGCCCGTGGCGCGCGAGCCACTCCTCGTCCATCGCGCTGAAGGTCTGGGTCAGCACCGCGCGCGCCGCGGCGGCATCGCCCGACTGCACGAGCGCGATGATCCCCTCGTAGAAGCCGACCGACTCCTCGCGCTTGTCGTAGAGCGTGGCGACGAGCGCGGGCTGCTCCTCGGGGAAGCGCGAGAACGAGTTCAGGATCAGCTCGAAGCCGATGTTGCGGGCGGCGCGCACGATGGCGCGCTGGAACGCGAAGTCGCCGCGCGCATACGCCTGCGCGTCATGGAGGCGCGTGCGCTGCTCGGCAGCGATGGCCCGCATCGACGCGATGTCGGCCTCGCCGTGCCGGACCGCGGCGAGGGCCACGGCCTCGGTCGCGAGCACCCGCCGCACCTCGAGCATCGACGTGAGGAGCTCGAGCCACGCCGGCTCGTCCGGGTCGAGCGAACCCATCACCATCGGCAGCGCCTCGAGCCCGGCGCGCTCGCGCCACGACGCGACCTCGGTGCCGGAGCCGTGCCGCGTGGTCACGAGGCCCATCGCCTCGAGACGGGCCAGCGCCGCGCGCAGCGTGAGGCGGTTCACGCCGAGCGCGAGCGAGAGCTCCCGCTCGGACGGCAGCCGGGAGCCGGCCGCGAGGCGCCCTGCCAGGATCTCGTTGCGCAGGCGATCGGCGACCGCGTCGACGACGCTCGAACGGGCCACGGGACCGAGCACCGCGAGGGTCTCGGAGGGGTCGGGCTGCTTCGTGGTCACGGCCGGCTCGGCCTGGTCGGGAGGAAGCTTTTTCATTCGATCGTCCAGTGGTTGAACCAATTAGCACGCGGTCCCGAGGTGCGCAACGCCGTTCGCACTCGTCCGCGGCCCGTCTCTGAGGTCTACTCGCGCGAGGTTAGCGATGATCGATCTGCGCAGCGACACTGTCACCCGTCCCACCCCTGCCATGCGCGAGGCCATGGCCCGCGCCGAGGTGGGTGACGACGTCTTCGGAGAGGATCCGACGGTCCGGGCGCTCGAGGAGGAGACCGCGGCGCTGCTCGGCAAGGAGGCCGCGCTCTTCGTGAGCTCCGGGACGATGGGCAACCAGCTCGCGATCGCGCTCCACACGCAGCGCGGGGACGAGGTCATCATCGGCGAGGGCGCGCACTGCAGCTCCTACGAGTGCGGCGCCGGACCTGCGCTCTCCGGCATCCAGTTCGCGGTCGCGGGGCACGGCGGCCTCTTCGACGAAGCGGCGATGGAAGCGGTGGTCCAGCCGCCCGCGTACTACCTGCCGCGCACGAGCCTCGTCTGCGTCGAGAACACCCACAATCGCGCGGGCGGCCGGGTCTTTCCGCAGCCGCTCGTGAACGCGGTCGCGGCGCGCGCGCGGGCGCTCGGCCTCGGCGTGCACCTCGACGGGGCGCGCCTCTGGAACGCGTCGGTCGCCTCGGGCCTCTCGCCTGCGGAGCTCGCCGCGCCCTTCGACACGGTCGCGGTCTGCTTCTCGAAGGGGCTCGGCGCGCCCGCCGGCAGCGCGCTCTGCGCGTCGCGCGCGTGGGTCGAGCGCGCCCGTCGCCTCCGCAAGATGTGGGGCGGCGGCATGCGGCAGGTGGGCATCCTCGCGGCCGGCGCGCTGCACGGCCTCCGACACCACCGCGGGCGCCTCGCCGAGGATCACGAGGCCGCGAAGGCATTCGCCGCGGCGCTCGCCGGCATCCCCGGGCTCCACGTCGATCTCGCCGGCGTCGAGACGAACATCGTGAACGTCGACCTCACCGCGCCGGGTCTCGCGCCCGAGCGCGTCACCGCCCTCGCGCGCGGGCTCGGGCTCCTCGTCAATCCGTCGGCGGCCCGCCGCCTCCGCGCGGTGATGCATCTCGATGCGCCGCATGCCGACGTGCTCCGCGCCGCGGAGATCCTGCGAAGGGCCGTCGCCGAGGCCGCGGGATGAGCGGCGGCGCGCGAGGGACGGCAGCGCTCGGGATGGTCATCCTCCTCGCGGCGGCCGGCTGCGCGCCGAACCGCGGTGCGGGCTACGAAGGCGCCGTCCTCGACGCGAGGAGCGCGGTGCACGACGGGCGCTTCGACCTCGCCGCGACGCGCTTCGACGAGGCGTCGCGAAGGGCGAAGATCCCTCGCGACGCCGTCTTCATGCGCTACGAGGCGGCCCAGGCGCGCATCCGCGCGGGCGACGTGGCGCGCGGCGCGAGCGAGCTCCGGGCGATCGCGACCGCGAAGCCGCCCAACGACTCCTCCGCGGAGGCGGCCTTCGCGGTCGCCGAGCTCACGCGGAGGACGAACGAGGCGGAGGGGCTCGCGGCGCTCGAGGACGTCGTGACCACGTTCCCGGAGGATGGCGTCGCGCAGGTCGCCCTCGCGCACCTGCTCCGCGCCGACGACGCCTCGGGGCCCGACGCCGCGATGGCTCGCCTCGCCCGCCTCGCGCCGCGCGTCGAGGGCAAGAAGGTCGCCGAGAAGTTCGCCTACGAGCGCGCTCGCCACCTCGACGCCGCGGGCCGCACCGAGGCGGCGCGGGACGCGTACCTCGACGTGGCGCGCCGGTGGCCCTACCCCTTCGGCGGCTTCGAGGACGACGCGCTGTTCCGCGCGGCCGACGCCGAGGAGAAGCTCGGACACAAGGCCGAGGCCATCGCGATCCTCGAGCGCCTGCTCGCCCACCGCGAGGTTTCGTCGTTCGTCGGCAGCTACGAGCGGCCGCGCTACCTTCCGGCGCTCCTCGCGATCGCGCGTCTCCGCGAGGAGACCGGCGACCGGGCCGGCGCGCGCGCCGCGCTGCACCGGCTCTACGCCGACTTCACGACGTCGACGATGCGCGACGACGCCCTCTGGCGCGAGGCCGAGCTGTGGCGGGAGGACGGCGACCAGGCGACCGCCTGCGCGCGGTTGTCGACGCTCGCGAGCGACTTTCCCGACTCGCGCTACGTGCCGTGCGCGGCCGCGCAGTGCCCTTCGGTGAAGCGCGGCGCGAAGAGCAAGGCGCCCGCCACGTGCCGCGCGTACCTGGAACGCAAGCGGCCCCCGCCGCCGATCACCTCGGAGGACGGAGGCCGCGAGGAGCAGCCCTAGAGCCGCTCGTGGGTGGCGACGCGCTCGCGCGCGGGACGATCAGTCCTCGTCGGTGCCGCCCGGCGTCACTTCCTCTTCGACGTCCTCGTCCTCCTCGTCGAGGTCCTCGTCGTCCTCGTCGAGGTCGTCTTCTTCCTCTGCCTCTTCCTCGTCATCGGCGGACGCGACGGCCTTGCGCTCGAACTTCACGTCGACGCCGATGTCGCCGAGCTGCGCGTCGAGGAGCTCGAAGAGCTCGTCCACGTCGTCGCCAGACCACTCGTCGAGCATCTCCGTGAGGAACTCGTAGAAGTCACCGTTGTCGAGCCGACGCTCGATCTCTTCCACCTGTTCTTCGGGGAAAGCCTCGAGAATGTCCTCGCGCAGCGTCTCGGTGTCGCCCTCCTCGATCGCGTCCTGCGCCGAGAGACGAATTTGCCGAACTGCACTTTTTCCGAGAACGATCTCCATCGCTTGATACTCCAAGAGTCACGCGTTCGCGGTGAACCCGAGGCCACGAATACTTAAAGCGACCTTCCGCTGTCAACGCTGCGGATGCTGAATCCGCGATCGTCACTTCCGCAGCCGCGTTCTCGCGAGGAGGATATGATGGTCCCGATGGCCCGTTCGCTCGTGCTTGCGTCCGCCGCGGGCGTGATCTCCGCCGCGCTGGCGATGAGCGGTGCGGCGCGTGCGCAGTCCACCGTTGGCGTGCCGCCCGCGAACGGCGCGTCGCCGCCCACGGACGCCGCGCCCGGCCCGGCCGCCGACCGCCCTGCGCCGGACACGCCTCCCCCGAAGCCGCTCATCGAGCTCCAGGCGGCGCTCCCGCCGCCCACGAACATCGTCTACCTGCAGTACGGCGTCGCCTTCACGACCGAGTTCCCGACGAGCGCCGGGCCCATCTGCGACAACGTCACGGTGCCGTGCATCCTCGGTCCCGGCGGCGGGATCGCGGCGCGGGCCGGCGCGCGCGGGGCGGGCCCCTGGTACATCGGCGGCTCGTACGAGTTCTCGAAGCAGGACCCGCAGAAGCTCCTCCGGCTCGCGATCCTCCAGCAGCTCCGCGGCGAGGCCCGCTACTACTTCGTGTCGGGTCGCGACGTCGAGCCGTACGCCGCCGGCGGCGCGGGCCTTGCCGGCTACGGCAACGAGTGGAAGGTCGACACGTGGGGACCGACCGCCTTCCTCGGAGGCGGGGTCGAGGCGCAGCTCACGCGCCGGACCGTGGTCGGCCTCGCCGTCAACTACCGGCTCATCTACTTCCAGGAGTTCGTCGACAGCACCGGCTCGGACCGCGCCGGGGGTCTCTCGCAGATGTTCGGCATCGACCTCGTGCTCGAGCAGCGCGATCCGATCTTCACCGGGCGCTGACCACGTTTGCTTGACGACCTCCGCCGCGTGATGTCCCATGGGTTCGCGGACCCATGACCTGCACGACGTGCGGACGCGAGAACCCGCCGCACCTGACGTTCTGCCAGGAATGCGGCCAAAGGCTTGGGCCGCGGATTGCGCCGCCGACGCCGCCCATCGGGCTCGGCCTCGACCTCGAGCTCGACCCGGCGGACGCCCCGCGCGCGCCCGCGCCCGCTCCGCGCC
>JAQBQL010000088.1 GCA_028287035.1 Labilithrix sp. | reverse complement strand
GCGCGGTGATCGCCGGGCGGGCGGGAATCGTTCGGATCCCTGCCGGATTGCCGTGCGCGGGCGGGGGTCGGGCCGCCGAAACTCGTTCGGATCCCTGCCGGATTGCCGTGCGCGGGCGGGCGTCGGGCTGGCGCAAACTCGTTCGGATCCCTGCCGGTTGCCGTGCGCGGGCGGGAGTCGGGCTCGCGCAAACTCGTTCGGATCCCTGCCGGTTGCCGTGCGCGGGCGGGGGTCGGGCTCGCGCAAACACGTTCGGATCCCTGCCGGATTGCCGTGCGCGGGCGGGCGTCGGGCTGGCGCAAACTCGTTCGGATCCCTGCCGGTTGCGCGTGCACCGGTGGGGCTCGGGCCCCGCGCAAACTCGTTCGGATCCCTGCCGGATTGCCGTGCACGGGCGGGGATCGGGCGGGCGCGAACTCGTTCGGATCCCTGCCGGTTGCGCGTGCGGCGTGGCCTGGCTCGCCTGCAATCCGGCAGGGCTCCGCACCCCCGCAATCCGGCAGGGATCCGAACGACTTTGCGCCCCCCGCACTCCCCCCGCACCCCCGCCATTCGGCAGGGATCCGAACGACTTTCCGCCCGCCGCACTACCCCCGCACCGCCACAATTCGGCAGGGATCCGAACGACTTTCCGCCCCCCGCACTCCCCCCGCACCGCCACAATTCGGCAGGGATCCGAACGACCGGCGCCGCCCCCCGCACTCCCCCGCACCGCCACAATTCGGCAGGGATCCGAACGACCGGCGCCGCCCCCCCCCGGGTCACTCCGCCAGGGCGTCGACCAGGCGCGGCACGTCGGCCTCCGCCACGGAGCAGAGCGCGACGCGGAGCGCGCCCTTCGCCGGGACCACGAAGACGCCCTTCTCCTTCATGCGGAGGGCGCGCTCGTGCGCGTCGGCGACGAACACCGTGACGAAGAAGCCGCCCTCGTAACGCGGATACGCGAGGCCCTTGGCCTGCGCCGCATGGTTGAAGGCAGTCACGCGCGACTGGAGGAGCGCCTTCAGCTCGTCGCGCTCCGCGTCGCTCGACCTCGCGAGCCCCGGCTCCGTCAGCAGGCGGGTGACCGCGCGCATGCCGCCGCGCGAGCAGTTCGACCACGTCCCGCGCGACGAGTAGCTGAACGCCGCGTCGGTCGCCTGGCGCTCCTTCGCATCGGGCACGCAGGCCACGATCGCCCCGACCCGCAGACCGTAGTGCGTGAACGTCTTCGACGCGCTCCACGCGAAGCAGAGGCCCACCTTCCCGAGCAGCGGATGCAGCTCCTTCAGGAACGCCCGCGGGTCGGGCCGCGCCGCATATTCGAAGTACGCGGTGTCGACGAGCAGCGTGATCGGCGCCTCGCTGCTGCGCGCGACGAGGCACGTCACCACGGCCCGCCACTCCTCGGCGGTCATCGAGTAGCCCGTCGGGTTGTGGCAAGGGTCGTTGATGAAGACGAGCACGCGCTTCTGCGCGGCGATGAGCTCACCGACCGCCGCGTCGAGCGCCCGCGTGTCGAGCCGGCCGCTCTCGTCGAACATGCGGAAGGTGACGAGCTTGCGGTCCGACTCGTCGCACAGCGTCTGGTACGGGCCCCAGAAGAAGCTCGTCGTCAGCAGCGACTGCCCGGGCTCGAGATAGTTCGTGATCGCCTGCTTCAGCGCGCCCGTGCCGCCCGGCGTCGCCGACGCGACCGCCGTCTCGCGCATCGCCGGGTCGTCCCGGAAGAGGTTGTCGCAGACCGCGTTCAGGAAGTCGCCGGAGCCGGCGATCGGCGCGTACGGCGCCCACTCCTCGGAGGGGACCTCGGCCACCGCGCGCGCCGCGGACGGGAGGATGGCGAGCCCGCCGTCGTCGTGGAGCAGCGAGCCCACGGTGGCATTCACCACCGACTCGCCCTTGGCACGGCGCGCGGTCGCCTCCTTGTTGAGCGCGAAGATCGGATCGTCGGAGGGCCTGCCCTGGTGCGCGGGAATGACGTGGAGCATCAGCTGCTCCGACCCCTACCGCTCGGGCGCCGGGGCGTAAAGCTCGCGCAGCACCTCGTCCGCCTTGCCGACGGAGAAGTAGAGGCCGCGCGCATACAGCCGCAAGCGGTCGGCCTCCGAGAGGTCGCCCGTGCGACCCAGCGTCGCCTGCGCGAGCAAGATCGCGGCGCTGACGCTCACGTTGAGGCTCTCCATGAACCCGCGCATCGGCACGCGAACCCGCCGCGTGCACGCGGCCTCGAGCTCCCTGGCGATGCCGTCGCGCTCGTTGCCCAGCACGATGGCGAGCTTCGGGATGGCGGCAAGATCGTTGGGCGTCAGCTCGCCCTCGGGATGCGCGGCGACGAGCTCGAAGCCCTCCGCCTGCAACCCTGCGATCGCGGGCTCCACCGAGGGCCACCGCCGGAGGTCGACCCACTTCTCGGAGCCCTTCGACACGCTCGGCGCGGCGAGGAAATCCTCGAGCCGCTCGATGACGTTCACGAACTGCACGCCGAAGGCCTCGCAGGACCGGACGACCGCCGCGCCGTTGTGGGGATCGTGCGGCGCGTCGAACACCACCTGCACGCTCGAGAGGCGCCGGCCGATGACGTCGCGCAGCCGCTGGGCCCGCCGCTCCAGCACGAGGGGCTCGAGCAGCGCGACGACGCGCGCGGGGTCGAGCGCCTCGGCCCTGCGGATGAGCGAGGGGACGAGCGCCTCGGCCGAGACGACACCTTCCGTTTGACGACGCAAGACCGCGACATTGGCTCACAAATGAGCGATTTGTCCAGCCCCCGGCTACAGTGGTCCGGTACGCGATGCAGGAACGCAGCTCGAGCACCGTGCTCCCGCCGGTCCGGCGCCATCGGCGTCGCGACTGGGGCCGCGTGCTCGCGCGCATCCTGTGCGTCGTGTTCGCGGTGATCGCGCTCATCCCGGTGGGCGTCGGCCTCCTCGTGCGAACGCGCTGGGCGCGCGGCATCGCCACGACCGAGACCCGCAAGCTCGCCGAGACCTACGGTATCCACGCGGGCTACGACCTCGAGCTCCACCTCTGGCCGCTCAGCGCGGGCCTTCGCAACGTCCGCGTCGAGGCGAGCGACGGCGGCACGCCCTTCCTGACCGCGCGCCGCGCCACCGCAAGGCCGCGGATCTTCGGCCTGCTCGGCGGCAAGCTGATCATCGACCAGATCGAGATCGAGCAGCCCTCGGCGCGCATCGTCCTGAAGGACGGCCAGCTCCAGAACCTCGCCCTGAACCTTCCGCCTTCCAAGAAGAGCACCGGCCCCTTCAAGTCACCGTTCTCGGTGGTCTCGGCGAGCGAGGCCGAGGTGGACGTCGACATCGACGGCATCCACGTGGTCGGCCACGAGATCGACGCCGACGTCACCGCCGACGACGACGGCGAAGGCGGTAGCGCGTTCGAGGTCGCGCTCCGCGTGGCGCAGGCTCGCGGCCGGCGGGTCCGCACGGTGGTCCCGGAGGGCGGCGGGCCGTCCGAGTACGCGGTCGACGACGACGTCCTCTGCCGCCTCGACGCCCGCGCTCGCATCGAGCAGAAGCGGATCCTCGTGCGGCGGCTGTCGGTCTTCGGCGCCGCCGATCTCGATCCCGCGCAGGAGACGGGCCTCGACTGCAGCGTCTCGCACGACGACGTCCGCTACGTCGAGCTCTCGCTCGGCCATCTCTCGGTGGTGCTGCCCAAGGACGAGGGCGCGTTGCCCAGCCTCGACGGCCACGTGCGCGTGCGCGCTCCGCTCGGACTTGCCAATCGCATCCCCGATCTCCCCGAGATCAAGGGATGGGCGATGGTCGACGCCGAGCTCCGCTACAGCGTGGAGACGCCGCTCCCGGACCTGTCGGGCCGGCTCGAGGTCGGCGACATCAAGGTGGACCGCTACAACTTCGCGCAGTCCATCGCGAGCGAGCTCACCGTGCGCCGCAGCGTCGTGACGAGCCCACGCACGACCGTGCACGTCGCCGACGGGGTCGCCGAGGTCTACGACATCGAGGCCCAGCCGCTCGCGCGGGGCGTGCCCATCAAGGTCGGACGCATCGAGGCGACGAACGCGAGCTTCACGTCCCTCATGCGGCAGCTCAGCTTCGCGCGGCGCCCCCACGTCTCGTGGGACCTCGACGAGATCAGGATCGCGAATTTCCACGGCACCGTGAGCCCGCTGCACCTCGACGGAGAGCTCGTCGGACACACCAAGAACCTCGCGGTGTACGACCTCCCCACCGACGACCCCAACCGCTCGCGCGCGGTCGGCACCTCCGAGGGTCACTTCACGGGCAAGGTCGCGGTCCGCCCCGACTCCTTGCAGTTCCAGCAGGTGAACGTCCGCACCGCGCACAGCACCATCGACAATCTCTTCGTATCCATCGGATTCCACGAGATCATCAACATCGAGATCCCGCACGCGAAGCTCGATATCGCGGACGTCTCGCCGCTCGGCAAGGTGCCGATGTCGGGCCTCGCCGAGGTGTCGATGGGATTGCACGGGCCGTTCAGCAATCCCCTCCTCGAGGGCGACGTCACCTCGATCCAGAATTTCCAGATCGGCAATCTGCCCTTCGGGAACATCTCGCAGGGCCACATCTCGCTCAGCGAGAAGCGGTACCTCGATCTCCGCGACATCCACGGCACCAAGGGCAAGAGCAACTTCGATCTGTCGACCGGCCGCCTGGATTTCGGCGGTCAGGCAGCGATGCAGCTCGACGCGCAGGTCGCGACGCGTTCGCTCGACATCCGCGACTTCTTCAACATCTTCAAGCTCGACGAGGATCCTCGGCTCACCAACCTCGAGGGCACGCTCGAGTCGAGCGCCCGGCTCCACCTCGCGCTGGGCGGTCCCGAGGACCGCTGCGGCGGCGGCTACCTGGACGTGCAGGCCTCGGTGAATGCCAAGAAGCTGAATCTCCTCGGCGAGAAGTTCGATGAAGGCCACGCCGACTTCGAATACCGGTGGCTCGACCAGCAGGCCGGTATCGAGGGCGCCGAGCTCGATCTTCGTTCGGTATCGCTCACCAAGGTCAAGAAGGAGGGCCGCGCCCCGCTGGGCGGCGTGCTCGGGTCGCTGACCGTGCACCGCGGCGGCGACCTCCGCGGGAACCTCGTCGTGCAGGGCTTCCCGCTCGCGCGCACCGATCTGCTCGGCGAGGTCGCCCCCGAGCTCGAGGGGTCGGTCTCCGGGGTGGCGAGGCTCGGCGGCACGATCAGCGCGCTCGACGTCGACGTCGATCTCGACGTCACCCCGGTTCGC
Source organism: Labilithrix sp. (assembly GCA_028287035.1). Next base: position 45,335 of record JAQBQL010000088.1, on the reverse strand, counting down.
ATCCTGGCCGCGCCCTTCGGCGCGTCCGAGCTCCACGTCGCGATCAAGCAGCTGCCCGGCAAGCCGCACGTGATCGGCAAGACCGCCTGCGGCGCGCCGATCGCCGCGCCCTTCGACAAGGACGCGTGGGCGAAGGATGCCTCCGTCCAGGGCACGTACACCGTGGACGGCAGCCTGTTCGGAAACCAGGTGAAGCTCGAGAACGTCGTGGTCACGAAGCAGCTGAACCCCGTGGCGACCGGGCGGATCGGGCTGAACGGCTTCGACCTCGGCCCGATCGGCAAGCTGCTCCTCGCGAATGCCGAGAACGACCCCGCCAGCGGCGCGGCGCCGACGCCGATCGGCGGCGAGCTGACGGGTGAGGTCGTCCTCGACCGGCTGGCGACCGACGACATCGCCCACGCGAAGGGCCACTTCACGCCGACGGTCATGCGGATCACGCGCGCCGGGCAGACGCTCTCCCTCCGCACGTCGCCGTCGAGCACCCCGGGCGCGCCGCTCGGACCGCCCATCGTGATCGGCCTTGCCGACGACCAGGTGACGCTCCCGCCAGTGACCTTCGACCTCGCGACGCCCAACGGGTTCAAGGGCGCCTTTGCGGTGAAGGGCGCGGTGAAGAAGGTCACGCGGTCCGCCGAGCTCGCGCTCGATGCCGAGCTGTCACCCATCGATCTCGGGATCCTCGTCGGCGTGGTGCCCAAGATGACGCGGGCGCTCGGGACGCTGAGCGGCTCGGTGAAGCTGCGCGGCAAGGCGAGCGCGCCCGAGTACGACGGCCAGCTGCGCGTCCGCGGAGGCGAGTTCGGCTTCAAGGGACTCCCCGGCGGCATCACGGACGTCGAGATCGACGCCGTGGCCGACGAGAACGAGGCCAAGATCACGCGCGCGAGCGGCCACTTCCTCGGCGGGGACGTCGGCGTGACGGGCCGCGTCCCCCTGAAGGGCGGGCAGCTCGGCCAGGTCGAGGCCGTGGTCACCGGCCGTCAGCTCTTCGTCTCTCCGCTCGACGGCGTGAAGGCCACCATCGACGCCGATCTCACGGTGGCGCTGAACCCGAGCGCGTCGACGCCGCAGGGACGCCTCCCGTTCGTGGGGGGCGAGGTGAACGTGACGTCCTTCGACTACTCGCGCCCCATCACCATCGACCTGACCGGCTTCGGCGGCGCGAAGCGCACGGTCGTCGACTCCTACGATCCCTCGCTCGACGCAGTGGCGCTCGGCATCGACGTGCATTCGCGCGCGCCGCTCCGCATCCGCAACAACCTCGTCGAGGCGCAGCTCGGCATCGGCCAGGCGGGGCTCCGCGTGAGCGGGACGAACCAGCGCATCGGCCTCCGCGGCGAGATGAGCACCCTCGCCGGCGGTCACGTGCGCGTCTTCGCCAACGACTTCGAGGTGCAGAAGGGCGTCATCCGCTTCGACGACCCGACGAAGATCGTTCCGCACGTCGACATCACCGCCCTCACCGAGTACCGCCGCTACAACAACGCGCTCTCCGGCACGAGCGCGGCGGGCACGGCCGGCGGCAGCACCGGCGTCACGAGCGGCGGCCAGGGCGGCGCGCTGTGGCGCATCACGCTCCACGCGTACGGCGACGCCGACGACCTGAAGGTCGACATGACGAGCGACCCGGCGCTGTCACGCGAGGACATCTTCTTCCTCCTCACCATCGGGCTCACGCGCGCCGAGGTCGATCAGGTGCGTGCCGGATCCGTCTACGCGAGCGCCGCCTTCGAGGCGCTCGGCACGGTGAGCGGCGTCGATCGCGCGGTCAAGCAGGCCATCCCCGTCATCGACGACTTCCGCCCCGGCACCGCCTACTCGCCGCGGACCGGCCGCGTCGAGCCGAACATCACCGTCGGCCGGCGGCTCGGTGAGAACGTGCGCGCGCGCCTGACCAGCGGCCTCGCCGAGGACCCGCAGCTCAGGTCGACGATCGAGTGGCGGCTCGGGCGCACGTTCACCGTCGAGCCCTCGTACGACCGCATCAACACCGTGTCCTCGAGCAACGTCGGAAACTTCGGCGTCGACTTCCGCTGGCGCCTCGAATTCAACTGAGCGAACGAAACCGGGCCCCCTCGCGCATGACGCGCCACTATGATGCGCCGCGCATGAAGTGGTGGTCGGCGCTCGTCGCGCTCGCGGTCGTCCTGGGCGTGCTCGCCCCGGCGCGCGCGCAGACGCAGGCCGCGCCGCCCCGGCTCCACGCGGTGCCCGACGAAGAGGTGACGGTCCTCGCCCCGCCTCCGCCGCTCACCGCGACGAACCCCGCGCCCGACGTGGCGGCACCTCCCGATCTCTCGGGGTATGTCGGGCAGACCATCACCGCCGTCGACGTGGTGCTCGACGACCCGCGCTGGCGTGAGGAGGTGCCGCCTGCGATCTCGGAGATGCGCCCGGGGGACAAGGTCAGCACCGGCATCGTGCGACGGGCGATCGACGAGGCGGTCGCGAGCGGCCACTTCGCAGACGCGAGCGTCGAGCTGGCGGCCGCGCCGGGAGGCGTGAAGGCGACGATCCACGTGATGCCGCGCAAGGTCATCGACTCGCTGCGCCTCGAGGCGCACGGCGCGCCTCTCGATCGCGACGAGCTCGTACGCGACGCGGAGCTCGTGGTCGACGGCGAGCTCGTGGGGCGCGATCTGGAGCGGCACCGGTCGCGCATCGAGACCTCCCTCCAGCGGCGCGGGTTCCCCTCGCCCACCGTCATCGTCTCCACACGGCCCACCGGCGACCCGCTTCGCGTGGCGGTCACGATCGACGTGCACGTGGGAGCTCCGCGCAAGGTCGAACGCCGCGTCGTGTATCCCTTCGGGGGCACGCGCGCCGCCATCGAGGACGCCGAGAAGAGCTATGCGGTGAAGCCGGGGGCCCGGGCCGACGAGACCGCCCTGGACGCCGCCGACGCGACCCTGCAGACGCGTATCCGCGGCCGCGGCTGGCACAAGGCCGAGGTGAGCCACGACATGGTGCTTCACAAGGGGTTCATCGTGCTGCGCGTGCGCGTCGACTTCGGCACGCACTACGAGACGCGCTACGAAGGCAACGAGCACCTCGACAAGTCGACGCTCGACGACGTGCTCGATCTCGAGAACGAGACCGACCGGACGCCCAACCACCTCGCGCAGAAGATCACCGACTACTACGTCAAGCACGGGTTCCTCGATGCGGAGGTGAAGCTCGAGACGCGCGGCACCAGGCACGACCCCATCAACTACCTCGTCTTCCACGTGACCGAGCAGCGGCGCGTGTTCGTCGCAGCTCGCGCATATCCCTGCCTCCGCGAGCAGGACGTGAAGCGGCTCTCCGAGGGCGGCCCGACCTCCGCGAAGGCGATCGGCAGCGAGATCGACAGCTATCTCGACGAGGAGCTCCCCGGAAACGACCTGCTCGTGACGCCGGACCCGCGCGGCCTCGACGACACGATCGGCCCCCTCGGCAACCATGGCACGCGCCCGGTGCCCATGGAGCTCGACCCCTCGGGCGTCTACGCGCCGGAAACCTACGAGCGCGCCGTCCAGCACGTCCAGGAGCTCTATCGGTCGGAGGGCTTCCTCGCTGCGCAGGTCGGTCCGGTGCAGATCCTGCGGCGCAGCTGCGATCCGCGCTCTCCTCCCGGGGAGTGTCGGCCCGTGAAACGCAACGAGCCGCCCACCGACCTGTGCACGTACGACGCCTCCGGCCTTCCGCTCTCGGTGCCCCCGCTCGAGCAGGGCGCGACCTGCGTGCCCGATCCGGGCCGCGGCATCACGTGCGAGTCACGCGTCTGGCTGCGCATCCCGGTGAAGCTCGGTCCGCGCACGCAGCTGTGGGACCTCGCCTTCAGCGGCGTGGCAGCGCTCCCTCAGAAGAAGCTCGAGGAGGCGGCCGACGTGAAGCTCGGCTCGTGGGTCAGCACCGTCAAGATCGACGAGGCCCGCCGGCGCGTCGCCGACGCGTACAAGGAAGAAGGCTACGCGTTCGTCGACGTGAAGTACGCGCTCGAGCAGTCGCCGGACCGCACCAGGGCCCGCGTGCGCTTCATCGTCTCGGAGGGCGAGCAGGTCTTCGTGCGCGCTTTCGTCCTTCGTGGCAACACGTACACGAAGGCCAGCACCATCGAGGGGCGCGTCGCGCTCACTGTCGGCCAGCCGTACCGCGCCAGCGACGTCCGCAAGACGGAGGAGCGGATCGCCACCCTCGGCACGTTCGCCAGCGTCGAGGTCGCGCTCGAGAATCCCTACGTCCCGCAGCGCAACAAGGTGGTGGTCATCACGGTCGTGGAGCGGCCGCGCCAGTACACCGAGGTGGCGCCCGGCTTCTCCACGGGCGAGGGTTTCCGCCTGGCCACGGAATACGGACATCGGAACCTGTTCGGCAATGCCATCCAGGTCACGGGGCGTCTCCAGCTCTCGTACATCCCGACCGCGCTCATCATCGATCCGACGGCACGCTCGAATTACCGTGATCTCGAGGTCGTGGCGCGGCTCGGCATCCGCGCCACGGGGAGCGTGGTCTTTCCGGAGGTGGGCCTCGGCCCCCTGGTGCGCGCCGGATTCGACGGGATCGTCGTCCACGATCTGCAGCGCGACTTCTTCATCACGAAGCTCGCCGCGGTCCCGAACGTGAACTGGCGACCGGTGAGCCAGATCCAGGTATCCCTCTTCCAGAGCCTCGAGTTCAACAACAGTCGCATCTTCGGCGCAGCGACCATCAACGAGTACCTCACCTCGGTGGCGGCGCAGGGCTTCAACACCACCGATCTCGCGCGCCAGCTGCTCGTGCCGGACGGCGAGAGCTACGTGTTCGCCCAGCGCCTGCTCTTCAGCTGGGATCGTCGCGACAACGCCTTCAATGCCGCGAAGGGCACCTACCTGGTGAGCGGCATCGAGCACGTCGATGGTTATCCGCTCGGGTCGCGCGACATCTCGGTCGACCGCGCGCGTACCGAGAGCCACTTCTTCAAGCTGACCGAGACCTTCGGCGGATACGTCTGCCTCACGCACTGCAGCGGCGACCACTCCAGCAGCGGCGCGAAGCCGAGCATCCGCATCGCCGCGCTCACGCGGATCGGCTGGAACGTGCAGCTCACGCGGGCGTCGGCCACCTATCCCGACCGCCTCTTCTTCATGGGCGGAGTCGACTCGATGCGGGGATGGAACCTGAACAGCTTCATTCCCCAGGACGACGTGGACCGCATCTATCACGACAAGGATCTGCCCGACACCGTCGACGACCCGAGCGCGCCCGGCAAGCAGACCGTCAATCGCTCGAAGTTCACCTCCAGCACGAAGCCGATCCGCGCCGGGGACCTCATGGTCAACGAGCGCGTCGAGCTCCGTATCCCCGTGAAGGGGCCGTTCGAGACGGTCCTCTTCTGCGATATGGGCAATCTCTGGGTCGATCCCTCGTATCCCTTCGATCGCGGCGTCTTCCCGATCCGGGCCGCGGTCGGGAGCGGCGTCCGCGTGCAGACCCCGGTGGGTCCCCTGGCCATCGATTACGGCTTCAACGTGACGCGGAAGGCGTACGAGGACGTCGGCGCCATCAACTTCGCGATCGGTCTCTTCTGAGGATTCACTTCGGTCCGGCGCTGATCGTCGCGCACGTCGCGCTGCAGGTCGGCGTGCCGGGCGGCTCGCAGGCCTCGGGCGCCTGGATGGTGCCGTCGCCGCACGCCGGGCGCGTGCGACACGTCGCGCTGCACTTGCCATACGCCGGATCGGCGCTCGGGTCGTTGGCCGCGCCGTCGTCGCAGACCTCGCCGTAGGCCGCCTGGACGACGCCGTCGCCGCACGCCGGGCCGGGCCCCGAGCAGTCCGCCTTGCAGCGGCCGTAGCCGCCGTTGTAGACGCCGTCGTCGCACGCCTCTGCGCCGTCCACGACGCCGTTCCCGCAGTAGGCGCCGCGCGCCTTGCAGTCCGAGCTGCACGTGCCGTACGCCGGAGCCGTTCCCGGCGGGTTGAGGTCGTTCTTCGCGCCGTCGTCGCAGGCCTCGTCGCGCGACTTGATGCCGTCGCCGCAGATCGAATGGCACGTGCTGCTCGAGCGCACGAAGCCGCGGAACTGGACCTTGTAGTTGGATCCGGAGCGGTGGCGCTCCGCCTGGAAGAGAGCGAACTCGTAGACATGGCCAGTGCTCATCCCGAGCGCCGCGGCGTCGGTCTTCGTCAGCGTGAGGCTGCCCGACGACGGCCCGTGCACGCCGCCGATGTCGACCGCCAGCCGCCCGTTGACGAACACCCACACGTCGTCGTCGCCGCGGAACGAGAAGCTCGGCGCCGCGACCGCGTCGTCGTAGTAAAACCAGAATCGCAGCTCGCTCGTGAAGTGGAAGTTCTGGTCACCACCGCCCTCGCTGCCATTCCACTGATTGCCGAATCCCTGACTGGTCAGCGGGAAGAAGAGCGAGGAGTCGAACTCGTAATACGGGTCGACGGTACCGGCGCCCTTCAGGGTCAGCGTGAGATCCTGCACGAACGTCTGGTTGGCGGGCTTCGTCGGATCGGGAGTCGCCGGCACGTCGCGATACCACTGAGCGAAGCTCGCCGAGGTGGTGGCGCGGCAGGTCGAGAGGCCGTCGGTGCACACGAGGATCGGCTTTCCTTCGATATCGAGGCGACCGATGCTCGGCACGTCGACGTCGTTGTACAGCTTGCCGACCATTCCGGTCTTGCCGCCGTTCGTGGTCTCGAAGTCGGGATGGCCGTACGGACAGCCATTGACGCTGTCGCAGCCGGAGCCCGGGATCGTCGGCTTGTCCCCGCGGCTGAAGTCGCGGAGCACGAAGGGCACCGCGATCGACGCCGGCAGCGCCTGCGCGACGGCGCTGCACGAGAAGCCGGGCTCCACGGTGCACGTCGCCGAACAGCCGTCACCCGAGCGCGTGTTGCCGTCGTCGCACTGCTCGCCGGGGAAGAGGATGCCGTCGCCGCACGCGCCGGCGCACTCGCCGCCGGTCTTCGGGCAGGCGGGCTCCTTCGTGCAGGTGGGCGAGCAACCGTCGTACGGGCGAACGTTGCCGTCGTCGCACTGCTCGGTGCCTTGCCTCAGGCCGTCGCCGCACACCGTGGCGGTGCACGGGGCGCCCGGAACGTCGCAGGCGAAGCCGTCGCGCACGCGGCAGGCGTTCGTGCAGCCGTTACCATCGACCGCGTCGCCGTCGTCACACTCCTCGCTGCCCGCGAGATGCCCGTCGCCGCACGCGGCGGCGACGCACGAGGCGCCGAGCACCGGACAGGCCCAACCGGGCTCGACGGCGCACGTCGCCGAGCACCCGTCGCCGGCCGCGGCGTTCCCGTCGTCGCACGACTCGGCGCCCTGGATGCGCGCGTCGCCGCAACCGCCGAGCTGCCCGCAGGCCTTGCCGGGGACGTTGCAGACGTAGCCCGTCTCGACCGTGCAGGTCGCGGAGCAGCCGTCGCCGGCCGTCGCGTTGCCGTCGTCGCACGCTTCCACGCCGCCCAGCTTCCCGTCGCCACACACGACGGGGACGGAGGCATCCGCCGCGTGAGCGTCCGGCGCGCCGGCGCCCGTGTCGGTCGACGCGTCGGCGAAGGTGCCCACCGGGCCCTCTGGCGTCGACACGGCCGCGTCGTCACCGGGGGCGGTGACCACGAAGCCGGAGCCGTCCTCCGTGCTGCTGCAACCGATACCCGCGGCGACCACGACCGAAGCGGCGAGCGAGACGCCCGCAAGAGTCCTGCGCATCCCCCTGGGAACGGCCGGCGACCCGGCGAATTCAGGCCCCTCGGGGCCCGCGCATCAGGAGGCGGGCGAGACGGCGAGCTTCTTGTCGAGCTCGCCGGCGCGATCGAGCGCGTGCATGTCGTCGAAGCCGCCGATCGCCTCGTCGTTGATGAAGATCTGCGGGACGGTGCGCCGACCCGTCGTCTTGACGAGCCAGTCGCGGGTCTCCTGGTCGCCCGAGACGTTGATCTCCTCGAAGGGCACGCCCTTGCCGTTGAGGAGCGTCTTCGCCCGGATGCAGTAGGGGCAAACGGTCGTGGTGTACATGCGGACTCGCGCGGCCATGCGTTCGAGCTTAGTACGAAATCCGGGGTGCGGTAGGGGATCGAGGAGAGGCAGAAAAGCCGCGGATCGCGTGGTACGTTCGCGTGACCGATGGCCGCCGAGCAAACCATTCATCTCGAGCGTTACGCGCCCGACGCCAAGGCCCTCGTGGCCGGCGCGCAGTCCCTCGCCGACGAGCGCAAGCACGTCCAGGTCGAGCCCATCCATCTGCTCGCGCGGGCGCTCGACCGTGACCGCGGGGTGGCCGAGGTCTTCAAGAAGGCGGGCGCCGACCCGCACGACGTGGTCGCCGAGGCCGAGACCCAGCTGGGGAAGCTCGCAAAGGCGGGCGCGGGCCTCGCCTACCTCTCGTCGGCGATGCTCGGGCTCCTCTCGCGCGCCGAGAAGGACGCGGAGAAGGAAGGCGCCGCCGCCGCGATCGGCGTCGGGCACCTGCTGAACGCGCTCTCCCAGGAGATCCGCGGCCCCGCGGCGGTCGTCCTCCAGGCGTTCGGCCTCGGGCCTGGCTCGCTCCGCCCGCACATGGCGGCGCTGAAGAGCGTGCCGCGCGACAACCCGGCAGCGACCACCACGAGCGGCGGGGGCGCCGCGGCCAGCGCCGACGGGAGCGGCCCGCGCTACGTGACGGACCTCACCGCGCGCGCCCGCGACAAGGGCTTCGACCCGGTCATCGGTCGCGACACCGAGGTGCGCCGCCTCCTCCAGATCCTCGAGCGTCGTCAGAAGAACCACCCGCTGCTCGTCGGCGAGCCCGGGACCGGCAAGACCGCCATCGTGGGGGCGCTCGCGATGCGCATCGCCGCCGGCGACGTCCCGCAGAACCTCGCGAGCCTGTCGATCCTCGAGCTCGAGGTCGGCCAGCTCGTCGCCGGCGCGCGCCTCCGCGGTGAGATCGAGGACCGGCTGAAGCAGGTCGTCTCCGCCCTGAAATCGCAGGACACGGTCCTCTACATCTCGTCACTCGAGTCGCTCCTCGGCAGCGGCAACGCGGCGAGCGGCGTCGGCGATCTCCTGAAGCCGATGCTCGCGCGCGGCGACCTGCGGCTGCTCGCGTCGACGACGCCCGAGGGCATCCGCAAGATCCAGGAGAAGGACCCGAACCTCCTCCGCCGGTTCACGGTGCTCACCATCGAGCCGCCGACGCCCGAGCGCGCGGTCGAGATCCTGCGCGGCATCGCCACGCGGTACGAGGCCCATCACAAGGTGCAGATCGGCGACCCGGCGTGCGTCGCCGCGGTGCATCTCGCGAAGCGCTACGTGCAGGATCGCGCGCTCCCGGACAGCGCCATCGATCTCCTCGACGAGGCATGCGCCCGCAAGCGGGTCGAGATCGACGGCCTCCCCGCGCACATGGACGACGCGATCCGCCGCGTCGCCTCGCTGAAGGCGCAGCTCTCGGGCCTCGAGGACGACGTCGATGCGATGAGCATGAAGACGAAGGTCCGCATCAACAAGGAGATCGCGGAGCTCGAGCCCAGCGTCATCGACATGCGCGCGAAGCTCGACTCGCGGCGCGGTGCGCTCGCCGCGCAGGCCGCGCTCAAGGACGAGATGACGAAGCTCCAGGCGCAGCTCGAGGCGGCGCGCAAGGAGCAGAACTTCGCGAAGCTCGGCGAGCTCGAGCACGTGCAGATCCCCGATGTGAAGCGCCGGCTCGACGCGGCGAACGAGGCGGTCGAGAAGGCCGGCCTCAAGGAGGGCGTGTCGCGGATCGTCAACGAGGAGGCGGTCGCGCAGGTCCTCGGCGACTGGACCGGCATCCCCGTGTCACGCATGCTCGAGGCGGAGAGCGAGAAGCTCCTCAAGATGGAGGAGCGCCTCTCGGCCCGCGTCGTCGGCCAGATGGAGGCGGTGCGCGCGGTGTCGAAGGCGGTGCGCCGCGGGCGCGTCGGCCTCCGCGATCCGGGCAAGCCGATCGGCAGCTTCCTCTATCTCGGCCCGTCCGGCGTCGGAAAGACCGAGCTCGCGAAGGCCCTCGCCGAGTTCCTGTTCGACGACGAACAGTCCATGACCCGGCTCGACATGAGCGAGTTCATGGAAAAGCACATGGCGCAGCGCCTCGTCGGCGCGCCGCCCGGCTACGTCGACAGCGAGGAGGGCGGGTTCCTCACCGAGGCGGTGCGGCGGCGCCCGTACAGCGTCCTCCTCTTCGACGAGGTCGAGAAGGCGCATGCCGACGTGTTCAACCTGCTCCTCCAGGTGCTCGACGACGGGCGCCTCACCGACGGGCGCGGTCGCACCGCGGACTTCTCGAACACCGTCGTCATCATGACGAGCAACATCGGCTCGCAGCGCATCCTCGAGACCGACCCGAAGCTCTTCGAATCGGAGGACGGGCGCGACGCGCTGCGCGACGTGCTCCGCGAGGAGCTGAAGGCGTTCCTGCGGCCCGAGTTCCTGAACCGCATCGACGACGTCATCATCTTCCGGCCGCTCTCGAAGCCCGATCTCCGCGGTATCGTCGACATCCAGCTGCGGCGCCTCGAGAAGCTCGTCGCCGATCGCGAGCTGAAGCTGGAGCTCACCGAGGCGGCCAAGATGCGCCTCGTCGACATCGGCTACGAGCCGGCCTTCGGCGCGCGGCCGCTGAAGCGCGCCATCCTCAAGGGCATCCAGGATCCGCTCGCCGAGGAGATGCTCTCGCAGGGCTACGCCAACGGCACCACGGTCAAGGTCGACATCGACGGCGACAACGGCTTCACGTTCGTGAAGGGCTGAGGGCGTGCGCGTTCATCTGGTGGGCGTCGCGGGGACCGGCATGGGGCAGCTCGCCCTCCTCCTCCGCGACGCGGGGCACGACGTGAGCGGGTCGGACACGTCGTTCGATCCGCCGATGGGGCCGACGCTCGAGGCGGCCGGCATCCGGTGCCTGCACGGATTCGACGCCGCGCACCTCGAGCCTGGGCTCGACCTCGTGGTGGTCGGCAACGCGATCCGGAAGGACAACGCGGAGGCGGTGCGGGCCGAGGAGCTCGGCCTCCGCCGCGAGAGCATGTCGGGCACGCTCCGCGACGAGTTCCTGGCGCGGCGCCGCGCGCTCGTCGTCGCCGGCACGCACGGCAAGACGACAACCTCGTCGATGTGCGCATGGATCCTGAGCGAGGCGGGCCTCGAGCCGGGCTTCTTCATCGGCGGGCTTCCCAAGAATTTCCCGAGCGGCGCGGCCATCGGGTCGACGAAGCGGAAGCTCGTGACGGGCAGCGCGGGCGCGAGCGCCAAGCCCGCTCCGTTCGTCGTCGAGGGCGACGAGTACGACGCGGTCTACTGGAACAAGCGGCCCAAGTTCTTCGACTACGTGGGCGGGTCGCCCGACGACGTCGTGATGATCACGAGCATCGAGCACGACCACATCGACATCTATCCCTCCCCTGGCGTGTACGAGGCGCAGTTCGAGGAGCTCGCCGCGCTCGTCCCCGGCGACGGCGTGCTCGTGTGTGACGCGCGCGACGCCCGCGTGCGGCGCATCGTTGCCGAGCACGCGACCGCGAAGACCGTCTTCTACGGCCTCGAGGGCGACGACACCGGCGACATCACGCCGACCTGGCAGGCCGCGCTGGTGGCGCCCGACGCGGTCACCGGCGCGCAGCCCTTCGATCTCTACGCGGGCGGCTCCTTCTGCGGGCGCTTCGCCCTCGAGGTGCCCGGCGCGCACAACGTTCGCAACGCGGTCGGCGCGATCGCCGCCTGTGCCGAGGGCTTCGGGGTCGGCGTCGCGACGGCGCGCGCCGCGCTCGCCACGTTCAAGGGCGTCCGTCGCCGCCAGGATCTGCTCGGGCAGCCCGGCGGCGTCGCCGTCTACGACGACTTCGCGCACCATCCCACAGCGGTCGACGAGACGCTCCGCGCCCTCCGCAGCAAGCATCCGGGCGGCACGCTCTGGGCGGTGTTCGAGCCGCGCAGCGCCACCGCCTGCCGCGCGCTCCACCAGGAGGAGTACGTGCACGCCTTCGGCGCCGCCGATCGCGTGCTGTTCGCGCCGCTCGGCCGCACGAACATCCCGGAGGACGAACGGCTCGATCTCGTGAAGCTCGCGCACGCCATCGGTGAGAAGGCGGTCGCGGCGACGAGCGTCGACGACATCCTCGGCACGCTCGTGGCGGGCACGAAGAGCGGCGACACCGTCGCGCTCCTGTCGAACGGCGCGTTCGGCGGCATCCACACGAGGCTCCTCGCCGCGCTCGCGGCGCGCCCGCGCTGAGCCGCGCGGAGCCGCGTCAGTCCTCTTCTTCCTCGGCCGCCATGTCGTTCGGGACGAGGTGCCAGCGGCCGTCCGAGGGGGGCGCGGCGACGTCCAGGCTGACGCGGAAGGTCGCGCCCTGGCCGATGTCGCTCGTGACGCTGAGCGTTCCTCCGTGCGCCTCCACGAGGCCGCGCGCGATGGCGAGGCCGAGCCCTGCGCCGCGACGGCGGCCGCGGTTCGAGCGGAAGCCGCGGTGGAGCACCCGGCCGAGGTGCGAACGAGGGATGCCCGGCCCGTCGTCCTCGACGGTGAAGCACGCCTGGCTCCCGGTTCGTGTGCACGTGACACGCACCTCCTGGCCGGGGCGGCTGAAGTTGATCGCGTTCGCGCCGAGGTTAACGAGGACCTGGACGAGGCGGTCGAGGGCGCAAGGTAGCTCGAAGTCCTCGACGCAGGAGATGCGGAGCTCGACGCCATCGGCCTCGGCGATGGGCGCGAGCGCGGCGCGCAGCTCCTCGAGGACCGCCGACGCCCGGTTCGGGACGAGCGAGAGCAGCAGGTTGCCGGCCTCGATGCGCGCGGCGTCGAGCAGGTCCTCGACGAGCTTGCTCATGCGACGCGCCGCGCGCCGCGCGATCGTCAGGCGGCGCTCGGCATCGGCGAGATCGCCCGCGTCGTGCGTGGCGAGCAGCAGCGTGGAGAGCGGGCCGCGCAGGTCATGAGCGACGATGGTGAGCAGCTCCTCGCGCGCGCTGACGTCCTCGGGGGAGTGCGTCCGGCCCTCGTCCGCTGCCCGCTGCCCGCGGCCAATGGGCTCCTGGAGAACGGCGTGGGCGTCGTGCGGTGCGGGCTCCACGCGGTTGCGGCCGCTCCGCTTGGCGAGGTAGAGCGCGTCGTCCGCGCGCGCGAGCCACGACGTCGTGTCCTCGCCGGCGGTCAGCTCGGCGACCCCCGCGCTCATCGTGACGCTGCCCTCGCCGGTCGACGTCGCGAGCCTCAGGCGCTCCACCGCTCGCCGCACCCGCTCGGCCGCGAGCACCGCCTCGCCGAGCCGCTGCTCGGGAAGGACGACCACGAGCTCCTCGCCCCCGTAGCGATAGACGTGATCGCAGTCCCGTAGCTCGGCGCGGATCGCGCGCGCGATGCAGCGCAGCGCCTCGTCGCCGGCGAGGTGCCCGGACGTGTCGTTGAAGCGCTTGAACCAGTCGACGTCGCACATCGCGAGGCTCACGGGGCGCCCGTAGCGCGTGAACCGGGCGGCGGCGCTGCGCAGCCCCTCCTCGAGCGCGAGCCGGTTGCCGACGCCGGTGAGGGCGTCCGTGTGCGAGGCGACGTAGAAGCGGCGGCTCTCGCGCGCGAGGACGTCCGCTTGTTCGCGCAGCCGCCGGTGCAGGGCGACCACGCGGCTCGCGAGCACGAGCCGCGCATCGAGCTCCTCGAGATCGACCGGCTTGCGCTGGTAGTCGTCGGCGCCCGCCTCCATGGCGCGGAAGAGCCGCTCGCGCTCCTCGCCGCGGGTCGCGAGGATGAAGTAGGTATACGGCTCGCCGTCGGCCGCCCGGATGAGATCGCACAGCGCGAGGCCCGAGCCGTCGCTCAGGCTCCACGCGCAGAGCACCACGTCGGGGCGGGACTCCGCGAGGGCGAGCCGCGCCGCTCCGAGCGTGCTCGCCGCGCGCACCGTGTGGCCGCGCGCGACGAGCGACCGGACCAGCGAGGTGCGCGCCTCGAGCTCTCCCTCGACCACGACGATCGCGAGCGGCCAGACCCGCTCACTCGCCGTCGGTTCGCTGACAAGCAGCCCCGCCGGCGCTCGCACCGGCTCCATCCAAGCGTCGTGTTTCATGGCCAGGCCCCCCCGGGCCGATGCAACTGGTGAACGTGGACCGTACGCCGGACGCGCTGCGCAGGCGATGGTCGACGCGGAAATTCTCAGCGGGGGTGGACGGCCCTCGTCCGCGCACGAGCGACCCACCCACCGCCAGCCGGACGTTCAGTGGCCGGGCAACGCTTCACCGGCGTCCTACGTGGTATCCCGGGGATCAGCGCGTCGAGCTGGCGGTCACGGGCGTGCGCGCGGGCGTCTCGCTGACGGAGGCGGAGGCGGCCGGCGGAGGCGGCGTCGCATCGTTCTTCGTCGTGGCGAGGAGCGCGACGAGGAGGTCGGCCTGCTCCTGGATCGCGAAGTCCTTGGTGTCGCGCGCGAGCAGCTTCATCGAGCTCGCGTGCATCTCGGCGATGCGACGGAGGCCGCCCGCCTTCGCGACGCCGTCGCCGACGAACGCCTCGTCGAGGCGGCGGAGGGTCGCCATCGCCGACGAGTACGCGATGACGTCACCGTGGCGTGACTTGGCGATGCGCTCGATGTCGTCGTCGTAGATGCACGGGACCTCCGCCGAGAAGTCGCGCGGGCCGCCCCAGCTCAGATCGTCCACGTGGGCAGTGACGGTGAAGCGGAACGACTCTCCCGGCACCCACGGAGGCACGGTGACCCGGACGATCTCGGTCCGTGCCTCGCCCGCGCGGACGTTCCCGAGGACGAGCTCCCCGGCGTCGAGCTGCCAGCGGGCCTCGCCGCCGGTGACCTCGAGGACGTGGGACGGCGCGGGCGTGCCCTCGAAGGTGAGCTTCACATTGCGGAACGTGGTGAGACCCGCCTGCGGGATCTGCGTGCGGAGCGCGTCGAGACGCGCCTCGAGGTCGTCGCCGCGCGTCTTGATGGCGCCGATCTGCACGCCGCGCTGCTGGAGCTTCGAGACCTCGGCCGCGTCCGTCGTGCTCATCGGCGACTCGGTGAGGACGAGGATGCGCTGCGTGATCTCGGGCGACGCGATGGCGGCCGCGCCCTTCTGCAGCGCGCTCACCATGTTCCGCGGGCCGCGCCGGCTCCGCAGGTGGTTCTTCAGGGCCGCGACGACCATCGAACGATGGGACGCCGGCATCATCGGCACGACGACCTGCGCGCCCTGGGTGTCGATGACGGTGACGCGGTCGCGACCGGCGAGCTGCCCGAGCGCCGCGTCGGCGAGGTCCGGCGCGTCGGGCCCGTCGCCGTCGAGGATGATGGCGACGTTCTCGCCCCAGCGGGCCGCGCCCTCTCCGGCCGGCGCGATGACGTCGACGCGCACGAGCACCTCACCGCCCCACGAAGGCAGCCGCGTGTCGCTGGGACGGAGGACGATCGCGAGGCCCTGCGTGGCGAGCACGGTGGGCCGGCTCGTCTGCGTGAAGCGGCCATCCTTGGGGACGATGAAGCCGATCGGCGCGCGCCACGGCTCGTCGGCGGTGCGGCGCAGCGCCGGCGTCGGCAGGTCGGCGTTGTCGCGATACTCGACACCGTTCGCGGTGATCACGGACGCCCCGTGCCCGCTGCCGCCCTTCTCCTGGAACGCGAGCGTCCCGTCCTTCGCCACGAGCGGACGCTCGCAGCCCGCGACGACCGGGCCCGCCAGCGCCACGAGGGCGGCGACGGCGCGCGCGAGGGCGGAGGTGCGGCGAGGTCCCATGACGTCGCTCGAGTATACCCGCCTCGCCCGCCGAACGCTCCTGCAGCGCCCACGCGAGCCCGAACATTACGGCGCGGCAACGAGGGTCGGCCGCAGCGTCTCGCCGAGCTTGACCTTCACGCCGCCGAGAACGCGGGGCCACTGCTCGTCGGCGACGTCGGCGACCGAGGGACCATAGATGGTGACGGCTCCGCTGCCGCCCTTCTCCTCGGCCGAGACCTCGCCGTAGACGTAGCCGTTGCGGACGTCGATGACGTGCGCCTGCGCGTAGCTCTCGGTGCGGTTCGACATCCACGGCGTGAAGAGCATCGGAACGAGCAGCACGTTGAGCGCGGCCCAGCCGTTCACGCCGCCGCCGCGGTAACCGTGGTCGAACACCACGAGCACGTCGGCGTGCCCGCGCGCTGCGAGGAGGCGCAGCTTCTTGATGGAGAGCGCCTGGAGCGGACCGGGCTCCTGGAAGCGCCGCTGGCCGGTCACGAGGAGCGTCGGGATCGGATAGACGCTCGCGACGTTCGGCACCGAGGCGAGCGCGCTCGTCGTGTCCTCGGAGTGCGCGCCGTCGAAGGTGAAGTAGGCGACGCGGATCTTCTCGCCGATCTGCGGGGACGCCTGGAAGGCCTTGAGAACGTCCGCGTCGTCGACCTCCTTGCCCCCGCCGTCGACATCGAGCGCGGTGCCGGCGCTCGCCTGGTACGTGGTGCCGCCGCAGCCGACGACCAGCGAGAGAAGCGAAGCGAGGACGAGGCAGCAAGCGTTCATGGCCCGGCGGAACGGCCGAGGGGGGCCGGCGCTTACACCTTGACGACGCGGCCGTTGCCTGGCTAAGTGCTTCTTGAAAGTGGTTTTCATTTTCAACAACACGCCACGCCAGCCGTGAAGAGAGGCCTCGCGCTCGTGCTCGCCGTCTGTTCCCTGCCCTTCGCCCGACGCGCCCACGGCGACGACGACACCGTCGTCGTCACCGGTACGCGCACGCCCGAGAGCTCGCAGCGCGCGACGGTGAAGGTCGACGTGGTGACGCGCGAGGAGGCCGAGCG
The DNA here is from genome assembly GCA_028287035.1 of Labilithrix sp. Next base: position 28,596 of record JAQBQL010000088.1, on the reverse strand, counting down.
CCGCGGCGCCACGAACGTCGGCGAGGCGCTCTCGTCCCAGCCCGGCGTGCAGGTGAATCCCGGAGCCTACGGCTACCTGGGCGGGCCGAGCGCCATCCAGATCCAGGGGTTCGATCTGCAGCGCGTCCTCGTGCTCGAGGACGGCGAGCCGGTGGTCGGCGACATCGGCGGAGCGATCGACCTCGCGAGCGTGCCGACGGCCGATCTGTCGCGCATCGAGATCGTCACCGGCCCCACCAGCGCCCTCTACGGCTCGAGCGCGATCGGCGGCGTGGTGAACATCCTCACCGCGCCGCCTCGCCGGTCCGGACCGAGCGGCCACGTGCGTCTCGAGGGCCGCAGCTACCGGGGGCTCGTGCTCCAGGCGAACGCCGCATACCGCGAGGGGCGCACGTGGGCCCGTCTCGACACCGGCCTCACCCGGCAGGACGGCCTCCAGGGTACGCCCGGGCTGCCCGACCTGCAGGTGCCCGCGACCTCGCGCTTCCTGCTCGGTCCGAGCGCCGGGACCAGCCTCGGCGAGCGGGTCGACGTGCGGGTCCGCGCGCGCTGGCTCCACGACACGTCGGACGGTCTGTCGTCTCAGGTGGCACCGGGCCTCGGCCGTTACCTCGTCGATCAGCCGGCGACGACGGACCGCTTCACGGTGCACGTCGTGGAGACGGTCGACCTCGGCCGCGGCTCGAACCTGCGCCTCACGCTCGGGCGTCAGTGGGTGGACGGCACGACCGCCGCCGTCCAGCGCGGCTCGTCGGTCGGCGAGACGCACGAGCGCTCGCAGCGGATGCAGAGCCTGGAGGGCATCGCCACGGTGGCCGACGGTCCGCGGACCTGGGTGGTCGGCACGCGCGCCCAGGTCGATGACTATCGCCAGTCCGTCGTGAAGGTGGAGAGCCTCGCGAGCGGCCTCATGACGTCGCAGGGCGAGGAGGTGGAACCCCGTCGCGTCGCCACCGTCGCGCCGTACGGGCAGCTGCAGTGGCGGATCGGCCGCCGCTTCACGGTGCTCCCCGGCCTCCGCGGCGAGACGAGCTCCCGCTACGGCAGCGCCGTCACTCCGCGGCTGGCGCTCGCGTGGCGTCCAGCCGAGCCGCTGCACGTGCGTGTCTCCGGCGGTCGTGGGTTCCGGGCGCCGAGCGCCAAGGAGCTCGGCTTCACCTTCGACCACTCGGCATTCGGCTATCGCGTTCTCGGCGCGCCGGATCTGCGTCCGGAGACATCGTGGGGCGCGAATGCCGACGTCACCGTCCAGCCCGCCCGGGAGCTACGCCTGCGCGCCGGCACCTTCGCGAACTGGGTCGACGACCTCATCGATGTCGATCTCGCGCGCGGGAGCTCCTCGGCCGGCGTCACCGACTACACGTATCGCAACTTCGGAAGAGCACGCACGTTCGGGGGCAGTGCCGACGCGGCGCTCCAGCTCGGCGATCGCTTCCGCGCCGAGGCGTCGTACGACTACCTCTGGACCCGGAACGACGTCGAGGACGTGCCGCTCACGGGTCGACCGCCGCACACCGTCACCGCCTCCCTCCGCGGAGCCCCGCTCCTCGGGATCGAGGGATATGCGCGGGTCCGCGTGGTGACGGACGCCTACGTTAGCCCGGCGCAGCGATCACCGGCAATGACGACGATCGATCTCCGCGCCTCGCATGCGCTGTGGCCCGGATCGTCGGGATACGTGGGGGTCCTGAACCTGGCCGATCAGCGGCAGGAGGCAGGGCGGGTCGGCGACCTCCGTCCGCCGCTGGGCCGGGTGTTCTACGTGGGACTACGGGCGGAGCTGCCCTGGGAGGACGAATGACGACGATCTCATCGAAGATGGCAATCATGGCGATGGGGCTCGTGGCGTGCAGCGACGCGTCGGGCGCGCCCGCCACGCCGGCCGGCACGGAACGCGCGACCGACGGCGGCGGCGCTTTCGCAAGCGGCACCGAGCTGCGGGTCACGGTGCCCGCGTCCGGCCGCGCCTACGTGAAGCTCGCGACCGCCGCGCAGGTCAGCACGACCGGCGCCGCCGACTGGGATCTCGCCTTCGAGGGGCTCGACGTCTTCACGAACGGCGGCATCTCCGGACCCGGTGAGGGGGCCTCGTTCGGTCCGCTCGACGCGGCCGTGTTCCTCGGCGACGGGATGCCCGTCGTGCCGTTCACGACGGCCGACGAGGCGGGCGGCGCATTCCTCGATTGGTATGCCTACGAGGGCGACACCCACGCGCTGTGGAGTCGCCAGCACGTCTTCGGTGTGAAGGACGGGGGGCGCCTGTGGAAGGTGCAGATCCTCACCTATTACGGAGAGCGCGACGGCGCGGTGATCGCCGCCCTCTACGGGATCCGCTACGCGGAGCTCACCGGCGGAGCGCTGGGCGACGTGAAGGAGGTGACCGGCCTCGACGCCACCGCCGGCGGCACCGCCGCGCCCGCCACGACGAAGAGCGAGTGCCTCGACCTCGGCACCGGGGCGCGCACCATGCACGCGCCGGACGACGCGGCGCGCGCGTCGGACTGGCACCTTTGCTTCCGGCGCGACTCGATCACGGTGAACGGCGAGATCGGCGGCCCGCGCGGCGTGGGCGCCGTCGACCTCGGCGCGGACGGGGCCCGGGAGGAGACCGTCGAGAGCGTGAAGGCGATCGCGCCCGAGGTCGCGCGCGCGTCGTTCGACGCCGTGACCGCCGCGTCGTTCGAGGGCCGCTCGTTCCGCGGCGATCACGTGGTCAGCGGGTTCGGCGCCGCGTGGCTCGACGGGGCGAGGACCCCGCTCGCCCCGAGCCCGGGCGCGTGGCTCGTCGTCGACGCGGGCGGACGACCCTTCCTGCTCGGTTTCCTTGCGTTCGAGAACCCCACAACCCGGTCTCCCGGCACCGTCGTGATGCGCATCAAGCCGGTGAAAGGATGATCGCGATGAAGACTCTCGGCGTGCTCGGTGGTGTCTCGGTGGCTCTCCTCGTGGTGCTCGCGGGGTGTGGTGAGGACGATGACGCGGGCGCGGTCGAGGCCGGCGGCAGCTGCAGCGAGGCGCGCGAGAGCCTGCTGAAGCCCGTCCCCAGCGTCTCGACCGGCGTGGTCGCCGTGCTCTCCGAGGAGGATGGCGTGAAGACCGTCTACGTCGACGCGTCGGCGGGCGGCGCGCCGAACGCGGCGACGAACCCGCGCGTGTACCTCGATCTCGCGGCGCTCGCGCGGGCCCCGGTGACCGACGTGACCGCCGCCAGCTCGACGGCCTGGGATCTCGCGCTGAAGCGTCCGATCATCTTCACCAACGGCGGCGACGGCGGATCCGGAGAGGGGGGCGCGGTGTTCCTCGCCGACGTCGACTTCGCGTCGGTGACGACCGCCACCGCCGCCTCGGCGACGCTCGCGCGCGAGGACTTCTTCGATGACGCGTGCACGCCCAACCTCGACGCGACGAAGGCGGTGAGGACGACGTTCGACGGCTGGTACGACTACGATGTCGCCACCAACACGCTGAAGCCATTCCCGGGGACGTGGATCGTGAAGGGCGGGACCGGCGCGCTCTTCAAGGTGCAGATCCTCTCGTATTACGCGGCGGCCGACGGCGGCACCGGCGTCGCGGGCGCGTTCTACACGTTGAAGGTCGGGGCCCTCTGACATGAGGCGCGCCGCCGGGGTGGTCCTCGCGCTGCTCGTGCTCCTGGTCGGCGCGTGCAGCCGCGCCGACGCCGCGCGGAGGACCGCGGATGAGGCTGCGGGGCCGCCGCGCATCGTCACCGCCGGCAGCGCGATCACCGAGATCGTGTACGCGCTCGGCGCCGGCGACCAGGTGGTCGGCGCCGATACCTCGAGCCTCTTTCCCGAGGAGGCGAGGAAGGTCCCGCGCGTCGGCTACCAGCGCACGCTCTCGGCCGAGGGGATCCTCTCGCTCCGGCCGACGCTCCTCCTCGCCTCGGCCGAGGCCGGCCCGCCCGCGGTGGTGGAGCAGCTGAGGAGCGCCGGGCTGCGCCTCGAGATCATCGGAGCCGAGCCGACGCTCGCCGGTGCGCGCGGACGCATCGCGAGGGTCGCTGCCGTGCTCGGCCGGGATCCGGCGCCCCTGCTCGCGCGCCTCGACGAGGACCTCGCGCGCGCGAAGGCGCAGGTCGCCCGGACCCGCGGCCGCCCCGCGGTGGTGGCGCTCTACGCGCGGGGCGGAAACGACACCTACGTCTTCGGCGAGAGCACGACGGCCGACCTCATGATCGCGCTCGCCGGCGGGGTCAACGCGATGCGCGGCTTCTCCGGGTCGCGGCCGGTCACCGCCGAGGCGATCGTGGCGGCCGCGCCGGACGTGCTCCTCCTCCCCTCCCGTGGGCTCGAGAGCCTCGGGGGCATCGACGGCGTCCTGCGCGTGCCGGGCGTCCGGGACACGCTCGCAGGAAAGAACCGCCGCGTCGTCGCGGTGGACGACCTCCTCCTGCTCGGCTTCGGTCCGCGTACCGGCGCGGCGGTCAGCGAGCTCTGCACGGAGCTCCACCCGGAAGGCGCGCCGTGATCCTCGTGCGCCGGCAGGTGGCGCTCCCGGCGCTCGGCGGCTCGCTCGTGCTCGTGGCCCTGGCGAGCCTCTCGCTGGGGAGCCTGCCGATGAGCGTCGCGCAGATCGGCAGTCTCGTGCTCGCGAAGCTCGGGATCGCCTCCTCCGTCACGACGACGAGCAGCCAGGAGGCGGTCTTCTTCGGCATCCGGCTGCCGCGCGTTGCGCTCGGGATGCTCGTCGGCGCCGGCCTCGGGCTCGCCGGCGCGACGCTGCAGGGCCTCTTCCGCAATCCGCTCGTCGATCCCGGCCTCCTCGGCATCTCGAGCGGCGCGGCGCTCTTCGCGGTGGGCACGATCGTGCTCGGCGCCCGCCTCGCGCATGGCCTCGGCCCCGAGGTGACGCCGCTCGTCCTTCCCCTCGCGGCGTTCGCCGGCGCGCTGCTGGCGATGACGGTCGTGCAGCGGCTCGCGCGGCTCGAGGGCCGCACGTCCGTCGCTGCGCTCCTCCTCACCGGCATCGCCGTCAACGGCTTCGCGGGTGCGCTCACCGGGATGCTCGTCTTCCTCGCCGACGACGCGCAGCTGCGCACCATCACGTTCTGGAGCCTCGGCAGCCTCGGAGGCGCGAGCTGGCGGTCGGTGGGCGTTCTCGCGGCGCTCATGGCGGTGCCGATGCTCGTCCTCGGCCTCCGCAGCGGGCGCGCGCTCGATGCGCTCTTGCTCGGCGAGGCGGAGGCGGGGCACCTCGGGGTCGACGTCGAGCGGACGAAGCGCGCGGCGATCGTGCTCGTGACGCTCCTCGTGGGCGGGGCGGTCGCGCTGACGGGCGTCATCGGGTTCGTCGGCCTCGTGGTGCCGCACGCGCTCCGGCTCGTCATGGGACCGGATCACCGCGGGCTCCTGCCCGGATCGGCGCTCCTCGGCGCGGCGCTGCTGCTCGCGGCGGACGGCCTCGCTCGCACCGTCGTCTCGCCGCAGGAGCTGCCGCTCGGCGTCGTGACCGCGCTGATGGGGACCCCGCTCTTCGTCGCGCTCCTCGTCCGCGAGCGCCGGAGGCTCGCGTGATCGAGGCGCGGGCCATCGGACGACGCGTCGGGACCACCGAGCTGCTCCGCGACGTGTCTCTCACCGCGCGCGGCGGGCAGGTGCTCGCGCTGGTGGGGCCGAACGGCGCCGGCAAGTCGACGCTGCTGCGCATCCTCGCCGGGGAGCTCGCGCCGACGCGCGGCGAGGTGTGGCTGGCGGGCCGGGCGATCGCGGAGTGGTCGCCGCGCGAACGGGCCAGGCGCCGTGCCGTGCTGCCCCAGAGCTCGGACCTCGCCTTCCCCTTCCCCTGCTACGAGGTGGCGCTGCTCGGCCGCATGCCCCACGTGGTCGGACGCGAGACGCAGCAGGACCACGCGATCGTCCGCCTGGCGATGACGGTCACCGACACGCGCCAGCACGAGGCACGCTCGTACCCTACGCTCTCGGGCGGCGAGCGGCAGCGCGTGCAGGCCGCCCGGGCGCTCGCCCAGATCTGGGACGGTCCCGGCTTCCGTGCCCTCCTCCTCGACGAGCCGACCGCCAGCCTCGATCTCGCTCACCAGCATGCGATCCTCGGCGTCGCCCGCCGCATGGCCGAGGACGGCTGCGCGGTCGTGTGCGTGCTGCACGATCTCAACCTGGCGGCGCAGTACGCCGACGACATCGCGGTGCTCGCCGCGGGCCGCCTCGTGACGGTTGGGCGGCCGGCGCGCGTGCTCTCGCCCGAGCTCCTCGCCGGCGTGTTCGGCGTGAGCGCGCTCGTCGTGCCCCACCCCGAGCTGCCGTGCCCGCTCGTCATCCCGCGCGGGCCTGCCGCCGCGTCTCCCGACCTCCACCATCCAATCCACCCGCACGGAGCAATGACATGATCGACACCACGAACGAAGCCGGGCTACGGGACCGCTGGATGGCGCTCCGCGCGAGCGGGAAGGCCGGCCACGCCCTCGAGCTCGCGGAGGCGCTCGGCGTGGCCGAGGCCACGCTGCTCGCATCGGCGTGCGGGGCGCCGCCGCCGGTCACCGCCACGCGGCTCGTCGGCCCCTTCCCGGAGCTGCTGGGCGAGCTGCCGCGCCTCGGCCTCGTCAAGACGGTGACCCGGAATGCCCACGCGGTGATCGAGGTGGAAGGCACCTACGGGGACGTCGAGTTCTTCGGCACGCACATGGGGCAGAGCGTGAGCAGCATCGATCTGCGCATCTTCGCCTCGCGCTGGCAGAGCGCATTCGCGGTGCGCGAGGAGACGAAGCGCGGCGTCTCGCGTGGCCTCCAGTTCTTCGACACGACGGGTCGCGCGGTCCACAAGCTGTACCTGCGCGACGCGAGCGACCACGCGTTCTACGACGACCTCGTTCGCCGCCGGACCGCCGCCGATCAATCCCCGTTCGAGCCCGTCGCGCCCGCGATCGCTCCGCCTGCTCCGCGGCCCGACGCCGCCATCGACGTCGCAGGCCTGCGCGCCGCGTGGGAGGGCATGCAGGACACGCACGAATTCTTCCTGATCCTTCGCACGTTCGGGGTCGCCCGGACGCAGGCGCTCCGCCTCGTGGGGCCGGATCTGGCGCGTCCCGTCGCGACCGCCTCGCTCGCCGCGGTCCTCGAGACGGCAGCCGCCACCGCGCTGCCCATCATGGTGTTCGTGGGCAATCCGGGGATGATCCAGATCTACACGGGACCCGTCGTGAAGGTGGCTCGCTGGGGGTCCTGGATCAACGTGCTCGATCCGGGGTTCGACCTGCACGTGCGCGAGGACCGCGTGGCGAGCGCCTGGGTCGTACGGAAGCCGACGCGCGACGGCGTGGTGACCGCCCTCGAGCTCTACGACGAGGCGGGCGAGCAGATCGCGCTTCTCTTCGGCAAGCGGAAGCCGGGGCAGGACGAGTCGCCCGAGTGGCGCGCGATCGTCGACAGTCTCGCGTGAGCGCGCCGCCGGGCTAGACTCCCTCCCCATGAACCGCTTCTTCGCAGCGATGCTTGCCGCCGCGTCTGTGGGCGGGCTCCTCGGCTGTCCGCCCGACGACAAGCGCACCCCGACGCCCGCGGCGAGCACCGCGTGCACGAGCGTGGGCCAGCAGTGCGAGGTCTCCAAAGGCAAGCTGGGCACGTGCGTGCGCGACGACGCGTGCCAGGGCGACGCCTGCTACCGCTGCCAGTCGCAGCACTGACGGACGGTCAGCCGAACGCGACCGGCAGGCCCGCGTTCTTGAACATGTTGAGGAGGCCCGACTTGTCGACGGCCTTCAGCCACGCTTCCTTGGGCTCGACCTGCTTCGACTGGACGAGCGCCATGAGCGAGTCGTTCATCGTCACCATGCCCGCGTTCTTCGAGGTCTGCATCACGCTGGCGAGCTGGAACGTCTTGCCCTCGCGCACGAGGTTCGTGACCGCGGAGCTGCCGAGCAGGATCTCGTGAGCGGCGACGCGCCCGCCGCCGATCTTCTTGCAGAGCCCCTGCGCGATGACGCCCTTCAGCGACTCGCTGAGCATGACGCGGATCTGCGCCTGCCGGTCGGTGGGGAACTGGTCGATGATGCGGTCGACGGTGCTGATGGCGGTCGTCGTGTGGAGCGTGCCGAAGACGAGGTGACCGGTCTCGGCGGTCTCGATCGCGATGGCGATCGTCTCGAGGTCGCGCATCTCGCCGACGAGGACGATGTCGGGATCCTCGCGGAGGGCGGCGCGTAGCGCACCCTTGAAGCTCTTCGTGTTCTGGCCGACCTCGCGCTGGTTCACGAGGCACTTGATGTTCTTGTGAACGAACTCGACCGGGTCCTCGATCGTGATGATGTGGTCGCTGCGGTTCTTGTTGATGTAGTCGACCATCGCCGCGAGCGTCGTCGACTTGCCTGAGCCCGTCGGGCCGGTGACGACGACGAGCCCCTTCGACAGCCAGCACAGGTCGGTGCACGCCTTCGGCAGCCCGAGCTGCTCGACGGTGAGGATGTCGACCGGGATCTGGCGGAGGACCGCGCCGACGCCGTTGCGATCCTCGAAGACGTTCACCCGGAAACGCGCGAGGCCGGCGATCTCGTAGGCGAAGTCGCCGTCGCGCAGCTCCGCGAAGTCCTTCTGCGCCTTCTCGGTGATGATCTCGTGGACGAGCGCGTGGATCTCGCCCGACGAGAGCGAAGGGCGTTCGCGCGCGAAGTGGATCTCGCCATGAACGCGCATGACGGGGTGGTTGCCGGCGGACAGGTGGAGGTCCGAGGCCTTCATCGCGATCATCTCGCGGAGGAGACCGTCGATACGCGCCGGTCCGCCGCGCGGAGTCGCCGGCGAAGGAGGAGGCGGGGTCGGCGCGCCCACGGGCGGCGCGGTCTCCTTCCTGGGCAGCGCGATGGTCGGCCGCGAGGGATCGGGGGGCGGCGCGCGGCGTTCGGGCGACGAGGAAGAAGGCGGCGCGGCACGCTCCGGCTCGGGAGCGGCGCGCGGCGGCGTGCTCGGCGCGCGCATCTGCCGGCTCCGCTTCACGGGCTTCGGCGTCTCCTTGGGCGCCTCGCGCAGGAGGGCGCGCCGCGCCGGCCGGATGAGCATCCCGATGCCCGCGACGCCCTTCGAGATCTCGATCACGTAGAGCACGCCGTCGTGCTCGTGGCGGACGGTGCGCGGCCGGCTGCTCGGAAGGTCGGCGAGCTCCTCCTGCGAGAGCAGCTCCTGCGCCGCGGCCATGATCACGCGCGACGTGATGGGCTGGGCGCTCGCGTCGGAGGCGGCAGCGCCCGTGATCGCCTTGGGACGCTCGTTCGGGGTGAGACGGAGCTCGTCGGCCCCCGCGTCTTCGAGCAGGGTGAAGAGCGGCGCAAGATTGGACACTGAGAGGACCTCCGCGGGCGTCCAGCTTACGAAACCCCGCGACACAAGACGAAGAAACGGCCGACTGTTCGCGGTCGCCGATTGCGCTAAGGTTCGCGGCGACGGCTCTTATGCTTCGTTTCTTCCGCCTCGCGCTCGCCTCCTCGCTCGCTGCCGCTGCCCTCCTCTGCGCCTCGCCGGCGCTCGCGGACCGCGTGGCGGTGCTCCCGTTCGACGCGCCGAAGGGGGCCGCGAAGCCCGAGCTGGCACAGGCCCGCGCCTGGACGCGCGAGGCCGCGATCAAGAACGGTCACGTGCCGCCGAGCGAGTCCGAGATGCTCTCGGGCGAGATGGCGGTGAAGGACGGCACCGCCGACACGAGCGTCGAGTACCAGGCGGCCGGCCGCGCGTCGGGCGCCCAGTGGACGCTCAGCGGCCACCTCGAACGCCACGACGCCCCGCCCGCCAAGCTGCCCGACGGCACCGTCGAGGAGGGCTACACCACCTACCGTCTCGAGATCGAGGCGTGCAACGTCGCGACCGGTCGGGTCGAGTCGCTGGCACGCGAGATCGACCCCGACGAGGCCCCCGGTCAGATCGCGCCGATGCTGGCGCTCCTCCTCCGTCCGGAGGGCATCGCCAACGCGCCGCTCCCCTGGGACAGCGCCGCGCCGCACAAGCGAAAGGCGAAGCCCGCGCCTCCGCCTCCCCCGCCGCCCCCTCCTGCGCCGCCGCCGCCCCCGCCGCCGCCGGCCGTGAAGCACGCGTACGCCGAGAACCATCCCGCGGCGCTCGGCGTCTCCGCCGGCTACTCGGGCCTCGTGAAGCGGCCCGACAACGCGCAAGGACCGTCGGGCGCGCTGCCGCTCGGCGTCGTCCTCGGCTACGCGCCGGAGGCGGTCGCGGGCCTCGAGCTCCGCGGGGTGTTCACGGGGCAGGTGGTCGGGCCCCATGCGATCGTGCTCGGGGCGGGGGCGCGCTACGCGTTCCCGCTCCTGCCCGCCTACCGCATCTTCGTGGGTCCCGAGCTCCTCCTCGGCACGCACGTGGCGCTCGGCGCCGACAAGACGGCGCGCTTCCTCTCGCAGGGCTCGGCGTTCGTCGCCTTCGGGCTTGGCGAGCGCGTCCAGCTCGAGGTGTCCGGCGACCTCGGCGCGGCGCTCGGCGGGTCGGGCACGCTCGTGCTCGGCGGCGCGACGGGGCGCGCGCTCGTCCGGTTCTGATGGAGCTCCGCACGCGTCGCGACACGAGGCGGCTCGGGGCGCGCATCGCCGAGCGGCTCCGGCCCGGTGACCTGGTCCTCCTGAGCGGCGACCTCGGCGCGGGCAAGACGTTCCTGACCCGCGCCATCGCCCGCGGGTTCGGCGTGCCGGCGGCGGTCGCCATCGCGAGCCCCACCTTTGCGCTCGTGCAGGAGTACGACACGGCGCGCGGCACGCTCCTCCACGCCGATCTCTACCGGCTCCGCCAGGACGACCGCGCGCGGACGGAGGCCGACATCCGCCGGCTCGGCCTCGCCGAACGCCGCGCCGAGGGCGCGATCCTCGTCGTCGAGTGGGGCGAGGGCTTCGAGCGCGTGCTCGGCGGGGAGGTCGCGCTGACCGTCGCGCTCGAGCACGCCGGCGAGGCGGCCCGTGTCGCGCGGCTCTCCGGGCCGCGCGCGCTTCCTTGAACGCGCCGCTTGCGCAACGAACGCGTGCGAAACCGCTCGGTTTTTGATGTGATGGCGCCGTGGAAGACGGACGCAGCGCTCGCGATGTGTTCGGCGTCGCGATCGTCGCTGCGCTGATCGCGCTCACGCTGGCGTTCGGCGCGCAGCGTGGCCGTCGCGCCGTTCCGGTCGCCACCCGTGCCGGCGAGGTGACGGAGCTCGGCGGCGCCGTGGCGCGGTTCTCCATCTTCCCGGCCTCGGGTCGGGTCGCGATCGTCAGCGCCGACGGCAAGAGCCACGCGGAGCTCGAGATGTCGCTCGTCGTCGACGGCGTCGAGCGGCCGCTCGTCATGCGCAAGAGCGACGTGCAGCTCCGTGACAAGCTCACGCTGGCGGCGTCCTTCCCGGTCGAGGTCGGCGACGATCGCGGCACCGGCTCGCTCACGCTCAAGATGGATCCGGCCTCCGACGTGTTCGCCGCGAACGTGGTCGTGACGCCCGAGACGGGGAGCGCCTCGCACAGCTACGCGCTCCGCTTCGGTTTCGCGCCGGCGGGCCGCACGGTGTTCGTCCCCGGCGCCGGCACCATCGCCGACCTCGGGACGACGCAGGCGCGCGCGGTGGTCATCGACGACGACGTCCACCCGATCGCGATCCTCTCTCCCTCGGGATCGATCGCGATCTCCGAGGTCCCGCCCGATCTCGATCAGCCGGGCGCCCAGCCGCGCGCGAGCGTCTCGACGAAGGCCGAGGTCGCCGCGCAGCGCTCGGCGGGGACCCCGCCCCACCCGGCGCGCCTCGAGATGACCATCGCGCTCGGCATCTCCAACAACCAGATCTGGGGCCGCCTCTACAAGCTGCTGCACGCGCCGGTCGCGCGGGTCACGGGCATCGTCACCGGCACGAAGGAGCGCGCGTACGTCGTCGCGCTCGACGAGGACGGACGCCCCCAGGTGCGCGTGAGCGTCGATCCGCAAGGCCGCTTCGCGCTCGAGGCGCCGACCACCGCCGTGCAATGGCAGGCCGCCCTCGAGGCGACCGCGAGCAGCGCGCCGGTGCGCTTCGCCCCCGGGACGCCGTGGGATCTCCGGCTCGACGTCTCGCCCGGCGGCGAGCTCCGGGTGCGCGTCCTCGACTTCGACACGAAGCAGCCAGTGGTCGCGCGCCTCATCGTGAAGGGCGTCCAGGGCACGGTCGATCCGAACTTCGGCCCCGACTACCGGGCGTCGGGCGCCGGCCCGCTCATGGACGTGCTCGAGGGCGAGGTCACGACCCCGCTCCCCACCGGCAAGTATCGCGTCGCCGCCACGAAGGGCATCGAGTGGAGCATCGATGCCGAGACGATCGACGTGCAGAGCGGCCACGCGAGGCAGGTCGACCTCGTGCTCCGTCACGTCGTCCCGACCCCCGGCGTGGTCGGCTGCGATCTGCACGTGCACGCGCGCCCGAGCTTCGACTCGCCGGTCACCGCCGAGGATCGCGTGCTCTCGCTCGTCGCGGCCGGCATCGACTTCGCGGTGCCCACCGAGCACAACATGGTCGGCGACTACGCGACGCCGCTCGCGGTGCTCGGCCTCTCGCGGAACCTCGCCTCCGTCACCGGCGTCGAGGTGACGACGTACAATCCCCGCTTCGGCCACTTCGGCGTGTTCCCGTTCCCGGCCGGCGGCGTCCCGCCGTACAAGGGCACCACCGCCGCCGCGGTGTTCGCGGCCGCGCGGCGCGGCGATGCGAACCGGGTCCTGCAGGTGAACCACCCGCGCCTGCCATCCGGCATCGGCTACTTCCACGCGGTCGGCTTCGACAACAAGTCGGGCCGCCTGCCGCCCGGCATGCGCACCGACTTCGACACCGTCGAGGTCTACAACGGCTACGACCTCGCCACGCGCGCGCGCACCGAGCAGGTGCTCGAGGACTGGTTCGCGCTGCTCAACCTCGGCAAGCACTACTGGGCGACGGGCAGCAGCGACTCGCACCGCATCCAGTACCAGTGGGCCGGGTACCCGCGCACGATGGCGATGCTCGACGGCAAGGCCGCGGGCGACACCGGCCAGCCCATCGATCCCGCGGCAGTCGTCGCGGCGATCAAGAAGGGCCACACCTTCGTGACGAGCGGCCCGACCATCGAGCTCGATCTGAACGGCGAGGGCGGCAAGACCGGCCGCGCCGGCGACGAGCTCGCGATCGCGCGGAGCGGCGTCGTCACGGGCAAGCTGCGCGTCCGGGCGGCGCCATGGATCGACGTCACGTCGGTCGAGGTGCTCGCGGGGGTCCCGGCGCCGGGCGGTCCCGGCCGGCGCGAGACGCTCTTCAAGCAAGCCATCGCCTCGAGGCCGACGAGGCTCGGTCGCGAGGAGGGAACGCTCGAGGAGGTGGGTCAGCGCATGATCCGCTTCGAGACGGACCTCTCGCTGACCGTGCCCGAGGGCGCGAAGTGGGTGGTCGTCGTCGTCCGCGGTGACCGCGCGCTCGACGACGCGCTCCCGTTCATGCCCATCCAGCCGCTCGCCTTCACGAACCCGATCTGGCTCACGCGCTGATCGGCGGCGCTTCCTCTTTCTCTCGCTCGCCGGGGCGGGTACACCCGTCGCCATGTCGTCCCGGATGCCGTGCCTCCTCCTCGCCGCGGTCCTCGTGCCGATGCTCGCGATGCTCGTGGCGTGCGCGACCGACGCCGAGCGTGCGGCGGTGGTCTCCGCGGTGCACAAGGGCCGCGTCGACACCGGCATCGACGCCGCGCCGCGCCGGGCGATGCTCCAGTTCGAGGCGCGGAAGGCGGGCACGCGTCCGTTCCCCTTGCCCTTCCTCGACGTGAAGGTGGGCAGCGAGACGGTGCGCTTCCTCGTCGACACCACCGCCGCGGGCCATTCGATCGACGCGACCGTCGCCCGGACCGCCGGGCTCGCCCCGCCGGTGAAGGGCTCCTCGCTCACCATCGAGGGCTGGGGCGCCCTCGGCGATCAGGCCGTCACGATCGCGGACTTCCCGCAGGCGATGCGCGCGCACGGCATCGGCGGCGTGATCGCGCCGCAGCTCCTCGCGAAGGCCCTCGCGCCGGGACAGGCGATCGCCCTCGACTTCGTCCGCGGCGAGCTGCGGGCGCAGCCGAGGACCGCGGCGTGGGCAAGCGCCGAGGAGCTCGGGCTGGCGCTCACCACGAGCTCCGGTCGGTTCTGCGCCGACGGCACCATCGCGCTCGAAGCGACCGTCGACGGTGAGGCCACGAAGCTCGCCGTGGACACCTCCGGCGCGCGCACGTTCGTGATGCAGGGCAGCAAGGCCGGCGCCAGGGTCGCCGCCCGCCCGGCGACCGGACGGTCGGTGAGCACGGCGGGCCTCGTCGAGCTCGCGATCGACATCCACGGCAGCGTCCCGTTCACCATCGGCAGCTGGTCGAGCACCGGCGAGATCGGGACCGCCGTGACGGAGAAGGATGCTGCCTGCGGAACCGAGGGCCGCCTCGGCATGGACGTCCTCTCACGGTGCGCGCTGGCGATGACCGGGCAAGAGCTCGTGCTCGGTTGCCGGCAGCCCGTCGCGCGCTGAAAGTGCTAGCCTGCAGGGTGCGGGGTGGGGAAGCCGTGACGACGCGAGGCGCTGTACATTGAACACGACCTTCGGGCGCTATCGCCTGCTGGAGCGGCTCGGCCAGGGCGGCATGGCGGAGGTGTTCAAGGCGAAGAGCTACGGCGTCGAGGGCTTCGAGAAGGTCGTCGTCATCAAGCGCATCCTCCCCGAGCTCGCGGCCAGCGAGCAGTTCGTGGAGATGTTCATCCACGAGGCGAAGCTCGCGGTCCGCCTGTCACACGCGAACGTCGTCCAGGTGTTCGACCTCGGCCTCGCGCCCGGCACCGTCGTCGGCAGCATGCCCTCGGCAGACGCCTACTACATGGCAATGGAGTACGTGAGCGGGCTCGACCTCGCCACGCTGCTCGCGCGGTGCCGCCGGCAGTCGATCGCGATCCCCGTCGAGATGGCGGTCTACGTGGCGGCCGAGGTCGCGAAGGGGCTCGACCACGCTCACCGTCGCCGCGACGAGCAGAACCAGCCGCTCAACATCGTCCACCTCGACGTGTCGCCGCAGAACATCCTCGTCTCGCTCGAGGGCGAGGTGAAGGTCACCGACTTCGGCATCGCGAAGGCGGCCTCCGCGCTCGACCCGGCGGGCCTCGAGGACACCCGGACGCGGCAGCTGAAGGGAAAGTTCGGGTACATGAGCCCGGAGCACGTCGAGGGCGGCGCGGTCGACGCGCGGAGCGACCTCTTCTCCCTCGGCACCGTGCTCTACGAGATGCTGGCGGGGGTGAACCCGTTCAGCGCGCCGACCTCGTTCGAGACGCTGCGCCGCGTGTCCACCGTCGAGTACCCGCCCGTCGAGCTGCTCCGCGCCGAGGCGCCGCCCGAGCTCGTCGCCCTCCTCAAGATCGCGATGGCGCCCCGCCCCGAGGACCGCTTCGCCGACGCGGGCCGCATGTACGAGGCGCTCCTCTCCTTCCTCTACTCGCAGGGCCGGCGCTTCTCGGCGCACGATCTCGCGGACTTCCTCGCGCGCTTCCGGAACCCCGACGAGACGGGCCCGGTGATGGTGCTCGACGCGGACGGCGGCGCCTCCCAGGAACGCACGCCCGTCGAGATCCCGACGTCGCAGCGGCGCAGCTACCCCTCGGTCACGCGCGTCGAGACGAGCAGCATGATCCCGGTGGTCGACGTCGAGCGCGCCGCCGGCATGGGCGCGCGGCGCGAGGTCACCGGCCTCGTCGTCGAGGTTCCGGGGCGCGACGATCCCTCGCTCGCCGAGCGCGTCGCCCAGACCATCCGGCGGCACGGCGGCCACGTCCTCGCCAGCGAGCCGGAGCAGGTCACCGCCATCTTCGGCGCCGCCGATCCGGACGGGCGTGACACCGAGGTGGCGACCCGCTGCGCGCTCGTCGTGCTCCGGTCGCTGGCCGGCGGCGCGCGTCAGCCGAGCGCCGGCCTCCACGTGGGGCGCATCCACGTGAGCAGCGAGGGCGTGCCCACCGCCGACGAACGCCTCGCCACCATCGTCACCACTGCCCGCGATCTCG
Source organism: Labilithrix sp. (assembly GCA_028287035.1). The sequence continues at coordinate 12,595 of JAQBQL010000088.1, read as the reverse complement.
CCCGCGCGCGCGAGGGCATGTGCGCGATCAGCGCCTCGGCCATGCGCCAGGTGCGCAGCCTCTTCGTGTTCGACTCGCTCGGCCGCGGCGCCGGCATCACCTCGTCGACCACCCTGCTCGTGAAGGAGGTCCGCGGCACGAGCGAGGCCTTCGGTCGCTTCGTCGGCCGCCGCGACGAGCTGCGGGCGTTCGGCGAGGTGCTCGCCACGACGACCCGCCGCGTCGCCAGCACGCTCACGCTCCGCGGCGATCACGGCGTGGGCAAGACGCGCCTCCTCCTCGAGGTCGAGCGGCGGCTCCGCAAGGGGGGCTACAACGTCGGCTGGCACCTCGCGGCGTGCCTGCCGCGCGGAACCGAGCTGCCGCTCTCCGGGATCCAGTGCATGATCCAGGTGCTCTGCGGCGTCGCCGAGGGAGACCCCGACGCGCACATCCGCCAGGTCGCGCCCCGGCTTCGCGCGCTGGGCCTCCACGACGACGAGGTGGCGGCGGTGCTCACCGCGCTCGGCGCAACGACCGACGCGCCGCTCGCGAACCCCAAGGGGTCGCTCGTCAACGCCTTCACGCAGATGGTGCTGCGCCTCTGCGACGATCGCCCTCACGCCTTCGCGTGGGACGCGGCGCACTGCATGGACGCCGAGAGCTTCGCGGTGCTCGAGGCCGTGCTCGGGCGCCTCCCGCAGACGCGGGCGCTCTTCGTGCTCGCGGCGCGCGCCGGCTTCTCGCATCCGCTCGAGAGGCTGCCGGTGCACAGCGCGCTCGACCTGGCGGATCTCGGGCCGGAGGACGGCGAGCGGCTCGTCGCGGTGCGGCTCGGGATCGACCGCGTCCCCCCGGACCTGCTCCGCTTCGTGAGGCAGCGGGCGGGCGGTCACCCGCAGATGATCGAGGAGATCCTGAAGGCGCTCGTCGAGGCCCGCGCGGTGACGGTCGCCGACGGCTCGATCCTCACGATGAAGCTCGCATCGCAGGATCTGTCGCTGCCGAAGACGCTGCGCGGGCTGGTCGGCTCGCGCGTGGCGCGCCTCGACGCGGCCGAGCGCGCCATCCTCCAGGCGGCGGCGGTCCTCGGCGAGCCGATCAACTCGGCGGTGCTCGCGGCGATGACCGGCCTCGATCTGACGGCGCTCGACCGCTCCCTCGCCATCCTGCGCGACCGCGGCTTCGTGAGCTACACCGGCCCGCAGGAGGTGATGTTCGTCTCCCCGATCGTGCCCGAGGTGGTGCTCGATGCGCTCACCGCGGAGGCCACGCGCGAGATGCATGCCGCGGCGGGCCGCGCGCTCGAGGTGACGCTCGGCGAGGCGGCGGTCGAGCACGCCGCGCGCATCGCGACGCACCTCTATGCCTCGGGCGAGCGCGAGCGCGCGGGCGAGTGGTTCGCGCGCAGCGCCGATCGCCGGGTCGAGAGCGGCCAGTACGAGACCGCCTCGCGCGACTACGCCCGCGCCATCGACCTGTGCGATCCGGCGGGCCGCGCGCCCCAGGAGCTCGCCGCCTGGCTCGCCGGGCTCGCGCGTTCGGTACGCCTCGTGCGCACGCTGCCCGAGGCGATGGAGCTGTGCGAGCGCGTCATCGCGCAGGTCGACGCCGCGCCGCTGCACGAGGGCGACTCCCTCGAGCTCCGCGTCCGGGTGCGGATCGATGCCGGCCGCATCCTCGGCGCGCTCCACCTGTTCGACGCGGCGCGCGCCCAGTTCGCGGCCGCCGAGGCCATCGCCCAGCACCGGAAGGACCTCGTGAAGTCGACGCTCGTTGCCGCCGCCGAGTTCTCGGGGCGGCAGGGCGACTTCAAGCGATCGCTCGAGCACCTCGAGCGCCTCAAATCGATCGTCACGAGCGGCGGCGACAAGCTCGAGGAGCACAAGCTCCTCGTCAGCCTCGTCCAGGCGAACGCGGCGATGGGCGACCACGCGACGGCCCGCGCCTACTTCGAGCGCGCCGCGCAGCTCCTGCCCACCGAGCCGATGGTGGTGTGCGAGCGTCACAAGCTGCGCGCGCTCATCGAGTACTTCGCCCGTGATTTCCGGGCAGCGGTGCTCCACGCCGAGCGCGCCATCGACATGTCCCGCGAGCTCGGGCTCCAGTACGAGGTCGCCGTGAACCTCCACAACATGGGCGACGCGCTCGTGCAGCTCGAGGACTACTCGCGCGCCTACGGCGCCTTCAAGCAGTCGCTCGCGCTGTGTGACGAGCTCGGGCACGACCGCCTCGCCAGCCACAACCGCATGTTCCTCGCGTACCTCGACGGGCGGAACGGCGATGCCGACGCCGAGCGCGTCCTCGCCCAGGGGATCCGCTACGCCGAGTCGATGGAGTTCACGTGGGACGTCCTCGGGGGTCGGCTCCTCCTCGCGAAGCTGCTCGTGCTGCGCGGCGAGCTCGACCCCTCCCGGCTCGAGTTCCAGCGCGTGCGGGAGCTCGCGAAGGCGGCCGGCAACCGGCAGGTCGCCGACGAGTGCCTCGACGCATTGCGCGCGATGGGCGCGCCGCTCAGCCAGCCGCCGCCGCGCCTCGAGGGCTGACCGGCCTTCAGCGCAGGAGCGCGCGCAGCTCGTCGGCGACGACGCGGGCGCCGCGCGCGGACATCACGATCGTGTAGTGGTTCACGTCGTCGACGGTGACGATGCGCGCCGCCGGCAGCGTGGCCCGCCAGCGCTCCACCACCGCCGGCGGGTAGAGGCCGGGCGGATCGTCGACGAGCCCGCGCGGCGCGGTGAGGATGGTGGTCCGCCGCGGGAGCTGCGCCAGCGCGGCCTCGCCGGTCTCGCTGCCGAAGAGCTCCGGCGACACCTCGGCGACGGCTGCCGCGACGGTGGCCGGCCGGAGGACACCGGCCTCATCTTCGACGAGATCGTAATCGGCATACTGCTCGACCGCTGGTGACCAGTCGGTCGCGAACGCGGGATGGCGGCGCCAGAAGTCGAGATACGCGGCGCGGCTCGCGAACGTCATCGCGAGCCGCTGCGCGGCCGGCCCCAGGATCACCGCCACCGCGGCGGTGCGGTCGAGGCCCTCCGGCAACGTGAAGGGCAACCCGCCGTCCACGAGGAGGAGCGCGCCGGTGTGCTCCGGATGGATCATCGCGAAGGCCGCGGCGACGAAGCCGCCCATGGAGTGCCCGACCACGGTGGGCGCGGCGAGCCGCAGCGCCTCGCAGACCGCCCCGAGATCCTCGGCATGCGCGCGGATGTCGTAGGGTCCGGGCAGCCCTCGGGAGCCGCCGCGACCGCGCAGGTCGGGCGCCACGAAGCGGTGGTCGGGCAGCTCCCGGGCGAGGAGCGTCCACGCGAGGTGCGAGCCGGTGATGCCATGGGCGGCGAGGACGGTCGGCGCGTCGGGGTCGCTCGATCCCCACGTCGCCACCGTGAGCTCGCCGCCGCGGACCGGGACGCGAGCGAGGGCGGCCATGGTGCTCGTCGTGCTCATCGGCAAGATCCTACGCCCGCCCACCATGGGCGCACCCGCGAAAGGCGCGCCGTGAAACGTGTGTGAACGCCCGCGCCGCCGCCTCGCGCGTCGCTACGCTGGAGCCATGATCGATCCGGCGAGCCCCTACCGCGTTCCTGCGCCGCCTCCGCCCGAGCCGCGGCGCCCCTGGAGGCCTCATGCCGGCGTGGCCGCGCTCGTGGGGATGGTCGTCGTCGCGGCATGCTCCCTCGGCGCGTGCCTCAGCCAGTCGGTGAGCTCGGACGCGTCGGCCTTCGGCGTCTTCGGGTCGGTCGCCATCACGGCGGTCCTCGGGATCGTGGGGCTGGTCTCGTTCGGGCGCGACGTGCGGAGGCGGGCGGTTCCGCCGCAGACCACGCATGCCCCGTCGGTGGTGGGCATCGTGCTCACGGTGGTCCTCGGCTTCGGCTTCGGGTTCTTCGACCTCCTGGCGTGGCTCTTTGCGAGTCCCATGAGCTTCGGGTTCGGCGGCTGGGGACGCCCGCTTCGCATCGCCGGTGGCAAGGCGCTGACGCCCGACGTGAGGGCGAGCACCGAGTGGGCGCGCGGCCCGCGGCCCGACGTGAGCGGGCTGTCCGCCGAGGCGCGCCTCGTCCTGCGCGAGCTCTGGTTGCATGATGCACGCAAGGAGCACGCGAGCGTACCGGCCTTCGGTCAGGTCGCCCGGCAGCTCGTGGTGCTCGGAGCGCCGTCGGATCTCGTCCGCCGCGCGCACCTGTCGTGCCTGCAGGAGATCGATCACGCCGAGCGGTGCTTCGCCCTCGCCTCGGCCTATGCCGGCGAGGATCTCGGCGTGCAGGCGATGCCCGAGCTCGGGCGCGGCGGCGGCGAGCTCCCGAGGGACCGAGGCAAGGCGCTCGCGCAGGTGGCGACGGAGGCGCTCGTCGACGGCGCCCTGCTCGAGGACTTCAACGCCGAGCTCGCCCGCACCGCGCTCGCCGACGTGACGGATCCGGCGGCGCGCGAGGCCCTCGTGCGCATCGTCGAGGACGAGGCGGAGCATGCGAGGCTCGCCTGGGACATCCTCGCCTACTGCGTCGCGGAGGGCGGCGCGCCGGTGGCCCGCGCGCTCCAGGCTCGTTACGCGCGGGTCGAGGACCGGGTCGAGTCGCTCTACGAGAAGCGGGTCGACGACCTCGTCGCGGCGCTGGCCGACAAGGAGGTGCTGTACCGGCACGGACGGGTGCGCCGCGAGGTCGTGCTCGACGTGTACCGGGAGCGACGCGCCCACGTGACGCGGCGCCTGGCCGAGATCCTGGGCACGGGGAGCGCGGCGAAGGCGGCGTGAGGACGCGGCAAAGCTTGCCGCGATGCGCGCCGTACGCGCTCGTTCGGGGCCGACCTTGCAGCTCCGCATTTCACGGCTTGCGAGAGTGAACGACGGCGCGCGGCAATCCGACCTGCGTTCGCGGAGTTAGCGGCGCGATCGGCGCGGCACGGAACCAGCAATGTCCCCGAATGCGTCGCGTCGAGGCCTATCCCCCCCCCAGGCCTTGGCGCGGCGCAACTTCTTCGGGCGTTGCTCGGCGGTCCAGACGGCGCCGCGGCCTCTCGCCCCCGGCCCCGAGCGCTCCTGACGGCGAGCCGACGCAGCGTCGACCGATTGACGCCGCCCCCGGGGCCTTCCGGGGGTCCGTCGCCCCGCCCGCGACGCGCGCGCTCGAGCCCTGGAGCGCCGCCGTCATGACGGTGACGCTCGAAGGGTCGCGAGCCCTCGCCGGGCGACCGCGAGCGGCCTCGGGCGTGCGGCACACCCGCTGCAATACACCTCGACATGAACAGCATGTCTCCGATGGATGGCAGCACGGTCGCGATCATGGACGATCGCTACGAGCTCGGCGCCGTCATCGGTGAGGGTGCGGTCGGCTGCGTGTACGCGGCGTTCGACAAGGTGCTCGGGATCGAGGTCGCGGTGAAGATCATGCACGAGGCCCACGCCTCGTCGTCGGTCATGCTGGAGCGCTTCGCCAACGAGGCGGCCGTGTCCGCGCGCATGCTCAGCCCGCACGTCGTCAAGGTGCTCGGCCTCGGCGTCACGCACTCCGGCGCGCCCTGCATCATCTACGAGAAGCTCGAGGGCGAGACGCTCGCCGCATACATCGACCGCATGGGCACGCTGAGCGTCGCGGAGACGAACGAGATCGTGAAGCAGGTCGCGCGCGCCCTCTCCCGCGTGCACGCGCTCGGCATCGTCCATCGCGACGTGAAGCCGGACAACATCTTCATCACCACGCAGGAGGACGGCCACTGCCTCGTGAAGCTCCTCGACTTCGGCGTGGCCGAGACCCTGAAGCCGGCGTCCGCCCCGCGCGACCTCGTCGGCACCCCGGAGTACATGGCGCCCGAGATCCTCTTCGGCTCCGCGGCGCTCGACGGCCGGGTCGACCTCTACTCGCTCGGCGTCGTTGCCTTCGAGTGCCTCGTCGGCCGCTGCCCGTTCCGCGGGACGCGCATCAGCGAGATCTTCGCGGCCGTCCAGCGCGGCGGGCGCACGTCGCTCATGCAGCTCCGCTCGGACGTGGCGCCCGAGCTCGACGAGTGGATGGACTGCGCGCTCCAGCCCGACCCGTTCTGGCGTTTCACTTCCGCCAAGGCGCTTGCCGCGTCGCTCGACGTGGCGACCCGCGCCTCGGCCGTCCACGTCGCGCGCGTCCTCACCCGCCGCGCCGCCTGATCTTCGCTTCGCACGCTTCCTGCTTCGCTTCGTACCGCTTCCCTTCGCACTGCTTCGCTTCGTACCGCTTCGCTTCGCGCTGCTTTTCGCCGCTTCGCTTCGCACGGCCTTCTTCCTTCCTCCCGCTTCCTTCCTCAGTCGGTCTCTCTTCCTTTCGCGTGACGAACATCCCGGGACCGCCCCCCCGGTGAGCATGGTAATGGTCGGCCGGTTTTGCACCGGGCCGCCCTCGTGGTCCGCCCTTCCGAAAGGACTCGCGATCATGATGGCACGTGCGCGTGGATCGCTCTTCCTGGCCCTGGCCGGGGCAGGCCTCGTCGGCCTCGCCGCCGCGCCTGTGGCGGCGCAAGAGCAGAGGGGCTTCGCGTCGAACAACCTCGACGTGTCCGAGCGCGGCAGCCGCTGGTTCGTGCTCGACTCGGTCGACATCCAGGGCGACGGTCGCCTCGCGCTGGGGCTCGTCAACGACTACTCGTACCGGTCGCTCGTCGCCTACGACGCGGACGGGAACGTTCACTCGTCCATCGTCCGCAACCAGCTGATGACGCACCTCGGGGCGTCGATGACGCTCGGCGATCGCGTCCGCCTCGGCCTCAGCGTCCCGCTCCAGGTGTACGTGGACGGACACCGCGGCATCATCAACGGCGTCGTGCACGAGGCGTCCGAGGACGTGTCGGTCGGCGACGTGCGGCTCTCGCTCGACGGGCGCGTGCTGGGCACCCCCGGCGACGTCGCGACCCTCGCGATCGGCGGCGAGCTCTTCGCGCCCTCCGGCTCGCCGAACGCGTACACCGGCGACGGCAAGCCGCGCGTCGGTCCCCGCATCGCCTTCGCCGGCCGCGCCGGAGCGTTCGCCTACGCGGCCCGCGTGGGCGCGCTGTTCCATGCGCGCCAGGAGGCCTGGGGCGACGGCTACATCGGCCACCAGCTGACGTACGGCGCGAGCGCCGGCCTCCTCCTCGCGGATGGCCACGCGCTCGTCGGCCCCGAGCTCTTCGGATCGACGGTCCTGCAGGACGGCCGCGCGTTCGAGAACCGCACGAGCCCGCTCGAGCTGCTCCTCGGGTCGCACGTCGACCTCGGGCACAACCTGCGCATCGGCGCCGCCATCGGCACGGGCGTCACGCGCGGGTACGGGGCGCCGGTCTTCCGCACGCTCCTGTCGTTCGAGTGGGTGCCGCCGGATGCGGTCCCCGACGTCCCGGTCGCCACGGTCCCCGAGCGCGTCACCGATCGCGACGGCGACGGCGTGCTCGACTGCGAGGACGCGTGCGGGTTCGTCCCCGGCGTGAAGAACCTCGATCCGACGAGGAACGGCTGCCCCGCCGACACCGACAACGACGGCGTCGCCGACGCGGTCGACGCCTGCATGAGCATCCCCGGCATCGCCTCCGCCGATGCGAAGACGAACGGGTGCCCGCCCGACCTCGACGCCGACGGCGTGTACGACAACGAGGACGCGTGCCCCCGCGAGCCCGGCAAGCGCTCCGCCGATCCGAAGATCAGCGGCTGCCCGGACCGCCCCGCCCCTGCCCCTGCCCCTGCCGAGCCCGAACGCCCGAAGGCGTTCCTCGAGGGCGGAGCGATCCGGATCACCGACCAGGTGAAGTTCAAGACGAACAGCGCGGAGCTCCAGCCCGGCAAGGACAGCGAGGACGTGCTCGCCGCGGTGCTCGCCGTCCTCCAGGCGCACCCCGAGGTGAAGGCCCTCCGCATCGAGGGCCACACCGATGGCCGCGGGGACCCCGCGCACAACAAGACGCTGAGCCAGCAGCGCGCCGAGACGGTCGCGAAGTGGCTCGAAGCGAAGGGCATCGCCAAGGGCGTGCTCACCAGCGAGGGCTACGGCGCCGAGAAGCCGATCGACACGAACGACACGGAAGCAGGACGCACGAACAACCGACGGGTCGAGCTCAAGGTGCAGCAGCAGCAAGGGAGCGGACGATGAAGCGCGCGACGTTTGGATTCCTGGCCGCGGCTCTCCTCCTCTCGGCCGCGCGCACCGCGAACGCCGATCAAGCGACCCCGCCGCCGACGCTCCCCAGCGAGACGCTGAAGGGCACGGCGGCGACCACCGGCAAGACCGAGGTGGCGAAGAGCGGCTTCGCGACGGGCGCGCTGCCCGCCGCGGACGACCCGAAGCAGGCGACCGAGATGTCGATCGGCGCGGGCGGACTCTTCTCGTCGGGCAACGCGCGCACCGTGGCGCTCACCTCGCTGCTGAAGCTCAAGGTCCGGCGTGACCAGCACCAGCTCGGCGTCCAGGCTGCCGCCAACTTCGCGCGTGCCGGCACGAAGGACGCGCCCGTCGACACGACGGTCGAGAACTACCAGGGCGTCATTCGCTACGACTACTTCATCACCGACGCGATCGCGGCGTTCGGTCAGGTGAGCGCGCGGCACGACCGCTTCCAGGGCCTCGATCTGCGGCTCAACTTCGATCCGGGCCTCGCGTACTACTTCATCAACACGAAGAAGCAGTCGCTCCGCGTCGAGGGCGGCTACGACCTCCAGCACGACGTGCGCCGGAACGCCTCGCGCGTGCCGACGCCGCCCGAGGTCCCGGAGGGTCAGCCCGCCCCGGCGCCGCTGCCACTGCTCGACAAGACCGAGACGCTCCACAACATCCGGCTCTTCGCGGGCTACGAGAACAAGCTGTACAAGGAGGTCTCCGTCATCGGCGGCCTCGAGTACCTGCAGAACGTGTCCGACCTCGGGACCTACCGCCTCGTCTTCGACATCGGCATCAAGTCGAACATCTCGGACAACCTGGCGATCGCGACGACCTACACGATGCGCTACGAAAACGAGCCGCTACCGGGCGTGCAGACGACCGACTCGATGGCCTCGATCAACCTCGTCTACACGCTGTTCTGAAGGGAGATCCGATGGGACTGCTCGCGGAGTTCAAGGAGTTCACGATCAAGGGCAACTTCATCGACCTCGCGGTCGGCGTCATCATCGGCGCCGCCTCCGGCAAGGTGGTGAGCTCGCTCGTCGACAAGGTGATCATGCCGCCGATCGGCATGGTGCTCGGGAAGGTGAACTTCTCGGAGCTGAAGATCGTGCTGCAGCCCGGCGCGGCGCTCGGCGCCGACGGCAAGCCGCCGATCGGGCCCGACGGCAAGGCGCTCGCTCAGGAGGTCGCGATCGGCTACGGAGCGACGCTCCAGTCGCTGATCGATTTCCTGATCATCGGCTTCATCGTGTTCCTGGTGGTGCGCATCTACAACCGGATACGCGCCAAGGCCACGCCCGCCGAGACGCCCAAGCAGGAGGTGCTCCTCACGGAGATCCGCGATCTGCTGCGTGGCGGCTCGGCCGCGGGCACTGCGCCCGCGGCGACCAAGGACTGACTCAGCTCGGGTCCGACGGCTCGTCTTCCGTCTTCTTCGTCAGCTCGCCCGTGAGGAGGACCGGCGCTTCCGCCGCGGGCTCGCTGGCGGCAACGTCCTCTTCCTTCACGGGCTTCTTCTTCTTCCGCTTCGGGGCTGCCGCGGCGGCGACGACCTCGTCCTCGTCGTCGTCATCGTCGTCCTCTTCGCGACGGCGGCGCGGGCGCTCCTCTTCACGGAGCGGCTTCAGGTCGCCGAGGCTCTCGAGGCTCATCGCCGCCTTCGGGCTCTTACGCGCGAGCTCCCAGAAGTGCGCGTAGAAGTACGCGACGATGATCGCCGACAGGAGGCCGATCCACTGGCTGGTCGAGGGGTGCGCCTGCACGACCTCGCCGAACTTCGCGGGCGCGAGCACCACGTACGCGACGATCGGCGGAACGAACGCGGCGACGCGCGCGATCATGCGGGCGCGCAGGTTGGCGATGCCGAGCGAGATGCCGAACACGAACGCGAGCGCCATGATGACGAGCGCGCCGGGGATGAACAGGTGCAGCGGGAACGTGCCGAACTCGCCGCGCTCCGAGTCGTCGCGGAGCATCTCGATGAGGAACCGCAGGTACCCGTAGGCGAACGCGAACAGGAAGAAGATCTGACCGCGGAACCGCTGATGCTTCCGCTGCCACAGGAGCAGAACGAGCAGGAGGAGCCCGACGAACGACTCGTAGATCTGCGTCGGATGGACCGGCCACGAGTGGTTCATCTTGAGCAGCTCGGCGGCGGCGGGGGTGCCGTGGCCAGCCGCGTCGAGGTGCTTGGTCCACGCCGGGGCGCCGTCGCCCCCGCCCTCGAGCGTGCCGGTCGCCCAGTGCGGGAACGTGCCCATGCGCGCGAGGAAGGCCGGCGCGTCCGAGGGGAGACGCTTGCCGAAGTCGCAGCCGAACAGGTAGCAGCCGATCCGCGTGATGAGCAGGCCCGAGGCGAGGCTCGGCACCGCGACGTCCGCCCACGGCAGCAGCCGGATCTTGTGGCCCCGCAGGTAGAGCCAGCTGCCGAGATAGCCGCCCAGGAATCCGCCGTAGGCGACGAGCCCGCCGCGGCGCAGCGCGAAGAAGGTCCCGAAGTCGATGGCGCTCGACGGGTCGTGCTGGTTGACCCGGAACTCGTCCATGTTGGTGACGATGTAGAGGAGGCGCGAGCCGACGATCGCGGCGATCGCGGTGACCACGTAGCAGTTGGCCATCGTCTCCTTCGGGAGACCGTCGCGCTCGGAGAGCGTGAGCGTCAGGTACCAGCCGACGACGAGCGACAGGCCGAGCATCACGCCGTAGGAGTAGATGGGCAGCGCATCCGCCTCGTACTTGATGGCGCGGAAGTAGTACCCGGCGCCGGCGGCGAGCGCGGCGACGACCAGCGCGACCGCGACGGTGCTTCGTTCCTTGCGACGCGCGCCGAGCGCGGCGTAAACGAGCGCGATCACGGCGACGAGGGCGGCCGCCCACCAGGCCTTGAGCGGCAGGTGCGGGAGCGGGATACGGAAGAGAATCGGGTGCATGGCTCGGGCGGGTTTTTACCACGATGTGGTAGAAACCGCGGGGTGAAGTCCATCCGCGCGTTCTTCTGGTCGGCGCCCCTCGCGTCAGTCGCGTCACTCGCGGCAGTGTCCGTCGCCGTCGTCCTCGTCGCGGGCGCCGGTTGCGTGCCGAGCGGCAGCGCGCCCGCCTATGACGCGGGCGCGACGTCCTCCGCGTCGAGCGCCAGCTTCAAACCGTCCGCGAACGTGATGACCACGCCGTTCGAGGACACGTTCGACCGCACCGAGGCCGTCGACCTGCCGGAGGCGGGCGCCGCCACCGAGCCGCGCGTTGCCGAGGCGGGCGCCGACGCCGGTGATGCGGGCGCGGAGGGCGGCCTCGCCCTCGGCAAGGACGCCGGCGCCGAGCCGCGCCGCGACCCGAGCAACCTCGGTCCGAACTGGATCCTCACGAAGGGCTCGAAGGACGCGTGGCGCGTCGAGGGCGGGAAGCTTTGCGTGCAGAACGCCCACAACCACGGCGTGTGGCTGAACCGGACGCTCCCGGTCAACGCGCGCATCGAGTTCGACGCGACGCCCTTCTCGGACGACGGCGACCTCAAGGCCGAGGTGTGGGGCGACGGCGTCTCCTACGCGACCGGCACGTCGTACACGAACGCGACGAGCTACCTCGCCATCCTGGGCGGCTGGAAGAACACGCTCCAGGTCCTGGCGCGCCTGAACGAGCACGCCGCGGACCGCCGCGAGATCAAGATCGACAAGGACTCGGACGACGCGCGCCAGCGGCCCGTGCAGAAGGGGCAGACCTACCACTTCAAGATCGAGCGCACCGACGGCAAGACCGTCCGCTGGTCGGTCGACGGGGTCGAGTTCTTCACCTGGACCGACGACAAGCCGCTGGCCGGCCAAGGGCACGACCACTTCGGCTTCAACGAGTGGGAGGTCAAGGTCTGCTTCGACAACGTCAAGGTCACCCCGCTCTGACGCGTCCTTGCCGCGAAGGCTTTACTCTGCCGCGGTCCTCCGGGAGACTTGAGGGGCTCGGAGCCAACGCGCGGTGACACCCCAGGAGCAAGAGATGGCGATCGGCGAGCTCGAGGAGCGCGTCGACCGGCTTCGCAATCTCTACGAGCAGTACTTCCTCGGCTTCGAGCGGCTCGAGCCGACCATCCCGAAGAAGGACGTGGAGCGGCGCTTCATGCTCCTCCGCAAGGAGCAGATCCGGAACACGGCCGTCCGCTTCCGGTTCAACGTCGTCACCCAGAAGTACAACACGTACGCGATGCACTGGGTGCGCATCTGCCGCCAGATCGAGGAGGGGACGTACAAGCGCCATCTCCGCAAGGCGAAGGCGCGCTTCGGCGAAGGAGCGGCGCCGGCCGAACGCGAGCGCGACATCTCGATCGACATCGACATGGACGACTTCGACATGGACGAGGTGCTCGCGGACGCGAGCGCCGCGGCCGATCGTCGGGGCGCCGCCGTCGAGCAGGCGCCGGAGACGGTTCCGCCCGTCGCATCGATGCGCGGGCCGCTCGCCGCCTCGAAGCACGGCGGGCCTGCGCTCCGCGCCCGGACGCCCGCCGGGGCCGCGCCTCTAGAGAC